>JAZRUM010000029.1:0-38200 GCA_045652545.1 Faecousia sp. | reverse complement strand
GGCATTTCCGAACGAAGTGTGAGAAATTACTGCGCTCATGGCAGAATTGCCGATGCCAAGCTTACCGGCAAAACTTGGTACATTCCGGAAAATGCACAGAAGCCGGATCGCGTCAACAAAAAGAAAGATACCCCCTCTCTGCTGCAGATCCTGCGTGATCAAAAAGCAGCTAAGATGACCGGAGGTATCTATCATAAAATTCAAATTGACCTGACTTATAACTCAAACCATATTGAGGGCAGCCGCCTTACCCACGATCAGACCCGGTATATCTTTGAGACCAATACCATCGGTTTTGAAAATGAGTCTGTGAATGTGGACGATGTGATCGAAACCTCCAACCACTTCCGCTGCATTGATATGGTGATCGACCAAGCAGGTTCTGCGCTGACCGAGAAGTTTATCAAGGAGCTGCATTTCGTACTGAAGACCGGCACCAGCGATAGCCGCAAGGATTGGTTCGCTGTGGGCGAGTATAAGAAGCTTCCCAACGAGGTGGGCGGTAACGATACTACACTCCCCGAAAATGTTGCCGGTGAAATCCGCAAGCTACTGGCAGACTATAATGCACTGCCTTCCAAGACCTTTGAGGACATCGTAGCCTTCCATGTGGCTTTCGAACGCATCCATCCCTTCCAGGACGGAAATGGCCGCGTAGGCCGCCTGATCCTTTTTAAAGAGTGCCTGAAACACAACATCGTGCCTTTTATCATCGAGGATTATCTAAAGCTGTTCTACTACCGTGGCCTTAAAGAATGGGATCACGAAAAAGGCTTCCTTATGGACACCTGCCTCACCACCCAAGATCGCTTTAAAGCGTATTTAGATTACTTTAGGATTGTATATTAATATTTTTGCCATAGAAATATAGAAAGGTAAGGAAACACAAAATGGAGGACTTGTTTGCTAACAATTTGATAGCAATATATATTATCGCCGCGATATCTGTGATTTCGTATACAAATTTTAAGGAAAACCAACGTATGGTATTGCTGTATTTGTTTACTTGCTCGACAGTATACTTTGACATATTTGGAATAAAGACTGCACTTTTTCTGCTATTTGTTATCACCTTTGCCTTCTTGGAATACTTATCCGAAGATGAAAAGAAAATGGCTCTTTTTGTGCAATTGAAAGATAAAATTATCGACTATTGTTTTATGATGGTGATGCAATATAATTGTATACTAGTGCTTATTTCTTTGGCATTTTTCCGGATGACCAAAATTGATCAGCTGAATGAGTGGAAAAATGCATTTTGGATGCTATCTGTGATAACCTTGTGTCTGGCAGTTCAAAGAACAACGGCACAACCGTTCAAGATAAAAAGCATAGCAGAAATGTATAATGTATTTGATGTTTTTCCAATGTATAACTATCAACATACAGAAGAAATTCAGAGAAGGCTGGATTTACTCGCAGCTTTTGAAGATAGAACATATTTTCAGCGAAAAAAAGCCTACACAGTATGCTCATGGGAATTTATAAAAAACACTTTGCATAATCACCAAATATATAGTTTTGTTGACGCGATACAGGTGCTTTTTTCAATCAAAAGGAAGAAGGAACAAGAAAAAAGCTGGCGACCTAAATTCGCTAAACGCGGGTATTCAAATCCTGAGATGCAACTCATTCGGACAATAGGCGTTCTTCGTGGATATGATAAGTATAAAATAACTAGAAAAATATTTGAAGTTTTGTACAGTCACATCTTTTTTGGGTCACTAAAGAAATATCACGAGGCGAATTCCTACCTACCTCTTCATAATTATCGTCAATATTTGCTGTTCGTCTATTGTCAAACAGTAGTGACCAGAATTAATAAAACACGAATCTTTCCTCTCGCATCTGCATTTGAAAACACAAAGGATGTTGGAAATTGGTCTATGGAAGCATGTTTTGTTGCGTTTCTTGGGCTTAATTTTAGAACGGTGAACAATAGCAATCTTCATTTATATGAAGACATAATTGAGGAATTTGGACTTGACAAGGAAGAAATTGTGCGTATTAATTCAGAGTTTCCAACAAAAAAATTGCCGTTAAAATCTGAAAATACAGAAAAGGAGTTATTAACAATATAAGCAAGATTGTTTACAGACAATATAAAATTCTCCGCTTTAAAGAATAGAATAATTATAGGATTGTATTAACCTGTTTTCATGTATTTCGTATCATTATATTTTGTGGAGTACCTGCTATGTGCAGATATAAAAAGTTTTCCCTTATTTTTCCCCTTATTGGGGAGGTAAAGGTTGGTTAACTATGGTATTTAGTGGGGTGTAAATGTTCAGAAAACTCGCAGAAATGGTGCTAAATGGTTAACAAAAGTTAACAAAATGCAAAATCTATGGCAATTCAAGTCCTTGTGCCCCTGCCAGAAAAACAGCGATAGCATTTGCTATCGCTGTTTTCTCTGCAGGCACTGGGCTTGAATAATCTAAATGCAACGCGGACGAGCGTTCCCGCCGACGGCTTGACGGAGGCGAACCTCTATCTTCGCCAAAGGTAAAGATGCAAACAAGTCCTTGTGCGCCTGCCAAGAAACAGTCAGTAAATCTCACGATTACTGACTGTTTTCTGCGTTTAACCGCCAGTAAACTTTTGCATCCGATTTGCGCTTTTTTGGCGCATCTTTTGGGTCGCATGGTTGTAGATTCATTTTCCAACTTTCTGACAAATAAACCATGTATTTCTGCTATCGTCAGGTTGACAGCTGAAGGAGAAATAATTATACTTATTGAGTAAATTCATAAAGGAAAGAGTTTTTCTATGAAGAAGAAAAGTTTACAGATCACACGGACTGCAGTTCTTACGGCTATGCTGGTGCTGTTGCAGAGTGTCACCAAAGCCGGTGGACAGCTGATTACCGGTTCCTGTGTGAATGCAGTGCTGGCTATCGCGGCGTTGTTTACAGGGGTGTGGACCGGTGCAGTCGTAGCAGTGATCTCACCGTTTTTTGCTTTTATGCTGGGCATCGGTCCTCAAATCATTCCCATTGTTCCTGCTATTGCTGTAGGTAATGTGATTTATGTCCTGATTTTGCATTTTCTGAGTTCCAAAAAGAATTTCCCTATCTGGAGACAGGGAATCGGCTTGTTGTGCGCTGCTGTGTGCAAATTCTTAGCGCTCTATTTCATTGTGACACAGCTTTTGTGTCGAGTTTTGCCTTTGCCGGAAAAGCAGGTGGCGACCTTTAGCACGATGTTCTCATGGCCTCAGTTGATTACAGCGCTGATTGGTGGAGCTGTTGCGCTGTTGGCTGTTCCCGTTTTACGCAAGGCGTTTAGGAGGTAACACAATGAGAGGTATTCCTTCCCTTATTACGGATATTCGCAAAAAAGTATTTACAGAGGTAGCGCGTATGGCCTACTCCGGACGCGGCTATGAAGGTGTGGATGAATTGCCCTATATCATCGTACCCGGTGACCAGCCGTTGCACCGAGAATCTGTGTTTTTGGAGCGGGCAATCGCCAGCGAACGTGTCCGGTTGGCTATGGGCCTGAATATCCGCCCGATCCAGACCCGTCATTTGATGACTGAGGTTATGGACGAAGCTGCTGTGGCGGAACAATACTATACCCCACCGCTTATCAATATTATTCCTTATGCCTGCCACGCTTGTCCCACCAATCAGTACAAGGTCAGCAACTACTGTCAGAACTGCCTGGCGGCATCCTGTCAGAAGGTCTGTCCTAAGGATGCTATTTCGTTTCAGAATAACCGCTCCTATATTGATCTTGACAAGTGCGTTCGTTGCGGTAAGTGCGCTAAGGCTTGCCCCTATAATGCCATCGTTCATTTGGACCGACCCTGTCAGGTGGCCTGCGGTATGGATGCGATTGTCTCAGACGAACAGGGCAGAGCGAAAATCAATCAAGATAAATGCGTGGCTTGCGGTCAGTGCCTGGTCAGTTGCCCCTTCGGCGCTATTGTGGATAAGGGTCAGATTTTTCAGGTTGTTCAGTCTATTATCAAGGGCGACCGAGTGATCGCAATTGTGGCACCGGCATTTGTTGGACAGTTCGGCAAGCACTCCACCCCCGGGAAATTTATTGCCGCTATGAAGAAGTTGGGGTTTGACCGCGTTGTAGAGGTAGCGGTGGGTGCGGATATGTGTACAGTTGCCGAGGCTGAGGATTTTATGGATAAGGTACCCGCAGAGCAGAACTATATGGCGACCTCTTGCTGTCCTGCGTGGCATTCTATGATTTATAAGCTGTTCCCCGGAGAGACCAATAAAATCTCTATGACGTTGACACCTATGGTTTTGACTGCCCGGCTTATGAAAAAGAAGTACCCCCAATGCAAGGTGGTGTTCGTAGGTCCTTGCGCCGCCAAGAAATTGGAGGCAATCCGGGAGGATATCCGCTCGGATGTGGACTTTGTGCTGACCTTTGAGGAATTGCAGGGAATGTTCGAGGCTAAGGAAATTGATTTTGAAACCATCGAACCCATGTGCGATCTGAACGAAGGATCAGCCGCAGGACGCGGCTTTGCGGTGTCCGGTGGCGTTGCCAATGCGGTGGCCAATGTGATTCGCAAAACAAAACCCGATGCGCAGATTTTGACTGCTCGCGCAGAGGGCCTTCGGGAATGTCGAAAACTTATGGCCTTAGCGAAAGCCGGCAAGTATAACGGCTATCTTTTGGAGGGCATGGCGTGCCCCGGAGGTTGTGTAGCCGGCGCAGGAACGTTGCTGCCTGTGGAGTTGGCTGCCAATGTGGTCGGCCGTTACCAAAAGGAGGCCGATACAGAAAGCCCCCTGGAGAGTCCATACCGCGATAAAGCAGAAGAATTGGGATAAACAGAAGTTGTTTTTGTGAAAGGAACAGAAAAATGAGAGTTGTTGTGATTGGCGGAACGGGTAATATCAGTAAGAGCATCGTCCGTGTGCTGCTGGAGCGGGGCCATGATGTGACCTGCTTCAACCGGGGCATCACCGCTACCCTGCCGGAGGGCGTGCGTCATATTCAGGGTGACCGGCTGGACCGGGAGGCGTTTGAAAAGACCATGCAGCGGGAGAAATTTGATGCTGCCATCGATATGCGGTGCTACAATGCCGAGGACGCAGAAAGTGATGTACGGGCTTTTGCAGGCATCGGCCATTTCGTTTTCTGCTCCACCACTTGTGTCTACGGTGTAGATTATGATTGGTTGCCCGTAACGGAAGACCACCCCCATAGAGCGTTTACTCCCTACGGCAGGAACAAGAGCGCTGCGGAGCAGGTGTTCCTGCAAGCCTACCACGATACAGGCTTCCCGGTGTGCATCATTCGCCCCTCTACCACCTACGGTGACAAGATGGGCCTTTTGCGCCAGATCGGTCGTGATTTCTCCTGGCTGGACCGGATCCGCAAAGGAAAGCCCATTCTGGTCAGCGGCGACGGCAAGGCTATCCACCAGTTTCTCCATGTGGATGATGCGGCTTACGGCTTTGTGGGCGCTATGGAGCGGGATTGCTGCATCGGCCAGGCCTATAACCTGGTCCGGGACGATTATGTTCAGTTTGACCAGTACCACCGCACTGCCATGGAGATTATCGGCAGAGAAGTGCCCATGGTGGGTCTGCCTCTGGATACCTTGCTTGCCATCGACCCCAAAATGTTTAAGCTGGCCGGAGACGAATTCTCCTTCAACGATTACTATTCCTGCGAAAAGGTCTACCGGGATATTCCGGAATTCCGGCCTAAGATCGGCCTGAAAGAGGGCATGACCCGGGTACTGGAGGCTATGGAACGGGAAGGACGGATCCCGGATTCGGATACCATGCGCTGGGAGGACGATCTGATCGCCATGGCGCTGGCTATCCGCGAATACCGCATTGAAATTTGATTAACGAAAAAGGCAATGTTCCGTTACGGACCCCTCAGCGTGTAGGATCTTTGAAAAAAGCAGCGATAGCATTTGCTATCGCTGCTTTTTCTCTGCTTAAGTATTAAGTAAAAAGTTATTCGTAAAATTTCCGGATCTTTTCTAGTTGGGTGGGGATCTCGATGCCCTGAGGGCACAGTTTCATACATTCGCCACAGCCGATGCAGTGATCGGCGTTTCTGTTCTCCAAGGCCTCGTAAGCTTTTTTGGCGGTTGCCGTATCGCCGTCCAGCTGCCGTTGATTATGTAGCTCAAATAGCTGAGCAATGGCGATGTCCTTGGGACAGACAGTGCAGTAACCGCATCCGGTGCAAGGAATGCTGATGATGGAACGCAACCGGTCACCGGCATTGACCATAGCAGTCACTTGCTCGCCTTTGAGCATTCCTGCATGTGCCCGATGGGCATAGCGCAGGTTTTGCTCCACCTGCTGTGTTTCGCTCATGCCACTGAGTACCACATTCACTTCGGGCATATTCCAAAGGAAATCTAAGGCGCTTTCCACCGGGTCTCCCGGCAGCATCTGCGCAACTTCCTGGGGCACATCTGCCAGCTTGCCGCCTCGCAGCGGCTCCATGATCACCACAGCCAGACCCTTTTCGTGGGCCTGCTTCAAGCCTTGCAGACCTGCCTGGTATTGCACATCCATATAGTTCAGTTGAATCTGGCAGAACTCCCACTTGTCATAAGCGTTGAGAATATAGTTGAAAGCGTCCAGACTGTCATGGAAACTAAAGCCTAAATGCTTGATCTTACCTGCGGCCTTTGCCTTTTCTGCGTGCTCCAGCACCCGGAAAGGGATGACCTTGGTATCCCATGCTTTGCGGCTGAGGCAATGCAGCAGGTAAACGTCGATGCAGTCGGTCTGCAGACGTTGCAGCTGTTCCTCCAGAATGCGGTCAAAATCCTCCTCGCAGGTCATAAGGGGAACGGGCATTTTGGTTGCCAGCGTGACCTTTTCCCGGTAACCGTCCTGCAGGCAAAGACCGGTGATGCGTTCGCTGTCTTCATATGCATATGCGGTGTCCACATAGCTCAGTCCATTGTCGATGGCATAGCGCAAGGTGTCAATGGCCCATTTCTCGTCGAAGCGACCGTCCTCTTTGCGCTTGAGGCGCATCATACCAAAGCCGAGAATGGAAGGAGCAAGACCGGTGTTTCCAAATTTTCTGCATTCCATATCGGTACCTCCGTATTACAGCAGCGGGATGCCGTTTTCCTTGCAGATCTGCAGGGTGTCGTTATCCCACAGGCTGGTCTGCACCTCGCCGATGTGGGCGCAACCGATGAGCAGCATGCAGAGCCGGGACTGGCCAATGCCGCCACCGATGGTCAAAGGCAGCTCGTTATTCAACAGCATTTTATGGAAAGGCAGCTCACGACGGTTGTCGCAGCCTGCTTTGGAAAGCTGGCTGTCCAAAGCAGCCGGATCTACACGGATGCCCATGGAGGAGATCTCAAAGGCAATTCCCAGCAGATCATTCCAGAAAATGATATCACCGTTCAGCGTCCAGTCGTCGTAGTCGGGAGCACGGTTGCCGTGGGTCTTTCCGGAACGCAGCTTATCACCGATCTGCATGACGAAGATTGTCTTGTGCGCTTTGGCGTAGAGATGTTCTCGCTCCTCCGGGGTGTTATCCGGGTAAAGGTCCTCCAGCTCCTGAGAGGTGACAAAGCGCACCTGTCGGCACAGTTCTACAGAGATCTGAGGGAATGCTTTTTTCAAAGCCTCGCTGGCATCGCAGATCACGTCCACAATGGATTGTACCGTTTCTTTCAGATATGCTTCCGTCCGATCCTGCGGATTGATAATTCGCTCCCAGTCCCACTGGTCAACGTAAATGGAGTGGATGTTATCCAGTTCTTCATCCCGACGGATGGCGTTCATGTCCGTATACAGACCTTCATGTACTGCAAATCCGTACTTATCCAGTGCCAGACGCTTCCATTTTGCCAGGGAATGGACCACCTGTGCATAATCGCCAATGGCGGGGATATCAAAAGCAACGGCGCGCTCCTTGCCGGAAAGATCATCATTCAGACCGGAGGAGCTTCTGACAAACAGCGGCGCAGATACACGCTTCAGCTGCAAATTCTGGGTAAACTCTTCCTGGAAAATATCTTTTGTCAGCGCAATCGCACGCTGCAGATCGTAACTATTCAGAACGGGTTTGTAGCCCTTAGGCAGAATCACATTGTTCATGGGATCGCCTCCTTGCAAAAATTTGGATACATTGTACCATGAAAACCCAC
Organism: Faecousia sp.; assembly: GCA_045652545.1. Taxonomy (GTDB): domain Bacteria; phylum Bacillota; class Clostridia; order Oscillospirales; family Oscillospiraceae; genus Faecousia. The sequence continues at coordinate 30,076 of JAZRUM010000029.1, read as the reverse complement.
GGAAAGTCAATGTATAATCTGCCGAGCCAACACAGCACGCAAACCTCAAAACAAGGAGCGTCTGTCGGCAGAACAAAAATCCTCTTTGCTAAAAAAGAAAGCCGGATCAGTGCTCTGGTAGTATTGTTGATATTTCGACATAAAACGCAGAGTTTTAATGCATTTAAGCGGCTGGTTTAAAAAAAGGTATTTTTTAAAGGGAATCAAAGTTGACATCTAAATGCAGCTATGATAAAATGTATACTGATTTGGAATGGTCGCATGCCGTTATGTGCAGGCACACAAAATGTACTGTTTCGTTTTAGAGGTGAATGGAAATGAATGAGAATATCGAAATAGATTTGAAAGACTTATTTAAAGTCATATTGAAAAGATTGTGGATCGTGGTGCTGTGCGCAGTGCTTTTGGGGACAGCCGTGCTCGTTTACACCGTAAATTTTGTAACACCCCAATATCAGGCAAGCGTGACGATTTATGTAAACAACAATTCCGGCAAAACAGATGGGACGTACATATCCTCGTCTGATCTGGCAGTTGCACTGCGGCTGGTGGAGACTTACGTTAATATTATTCAGAGCGACACAGTTTTGGAAAAGGTGATTGCGGAAACAGGGCTAAAGCTCTCAGCAGATCAGGTCCGTGGTATGATCTCAGCGGAAGTAATAGGCGAGACAGAAATGTTTAAGGTAACCGTAAGAACACCGAATCCGCAAATATCTGCTGATCTGGCCAATGCGATTGCAACGGTAGCACCCAATGAGATCGTTACGATCATTGAGGGCAGCTCTGCAAAGATCATTGACTATGCAAAGGTACCTAAGACATACAGCTCCCCTAACTATACGCTCAATACAATTGTTGGCGGTATCGTTGGCGCAGGATTGGCGATTTTGATATTTCTGTTACAGATGTTGATGGATGCACAGATCAAGAGCGAGGAAGATTTGACGAGGCTCTACGCCATTCCTGTTTTGGGTGTGATTCCTCAGCTGAATACTGCGCCTAAGGCGGGCAGCAAAAAGATAAGGTGGTGGAGCAAGTGATGAAAAAAGAACAGGAGCAGCAGAGCGGTTATTTAAATACACGCCGCCAGATCCTGAACAAAAAAAGTAGCTTTGCAGTTCGGGAAGCATATAAAACACTGCGAACCAATGTGCGATTTTTCCTGAGAGACAAGGGTTGTAAGCGTGTTAGCATCACCAGTGCGGCTGCCGGTGAAGGCAAGAGTATCACACTGCTGAATCTGGCCATTTCTGTTGCAGAGGACGGGAATAAAGTGCTTCTGATCGATGCGGATTTGCGTCGTCCTGCTATGGGACGTTTGCTGGTGGAACAGGCAACGCCCGGTCTGTCCAATGTGTTGGCAGGCATTACTACCGCGAAAGAGGCGATTCGAACAGAGCTTTATCCCAATCTGGATGTGCTGTTCTCCGGCGATGTTCCTCCCAATCCCTCCGAGCTGCTGGGCAGCAGTAAGATGGGTGAGCTGATCGAAGCGATGTCTGAAGAGTATGACTATATTCTTGTAGATACCCCTCCGGTCAATGTTGTGTCTGATGCCAGCATTGTTGCAAATCTACTAGATGGTGTTCTGCTGTTGGTGCGGCAGGGCAGATCCCGGAGGGATGCCGTCAAGCGAGCAATAGCCAACTTGGAGCTGACCGGCATCAAGCCTTTGGGTTTTATTCTTAACGGTGTGGATTTCTCGGACGGAAAATATTATGCCTACGGGTATTATGAATAATCGTGGAGTAAGCAAATGAAGAGAAGTCTGGATTTTTTGCTGCGGGATGTGGCAGGCACATTGGTAATTGTACCTGTAGGAAAAGCGGTGTCTGCATTTCCCGGCATGATCACGCTGAATGGTACCGGTGCCTATCTGTGGGAGCTGTTGGAAACAGACCAGACAGTAGAAACACTTACACAGGCGCTGGTTGCCCGTTATGAAGTTGACAGCGAGATCGCACGGCAGGATGTGGAGACCTTTGTAAACAAGCTGCAACCTACCGGTGCATTGGTTTAAAAAATTTTGGAAGGAAGCCTCTGTAGAGACAGGATAAAGTATATGAAACGCTATCTTATTGCCGGATTGACAGTGGATATGGAGGTTTCTGGACGTACAGAAAAGCAAGCGGAGCCTTATCGGATATCCGCTAACGGCCCTGCGGATATCACCCTGAATTGTGATGTTCGCAGGGTTCTTGAATTAAACCCGGATCTGGAGGATTTTGAAACGGCGCAGTACTTGGGTACCGGTGCCTACTTCTCCAGAGCCTTGCTAAGACATCAGGGAACCTATTTGCATTCCTCGGCAGTTTTACTGGATGGAAAGGCGTACCTGTTCTCTGCGCAAAGCGGGACCGGAAAATCCACACATACAGAAAAATGGTGCCGTCTGTTTGGCGCCCGGTATCTCAATGACGATAAGCCGGCGTTGCGCCTGGTGGACGGTGTGTGGATGGCGTATGGCACACCCTGGTCGGGCAAGCATGACATGTCCTCTCCGGAGGGAGCGCCTGTTGGGGGTATTGCTTTTTTGCAGCGGGGTATTGAAAATACAATTTGCCCTATGCCTGCAAAAAAAGCGGTACATAACCTAATGACTCAGTCGCTGTGGAAACTCAATGCACAGCAGATGCAGATACAGCTGGAATTGGCAGATCATTTGCTGCGCAGCGTACCTGTGTGGGAGCTGACTTGTCGGAATGACGACGATGCAGCCCGGGTGTCCTATCAGGCGATGACTGGGAGGGATCCGAAATGAAAATGGTGCGAGTCCCTATGGGATCGCTGATAGAAGTGATTCTTCTGCAGCTTGAAACGGCGAAGCAGGCGAATTTGGCTGTTACCGGTTGCAGTATGCTGCCGATGTTACGTCAGTATAGAGATACGGTGCGACTCAAACCCATAGAAGGTAAGCTGAAACCGGGGGATATTGCACTGTATCTGCGGGATAACGGCAAATATGTGCTACACCGTGTGATGAAGGTTGCTGAGGAAGGATATCTTTTTTGCGGCGACAATCAGGCGATATTGGAACCGGTGAGGCAGGAACAGCTCATTGCAGTTGTTTCCGGTTTTAGAAAGAATGGAAAACCCCACAATATAAATGAGCCGGGTTATCGGCTGTACTGTTATGTTTGGGTGAAACTTTTTTGCTTGCGTAAATATTATATCTGGTTGCGGCGGCGCATTGGACGTCTGTATAACCGGATGTTTAACAGGAGGAAATCAAATGGATAACAAAAAATTGGCTATTTTAATTCCCTGCATTGCCATTGCACTGGCACTTTGTTGTGTAGTTGTGGTGGGACTGATTAGCGGTCAGTGGCCTTGGCAGAACAACGCTTGGGCAGACAATTATACCGGTATGCCTTCTGGTAATCACCAGCCAGAAGCGTCCACCGACGAAACCACAGTGCCTGAAACGGGAGGTTTTGAAGAGCCTACAATTGGTCTTGAAGTGGGAGGAAACGGTTCCGGCAACGGCGGCAACGGCGGCAACGGCGGCAACGGCGGCAGCGGCGGCAGCGGCGGCAACGGCGGCAATAGCGGCAATAGCGGCAACGGCGGCAACGGCGGCAACGGCGGCAATAGCGGCAACGGCGGCAATAGTGGCAATAGCGGCAACAGCGGCAATAGCGGCAATGGCGGGAACAGCACTTCTGGTGGTAAGGACAAAATCGATTTTGATGATTTGGTGAATAATAGCGGTAAAGAGGAAACGGGAGCTACTACACCCGAAACGGAAGGCGGCAATGTTATAGAAGGTGAAAAGCCGGATGAAAATTGCGACATTGATATACCGATCTAATCATAAAAAAAATAAAGAAACCTTTGTGAAAGCAATTTTACGCCCATATAGAGGCCGGATCATGGCTCTTTGCATACTTACGGTCGCACTGTCTGTATTGTTGGTGGCTATGGCATTGCTTTCCCGGTTTGTGATAGATGCAGCTTTGGGTGCTGCCGATAGGCTTTTGTTTTGGGGTGGCATATTTGTAGCGGATGTGCTTGCAATCGTGCTGCTACATACATTGCTGTCATGGTATACAGCCAGCACCACCGATCGTGTCAACGCATCTATGCGAATGAGAATTTTGCGCACAGCAGTTTACAGCAGAGAGGAATCCATTTTGGAGCATCACAGCGGTGAGCTGCTGAATCGAAGCATGGAAGATGTGCATACATTATGCGACGGAGCAATCGTGGCGCTGCCCGGGTTTGTGGGTCAGATGACCAGACTGGTAGCGGCATTTGCTGCTGTGTGGATCATTTCACCTGACGTGGCGACGGTGCTTTTTGTTGGCGCATTGGTGATTGGTGCGGGCACAGCCTTTGTGCGACCTGTCCTTAAGAAGCTACATCGGGCGGTTCGCACCTCCGACGAACAGGTAATGGCAGTGATGCAAGAAGACCTGCAGCAGTCAGAGCTGATCCAGTCCTTGGGTGCGCAGGAACAAATTCTGGGTCGTTTTGGAAACGCTTTGAAGAAAAATCTCCGTATGCGTTTTAACCGCCGGCTTTGGTCAATAGGCAGCAATGGGGTTGTCAACACAGCCTCTCAGCTCAGCGCAGGCGCTTTGCTTCTGTGGGGCGCAAGTCGCATTGCAGTAGGCGCACTTAGCTACGGTTCTTTAACTGCCATGATCCAGTTGCTTGCCCAATTCCGGGCACCGGTATTGGGTTTGTCAGGACTGTGGTCACGTCTCGCGGCTGTGGAGGTGTCTGCGGAACGGCTGGCGGAACTGTTGAAGAGCGTTGCAATACCGGAGCAACAAAAGGTGGAGCAGAACGTTACCGCAATCGTTTTTGAAAATGTGACATTTGCCTACCCCGGTGACGCACAGCCTGTACTCAGCAATGTGAGTTTTCGATATCCTCTGGAGGATTGGAGCTGCTTGACCGGTATTTCCGGCAAGGGAAAAAGCACTGTTTTCAAGCTGATTTTAGGGCTGTTTACCCCCCAAAAAGGCAGGATATATCTGGAAACTGAGGCAGGAGAAATACCCTGCTCAGAGGCAACGCGGCATTTGTTTGCTTACGTGCCCCAAGATTTTGCTTTGTTTTCCGGGACAGTGCTGGAAAATTTCCAGTTGATTGATCCGGAGATTACGGAGGATACATTACGTAAGATCCTCCATGTTGCTCAGGCGGATTTTGTTTGGGATCTGACAGACGCAGAGCAGACACAGGTGCGGGAGAACAATGAGGGACTGTCCAAAGGACAGCTGCAGCGACTGGCCATTGCCCGCGCAGTGTTGATGGACCGCCCGATCCTTCTTCTGGACGAGTGCACATCTGCATTGGATGCCAAAACAGAGGATGCGCTGCTGCAAAGCTTAAAGGCTTTGGGTAAGAAGGCAATTTTGGTTACCCACCGTCCCGAGGCAGTGGAAGCTTTGGGAAATGTGGAATTTGTTTCAATGAGATGATAAAAAAGCGGTCATTCCGGTGGAATGGCCGCTTTTTGCAGGCAAAAGGGGAAAACGGGGTTGACAGGGAGCGTTTACTGTGCTAGTATATGAAAAAATTGAATCGCTCAGATAGAGGCGCGGGATTCATCAGTATCTTGCAGCAAGGCCAGGCAGCCGTTGCAAGGGAAAGGGGACACCGCCGAAGTGAGGAAAATGCCTGAGTTTTCCAAACTGGGTCGTCAGAGAACATCTGCCGGACTGTCACATCTTGGCATTATCTGAAATGTCCTTTTGTGTTCTGACTGGATATTTTGCTTCAACTGTGCGCTATGAAAACTTGAAATACACAGAGTATTCCTTCGTTTCCATAGCTGCATTTGCAGCAAAACCTCTCAGCCAGCCAAACAAAAATCCATTTTGCGATAATGCTCCCTTTGTGAAGCGCTATCGAAGCAGAACCGCAATCTATATTGTATTGCTATTTCTGTGGACCGCTTCGTGAAGCGGTTCATTTTTTGTATTACAAAAACCGAAAGGAAAGAACAACAATGAGAAGAATTTTAGCAATCGCACTGGCAGCTATGATGCTGCTGACCCTGGCAGCTTGCGGAACTGAAAGCAACGAAGGCACAACCCCCAACACCCCCACTGCAACGATTCCCCCTGTTGAAGACCTGACCGCCACCGACACCAGCACTATTATTGGTCTGGAAGACGGTGTTCTGACTGTTGGTATGGAATGTGCTTACGCTCCCTACAACTGGACTCAGATGGATGACAGCAACGGTGCGGTTCCCATTTCCAACGTGGAAGGCGCTTACGCCAACGGCTACGACGTGATGATCGCAAAGCGCATCTGCCAGGCTTATGGCTGGGAGCTGGAGATCGTTTCCTCCGCATGGGACTCCCTGACCCCTGCTGTGCAGGCCAAGACCATGGACGCCAACATCGCTGGCCAGTCTATGACTGCTGACCGTATGGCAGAAGTCGATATGGCAGGTCCCTACTACTACGCTACCATCGTCTGCGTTACCAAGAAGGATAGCCAGTACGCCAATGCCAAGTCCATCGCTGACCTGGCAGGTGGCAAGTGCACCTCCCAGTCCGGTACCATTTGGTACGATTCCTGCCTGTCTCAGATTGAAGGCGCCCAGCTGTTGGCTCCCGCGGAGACAGCTCCCAATATGATCATGCAGCTGCAGACCGGTACTGTGGACTTTATCTGTACCGACATGCCCACTGCTATGGGTGCTGTAGCGCTGGATGATGATCTGGTGATTCTGAATTTTGCCGGCACGGATGGTGACTTCCAGTTTGCAACGGAAGAAGAGCGCGCTGAGAACGTGAATCTGGGTATCTCCGTGCTGAAGGGCAACGAGGAACTGAAGAATGCCATCGACAAGGTCCTGTCCGCAATGACCGAGGAGCAGTTCAACATCCTCATGGATCAGGCAATCGCGGTACAACCTGAAATCTAAAGAATCAAGAACGTGCTTCCTCCGATCTGCGGATCGGAGGAAGACTGCGTGAAAGGAGCCTTTTATGGAAAAGCTCATAGAGCTGTTTGAGGATGTGGGCAAGCTTTGGGTAAAATACCACCCCATGTATCTTAACGGCATGAAAAACACCCTGATCCTTGCGCTGGCGGCAACGCTGATCGGCTGCATCATCGGCCTTGTGTGCGGCATTCTCAACACCATACCCTACAGCAAGAATGACAACATCATCAAGCGCTTTTTTCTGCGCTTGATCCGCATCATCGTTCGTGTCTACGTGGAGGTGTTCCGCGGCACGCCTATGGTGCTGCAGGCAGTGTTCATTTACTACGGCTTGCCCTACTTTACCAATAATGCGGTGCAGTTCAAGGGCAACGAAGGCATCTGGCTGGCGGCGCTGTTGGTGGTTTCCATCAACACCGGCGCGTACATGGCAGAATCTGTCCGTGGCGGTATCATTTCCATTGACCCCGGTCAGACTGAGGGCGCAAAGGCCATTGGCATGACCCATGTGCAGACCATGACCAATGTGATCCTGCCTCAGGCGCTGCGGAACATCATGCCTCAGATCGGCAATAACTACATCATCAACGTGAAGGATACCTCTGTGATGTTCATCATCAGCTTCACGGAGTTTTTTGCAGCCCACCGCTATATCGTGGGTGTCAATAATATGTATTTCCCCTCTGCCACCATCGAGATGATCGGCTATCTGACCATGACATTGCTTGCTTCGGTCCTGCTGCGCTTTGTGGAAAGGTTGATGGACGGTGCAGACAGCTATGAGCTGGCGCAGACCGATGCGCTGACCATGTCCGCCGGTACCTACAACCATCCGGACAAAGGCTCGCCTTTCGATGAGCGCAGTAAGGAACACGGAAAGAGAGGTAGCCGCTGATATGGAACAGGTATTGGAAATTAAGCATCTTTCCAAGCGCTTTGGCAAAAACGAAGTGCTGAAGGACATCGATTTCACCGTCAACAAAGGCGATGTGATCTCCATTATCGGCGCCTCGGGCTCCGGTAAATCCACCCTTCTGCGGTGCATCAATCTTCTGGAAACGCCCACTGCCGGTGAGATCTGGTACAACGGCAAAAATGTGGCGGACCGAAAGGTGAAGGCCCATGAATACCGCGCTCATGTGGGTATGGTGTTCCAGTCATTCAATCTGTTCAACAACATGACGGTGCTGAAAAACTGCATAGTGGGACAGATGAAGGTGTTGGGCCGCAGCAAAGCAGAGGCTGAGAAGAACGCTCTGTACTATCTGGAAAAGGTGGGCATGGCACCCTACATCAACGCAAAGCCCCGGCAGATCTCCGGCGGTCAGAAACAGCGTGTGGCCATTGCCCGTGCATTGGCAATGAACCCTGAGGTTCTGCTGTTTGACGAACCTACCTCCGCCCTTGACCCGGAAATGGTTGGCGAGGTGCTGACGGTTATGCAGCAGTTGGCAGCCGAGGGTATGACCATGCTGGTGGTGACCCACGAAATGGCATTTGCCCGGGATGTTTCCAATCGGGTGGTGTACATGTCTGACGGAGTCATCTGTGAGCAGGGCAGCCCTGAGGAGCTTTTCAGCAACCCCAAAAAGCAGGAAACAAAGGATTTTCTTGCCCGTTTCCGCAACAATTAAATAGGAAACCAAACAAAAATCCCCGGAATGCGTTAACGTCAGCGTTAACGTTAGCATTCCGGGGATTTTGCTGAGTTTTCTATCAAAGCTGCAAAGTGCCTCAAAGGGGGTCCTATGACACACCGGCCAATTGATGGGACCATTTTATAATTATACTTGCCGGTCCAGTGTGAAGGAGTATTTATCCGTGCGGTAGTAGCCTGTTTTGCGTTCTATGGTCTGCATATCACTGTCCAGAATAACAGAATCCAAAACCAGCACCGCATCGCCTTCCGCCAGACCCAGCTGTTGCGCGATGTCCGCCGGGGCGTTCACTGCGCTGACCTGCTGACGGATTTTGCTGATGGTAATACCGATTTTGGCATATAGATCAAAGGTGGAGAAGGGAATTCCGTTTTTCTCCAGCTCCAGCGCCGCCCGGTACATTTTTTCTCCATAGGGGTTGCGGATGAGAGAGTGATATACCACAACCGGCTCGTCCATAGAATAGCCGGTCAGATTCAGACGACTGATCCGGTGCCAGTCAAAGCCCATCATCAGACGGTCCATATCGCTGGATTCTTCTTCCGTATAAAGGGCGATCTTTGTATAGCCGTGATATCCCTTGACTGCCAGCGTTTCCCCAAAGGAGTGGATTTTCTGCAGCGTGGAATCCAGTTTGTTTGCCTTTACAAACGTGCCTTTTCCGTGGACAGAGGAGGTCAATCCCTTGGTTTCCAAAAGATCCAATGCCTGACGGATCGTAATACGGCTTACGCCGAATTCGTCGCATAGCTCTTTTTCAGAGGGGAGCTTGCTGCCTTTGGGATAGACCAGTGTGCGGATTCTTTCTTCCAAGCTTTCCTTGACTTGTAGATACAAGGGTTTTTCGGAGTTGTGAACTACCATGATTCAAACCTTTCAAAACTATAGATATCATGTGCTGTTTTTGTGATTATATCATGTTATAGAGCACAAAACAAGCATAAATATGGTCTGAAAGGAGGGCAGCGCTTATTTGCGTTTCTTAGCGTAATTTGCCACGAAGCCTGCTGCCATAATTACGCAGCTTGCCAATACACCGGCGAACAGCGGGTCAAAGGGCAGTACGTCCCACAGACCGAACATTAGAACGACCAAAGGACCGGCAAGGATGGACACCATAGCGTAGTGCTTGTCCACTTTGCCCGGCAGCCAGAATGCGCAGCACAGGGGCAGGAATATGGTTGCGCCCCGCAATCCCATGGACAAGAAAGCAAAGGACAGGATCATATCGCCCAGGGACCCCATAGAAAGCAAACCGGCCAGAAAAAGTGTCAGTATGATCAAAACCTTTTCCCAGACACCGCTGCCGGTCTCTTTTTTGACTGCGGGCAGGAAAGAAGGGAGAATGTCTTTTTTCAAAACAGTTGCGATGCCCAGCGCAAGGCCTGCGCCGGTACCCACCACCGCGATAAACAGTGCGCCTAACACAAGGCCGCCAACCAGGGGGGGCATATACTCGGTGACGAAGAGTGTCAGTGCGGTTTTTGCCACGATCCCCGGATGTGCAGCACGCATATACAGACCCACGAGAATACCGCCGACACCCACAGGCGGGATCATCACTGCGCTGATAAGTGCGCCTTTTCGCGCCTCAGCGGTATTATCCGCCACGAAAATTGCTTGGGCATAGGATTGGGTGGTGATGACGCCGAGAGCCAGGGACAGGCAAGCGCCCAAGTCCGTACCTACACCTCGGGCGAACAGACTGTAGAAGTGGATATGTTCGGGGTTTTCAATGCTGTCCACCATTGTGAAGAAACCGCCAAGACCGCCGCAGAGGGACAGTACCATTGCACCGCCTGCCAGCATGGTCATGTAAAGCAGGGCCATTTTCAATGTGCCTACAATGCCGCTGCCCTTTGTGCCACCAAAAATGATATACAGCACCATAAATGCCGCACTGATCAAAAGGGAAACGGGTAGGGAAAGTCCGGGGAGGATCACGGCGATAATTGCCGTAGCTGCAATCAGTTGGGAAATAATATTAATAAAGCTGCCAAACGAGGATAGAACAGATGCAGCCATACCGCAGCCCGGGCCGTATTCCTGTCGGACGATGGCATTCAGTGTGCCGCACTTGCTGTTACGCAGGGGCTTTACATAGACGAGAGCCAAAATCAGACAGGCAATACCGCTACCTAAAGTAAACCACCAGGCGCTCATGCCGTAGTGATAGGCAAGCTGAGCGGTGCCAACAGTGGAAGAGCCGCCAACCAGTGTTCCCATAATTGCGCCTGCCACGATCCAGGATTTTGCGCCTTGACTCTTTTTTGCAAATTTTCCGGAATAGATGCTTAATGCAAGTATGGCGATCAGCGAGATGATGATGCCGATGATGTGCGCCAGTTCCAAGCGCATCACACCTCCTTACAATGAAATATGGGCAGCAGCTTTGCTGCTGCCCATAAAATCTTAGGGTAGCCGAAATCAATCCTCTACGGGGATCTCGATATCGTACAGAGGGGGATACTGCTGGCAGCCGAACACGTCGCCCTCACCGAAGGAGCCGGAGGGCTTAATGCGGTTGATGGTGAACTTGATTGCCAGAGCAGGATCAAACTCGACGAAGTCAGCGATGCGGCTTTCGGGAACACCGTAAAGCTCGCAAACAGTCTTCTTTGTCAGAGCGCCGGAGTTCTTGACCAGCTCGTAATTTTCCTTCTCACGGAAAATGATATCAAAGGTGATGCGGTCGGTGCCGGCGTTCTTGCTGCGGATGGTCTTTGCCAAATCAACTAATTTCTTTGTTGCCATATCATTACTCTCCAATCTCGATCATAGTGATGGGGAACAATTCCAGAGGATCGTCCACTTCAATAGTGTGGTCCATAGTCCAGGTGTAAGCAGGGGAGATCTCAACCACTTCGTCCATTACGAAAGCGGCAGTACCGGCAGTACCCTTAACCTCGGGCAGACGTGCGTAGAAGATCTGACGGGTACCGATCAGGGTTACTTCCTCAGCAACTTCCTTGGTCTTGGCGACGCCTTCCACAACGACCAGAAGCTCGTGGGACTTTGTCTCCTTGATAGGCTCCAGATCGCCCATAACGCCGTTCTTACCGAATACACGGTAGCTCAGCTCGTAATCGTCGGTGATGCGCTCCTTGACCTGAGACTTTGCCCAGTCCAGCACCTTGTCAATGTTCTTGATGGTGTAGGGATCACGGATGCCGGCCATACCCATGTAGCGATAGCCAACGAAGCCGGAACCTTCCAGCTTTACCTTGATACGGCCCTCGATGGGAACGAACTCTGCGCCGGTGATGCGGCAGGTCTTCTCGTCGTACTGCTCATAGACACAGTTACGCATATCCATCATACCGCCTGCTACGAATTCATAGTAGGGGTTGGTACGCTCGTACATAGCGTGACCTGCAACAGAAGCAGGAGTACATCTCTGGAAGGGAGCCATTGCGGTGACCTTCACGTCATCCTTGGTAACAGTGCCGATGACACTTTCCTTAGCGCCATAGGGTTCGCAGCAGAAGGAAGCGCACTCCAGAACCTTACCGGTGTAGTATGCTACGTTTTCGGGCATGCCTTCGTAGATGGCAGGTGCAGCAAACACACAAGCATCGGAGGTACGGCCGCCGATGATCACGTCAGCGCCCATCTCCAGAGCCTTGATGAAGGGATGTACGCCGGCAACAGCCACAACGCGGTCAGTCTTATCCAGTTCCTCAATGGTCAGCTCGGTACGGCCGTCAAGACCTTCGATATGTTCGCCGTTGTTCATCTTGTTGCGCAGGTATTCCTTGTCAACCTCGGAGTAGAAGTAAGCCAGCTTGAAGGGAGGCAGATTGTGCTTCTTTGCCATATCCTTGATAAAGCCAACATACATATCCACGCGGCTGTTGGTGCCGGTGTCACCGGCGGAACCGATGATCATGGGAACGCCCTGCTCACGGGACTTCAGGAGCATCAGCTCCAAATCGTGATACTGATGGGCAGGATGGCTGGCGCACTTATCAGCACCCAGGGGTACAGGGCCGATATCATCACTGCCGCTGTCGCAGCAGTAGTAGTCGGGCTTGGTTGCGGCGCCGAGATAGAAGCTCTCTTCTTTGGTGGGTGCAAAACCAAGGTGTCCGTTGGGGGAAATAATTCTGATTGAATCCTTTGCCATATTGCAGATCTCCTCGTGTTATTACTTGATATAACAAGTTATATCGCCCACATTATAGCGTGTAGATTTCCATATGTCAACCTTTTTCCTCCGATACTGCAAAAATTCCCGAAATGCGTTAGCATTCCGGGAATTTTGCTGTTTTTCATGTAAAGTGTAATCTTGATCGTCAAGGCGTCAAATTTTATGAATTCTTCACGATCTTGCCGTTCAAAATGACGGTGCTGACGTTCATCTTGATGTCGGTGAAGATCAGGTCAGCGCGCTTGCCGACACAGATTTCGCCCCGGTCGGTAAGGCCAACTGCCTTTGCCGGGTTGTAGGAAGCTGCCTTGAAGGCATCCACAATGGATGCGCCGGTGTGCTTCATCCAGTTGCGGCAGGCAACATTCAAGGTCAGCTTAGAACCGGAGATATCCAAACGGCCGTCGGGTGCATAGGTCAGGTTGATGTCGGTCACATGCTCAAAACCGGGAATGATAAGAGGGTCATGAACGGTCTGGTCTGAGATCAGAATGATCTTATCATCGCCCTTGATTTTCCGGATCAGTCGCTGCATATAGGGATCTACGTGGATGCCCATGCTGTCGGAGATGACCTCAGCGTAGATACCGTCGTTGTAGTTGACGCCTTCATCCACACAGACACCGCGGCACTCGGGATAGTTCTCGATGGTGCCGGTAGCGTTGGTATGGTGGGTGCCGATGCACAGACCGTAGGGCATCAGCGCTTCGATCTGCTGGGGTGTGGCTTCGCTGTGGGTAACGGCAAAGCGAACATCGGGATTGGCGGCCTTGGCGGCTTTTACAAAAACATCAATGTTCTCACGCTCCGGCGCAGTGCCCCAAACACGGATAATGTCCGCGCCGGCATCCAGCAGGGGCTGGTAATCTTCCGCAATGGGCTCGAAGACCCGGGGCATACCGGGGCCAGGCTTGGTGGTCACAGAGCCGAAGTTTGCGTTTATGTAAGGACCTTCCATATAGATGCCGGCAATGATGGAATTGGGTGCAGCCATAGCTTCCCGGATGCCGTTGATCTGCGCAACATAATCGGCAGGCTCCGGAGCACGGGTGGAGGGAGTGGCAAGGATAGAGGTAGTGCCGCACTTCCGATGCTCGTCCATAGCCTTTATCGGATCATGGATGAAGCGGACACCAGTGCCTGAATGGCAGTGAATGTCCACCAGACCGGGGCCTACATAAGCGCCCTGGGCATCAATGATTTCGCAACCCTCGGGGATGGGGGTAGTGCGCATTTCACCGAAACCGGCAATCTTGCCGTCCTCGATGAAAAGCACAGCTTCGGGGATCAAATGGTCACGCATGACCAGTTCTGCATTGATAATTGCTTTCATTGCTGTTCTCCTTAGAATTTTACTTCGCCGCCAACAATGACTTTGCTGATATTCATTTTGATGTCGGTGAAGATCAAGTCAGCGCGCTTGCCGACACAGATTTCACCCCGGTCGGTCAGACCCACTGCCTTTGCAGGGTTATACGAACCAACCTTAAAAGCATCCACGATGGATGCGCCGGTGTGCTTCATATAGTTCCGGCAGGCAACGTTCAGGGTTAGCTTAGAGCCGGAAATATCGATACCGCCGGACTTTCTGTAAGTAAAGTTCAGATCGGTTATATGCTCCAGACCGGGCACATGCATAGGCTCATGGATGGTCTGGTCAGAGATCAGGATGATCTTGTCATCGCCCTTGATTTTACGCACCAGCCGTTGCATATAGGGATCCACATGGATGCCCATGCTGTCGGAGATGATCTCCGCATAGATGCCGTCGTTGTAGTTAACGCACTCGTCTACGCAGACACCGCGGCACTCGGGGTAGTTGACGATGGTGCCGGTAGCGTTGGTGTGGTGAGTGCCGATGCACAGTCCGTAGGGCATCAGTGCTTCGATCTGCTGGGGAGTGGCTTCACTGTGGGTTACGGCAAACCGAACATTGGGATTTGCGGCTTTGGCGGCCTTTACGAAGTTTTCTATGCCTTCCCGTTCAGGAGCGGTGCACCAAACCCGAATGATATCTGCGCCTGCGGCAAGCATGGGTTCGTAATCTTCCGGAATGGTATCAAGCACCCGGGGTTGCTCAACACCCTTCATGTTATTCATAGAACCGTAGTTCTGGTTAATGTACGGGCCTTCCATATAGATGCCGGCGATGGTTGCGCCTTCCGGGGTAGCCATAGCGTCGCGGACCTTTTGCATAAAGTCCAAATACTCGGGAAGAGAACAACGGGTACCCGGGGTAGCTAGGATGGAAGTGGTACCTTTTTGCAGGTGCTCCTGGGTCGCTTTTGCCGGCTCGTGGATAAAACGAACACCGGAACCGGAATGGCAGTGGATACCCACCAGACCGGGACCTACATACTGTCCTTTGGCATCAATGATCTCACAGCCGTCGGGGATGGGGGTGGTGCGCATTTCGCCGAAACCGGCGATCTTGCCGCCCTCGATGAACAGCACAGCTTCGGGGATCAGATGATCCCGCATGACCAGTTCTGCGTTGATAATTGCGATCATGGGAAAATCCTCCTTCAACGAACTCTGCGCATATCATAGCATAACTGATTTGGAATTGCTATAGTTTTACAAAAAAATGGGCACAGCTTTTGCTGTGCCCACCGGCAAGTAGGAATTATCTCTGAATGCGTCCGGAGCCGTCGCCGCCGGCCAGCTTTTCCACTTCAGCGACGGTGACCATGTTGTAGTCGCCCTCGATGGAGTGCTTCAGTGCAGAAGCTGCCACTGCAAACTCAACAGCTTCCTGGGTGTCCTTTCCGCTGAGCAGGGAGTAGATCAGGCCGCCGCCGAAGGAGTCGCCGCCGCCAACCCGGTCGATGATGTGCAGGCTATACTTTTTGGAGAAGCAGTATTCGTCTTTTGCTACGTTATACAGCATGGCACTCCAGCCGTTGTCGAAAGCGCTGTGGCTCTCACGCAAAGTGATGGCAACCATCTCAAAGCCGAACTTGTCAGCCAGCTGCTTGGCAACGGACTTGTAGCCATCGTGGTTCAGCTCACCTGCATAGATGTCGGTAGCCTCAGCCTCAATGCCGAACACGTCCTTTGCATCTTCCTCGTTGGAGATGCACACGTCTACGTACTGGCACAGCTGGGTCATAGCAGCGCGAGCTTGCTCACGGGTCCACAGCTTGCCCCGGTAGTTCAGGTCACAGGAGATCTTGATACCACGGGCCTTTGCAGCCTTACATGCTTGCTTGCAGATCTCTACCAGGTTCTCGCCCAGTGCCGGAGTGATGCCGGTGAAGTGGAACCAGTCAGCGCCCTGGAAAATAGCATCCCAATCAAAGTCGGAGGGCTGTGCCAGCTGAATTGCGGAATGAGCCCGGTCATAGATGCAGACGCTGCCTCTCTGAGAAGCGCCCTTTTCGTTAAAGTAGATGCCCACACGCTCGCCACCGCGGACGATCTTGGTGGTGTCCACCCCGTAGCGGCGCAGAGAGTTGACAGCAGCCTGGCCAATGGAGTGGGTGGGCAGCTTGGTCACAAAAGCGGCATCCATGCCGTAGTTTGCCAGAGAAACGGCAACGTTGGCTTCACCGCCGCCGAAGGTAAACTCCACGTGGTCACACTGTACGAAACGCTCGTAGTTATAGGGTTGCAGGCGGAGCATCAGCTCGCCAAAGGTAATGATTCTTGCCATAATTATTTCCTCCTGAAATTATACGCCAGAGTAGGCGGCAAAGCCTGCGTCCACAGGCAGCACAACACCGGTAATTGCGGAAGCGGACTTGTCGTCGCACAGGAACAGGGTAGCGCCAATCAGCTCGTCAGCATCCACAAAACGTGCAGTAGGTGTGCCGTTGAGAATTTTTGCGGAGCGAGCAGTGGGTGTGCCGTCCTCGTTGAACAGCAGAGCCTTGTTCTGGGCGGAGACCAGGAAGCCGGGGGCAATGGCATTGCAGCGGATGCCGGTGCCGGCAAAGTGGGTGGCCAGCCACTGGGTAAAGTTGGAAATACCGGCCTTTGCAGCAGAGTATGCGGGGATCTTAGTCAGGGGGGTGTAGGCATTCATGGAAGAGATGTTCAGGATCACGCCGTTTTTCTTGGCGACCATGTCCTTGGCAAATGCCTGAGTGGGCAGCAGAGTGCCCTGGAAGTTCAGCTTGAACACGAAGTCCACGCCGGCAGCGTCCAGATCGAAGAAGGTCTTGCTGCCTTCTTTTGCCTCATGCTGGTATTCGTTATCGGTGGTAGCGCGAGGATTGTTGCCGCCTGCGCCGTTGACCAAAATATCACAGGGACCCAGATCCTTAAGAACAGCCTGGTGCACTTCCTCCAGAGCAGCAGGCTCCAGAACGTTTGCTTTGTAGCCTTCTGCGATGTAGCCTTCGGCCTTCAGCTGGTCGGCCAGCTTCTTAACAGCGTCCTCGTTCAGATCCAGACAGGCGACTTTCGCACCGGAACGGGCAAAAGCAGCAGCCATTGCGCCGCAGATCAGACCGCCTGCGCCGGTGACCACAACTACCTTGCCGGTGTAGTCAATATTCAAGGGAAGATTAGCCATTTTCAGTTACCTCCAAAATAGTGTTAAACTTCAGTGACATTGCGAACCAGTGCGCACACTGGTGTGGCAATCTTACTTACCGGCCTGGCGATCCAGCAGATCCCAGACACCCAACATATACATAATACCCAAAGCCCGGTCATATAAACCGTATCCGGGGCGGACATTGCCGGGACCTTCGTCCCACAGGTGACGGCCGTGGTCCGGACGGATGTAGCCGTCAAAGCCGCCTTCGTGGTAAGCTTTCAGAATTTCGATGATGCCGGTGTCGCCATCGCAGTCACGGTGGCTGGCCTCACTGAAGTCGCCGTTTTCAAAATGCTTAACATTGCGAATATGCGCAAAAGCGATGCGATCGCAGTGCTTGCGGACGATCTGGGCAACATTGTTATTGGGATCGGCGCTGAGGCTGCCGGAGCACAAGGTCAGACAGTTGCAGGGGTGATCCACCATCTTCAGGAAGCGGTCAATGTTTTCGGCATTGATCAAAAGACGGGGCAAACCGAAAATATCCCAGGGGGGATCGTCCATGTGGATCGCCATTTTAATGCCGGTCTCCTCACAGGTGGGCATCAGCGCCTCCAGGAAGTATTGAAGGTTCGCCCACAGCTTTTCGTGGTCCACATCCTTGTAAGCCTTGAACAGCTCGTCCAGCTTTGCCATACGTTCCGGCTCCCAACCGGGGAAGGACATGTTGTACTTCTCGGTGAAGTCCAATATGTACTTTGCCATAGCGTTGTAGTCGTCCTGGATCATACCCTTTTCGTAGAACAGGGCAGTGGAGCCGTCGCCTACCTCGTGGAACAGGTTGCTGCGTGTCCAGTCGAAGATGGGCATAAAGTTGTAGCAGATGACTTTTACGCCATACTTGGCAAGGTTGCGCATGGTAATCTTGTAGTTTTCAATGTACTGATCCCGGGTGGGCAGACCGATCTTAATGTCGTCGTGGACGTTGACAGACTCCACAACGTCGATGTTGAAGCCGTATTCGTCGCATTGACGCTTGACCTGCGCGATCTCTGCTTCCTCCCAGATCTCACCGGGCATTTTGTGGTGCAGCGCCCAGACGATGCTGGTGACACCGGGGATCTGCTTGATATCGGACAGCTTGATCTTGTCGTTGCCTTCGCCGTACCAACGGAAACCCATTTGCATTGGCATAAGTAGTCCTCCAGTTGTGTTATTGATTATGGGAATAGTTTACCATTAGTTAAATGCAATATAAATTGTATTTATTGCTTGAAATATTGCATTTATTGCTGTATGCTATCTATGAGGTGGTTATTATGCGAGAACGATCCCAAAGATTTGACCCCAGACAAACTATGCAGCGGGATACTTTTGAAATTTTTCACTACCGGGAGCCTCGACCGAACACCGTAGAGGTGCACCACCATGATTTTTATGAGGTGTATTATCTGCTTAGCGGACAGGTGGAATTTTGGGTAGATGGGCGCATTATTCGTATGCAAAAGGGTGACCTATTGCTGATAAATCCTATGGAACTGCACCGACCGATCCTGCAGACAGACCAGCAGGTTTATGAACGGATCGTGCTGTGGATCAATAAGGAGTTTTTGGAGAGCCTGCACACAGACCGGATGGATCTGAGCCGTTGCTTTGATACAAACCATCCCAACCACAGCCATTTGATTCGCCTACCGGCATCGGAGCGCAGTGTTCTGACAGAGCGCATGGGAGAAATGGTCCGGGAGTTTTACAGCCGGGAGCTGGGTGGTGACTTAAGTGCTTACGGACTGTTTTTACAGTTCATGGTCCAGTTGAACCGGATGGCACAAAAGGATGCCACACCCCAGGAGGAGACGCAGCAGCTGTCACCGTTGGTGCAGCAGGTGCTTGCTTATATCAGCGAGAATCTGGGACAGCCTATGACTTTGGAACATATTGCAGCTCAATTTTATGTGAGCAAATATTATTTGTCCCATGCTTTTACTGCAGAGGTGGGTGTCAGCGTGTATCGGTACATTCTGCTGCGTCGGCTTTTGATGGCACGGCAGCTGCTGACGGCAGGGGAGTCTGCAGGACAGGTTTGCCGCAGCTGTGGCTTTTCCGATTACACCAGCTTCTACCGGGCCTTTAAATCGGAATACGGTATCAGCCCCAGAGAATTTATCGCAGACAATTCCTAAAACAAGACTCTAATTTATCGACCGGTTCTAAACAATAGACGTCATCTTGAGCGAAGCGAAGCGGAGTCGAAAGATCCGCTCTCTCACAGCAGAAATTACGGATTTCTCCATGCGCCGTGGCAAAGCCACGGCTTAGTCGAAATGACAGGCGTTGTTTGAAACAGAGCGTTACCGTTTGGTTTCTCTGTATTGCTTTGGCGTCATGCCTGCGATCCGCTTAAACACTTTGGAGAAGTATTGCACGTCCATAATGCCGCAGTGCTGTGCCACAGTTTGGACCTGCAGACGGGTGGTTTTTAAAAGGTGCATGGCGTGGCGTATTCGCCGTTGGCTGATATGCTCTGTCAGTGTCTGACCGGTTTCCTTACGGAACAGACTGGATAGATAGCTTGGGCTGACATTCATGGTTTCTGCCAGCGTTCGCAGATTCAGGTTCTCTGTCAGATTGGCTTCAATATATAAAAGTGCTTTCTGTACCGGAGGAGAATAATTTTTAGAGGAGTGCTTACGCACCAGCTGGCAGTAATCCCGGAACATATCGGAAATCAGAAGCGGTACAGTTTCCAGGGAATGAATCTGCTCGATCCGGGCGGCATAGGCAGAGGAATTCATGTCCAAATGCAGGGGATGTACACCGCCGCTCTCTGCAGCTTTGCGCAGCAGGGTGTTCATAATGATGCAATAGTTTTTCATGTTGCGGACAGGATCTGCCACGCGGTTCTCAAAGGAAAAACTGGCAAAATTGGTAAGCAGCAGATCCGCTTTGTGGATTTGCCCTTTGGACACAGCTTCCATCAGCTGATTTTCATAAGCATAACGCTGCTCCATATTTTTCATGTCCCAGAGGGTATCAGAACCCTCTGGGGATTTGTCCGATAGGGGGAAACCGTTAAAATCCTGGTTAATATCCTCGGCGGTCACGTTGCCGGGACCCCACAGGCGTTCTGCAAAGCAATCCAACAGCGCAAACAGATGGCTGGTGTCCGGCAGGATGGGCACGCTGCCGTAATAACTTTCCAGTTGTTTTAACTGACTGGGGGTAATGTTGTTTTGCTCTGCCCACTCCTGATCCCGTTTTTGGGAGGGAGTAGCAGGCAGATACGGTCCGATGACCAAAACTGCATCATGGGGGAATTCCGGAAGCAGCATATAGCAGTAGCGACAATCAAACGGATCTCGCAGGCGATAGAGCGTGGCAGGCTGCACGGCAGGAACGTACTCCACCAGGGGTTTGCGCATATCTAATTGCGAGGTGATAAAGGTATGCATTTCCGCTTCCGGGTGGTCTGCCAGGGGTTTGGAAAGCTCAGCAATGGCTGTTTGAATACGGCATTTTTGAAAGGTTTCTCTCAGAATGCGCAGCTCAGCTTCATAAAACATAGCGGCTCCTTTTGTATAAATTATATATGTTTTGGCACATTGTTTGTGGCAAATTGCTGAAAATACAAAATTTTACAGTGATATTATAGTATATTATTTCACAAAAAACAATAGAAAAAACGCGCACAACATAAAATAATACAATAATGCATAAAAAATTTACTCACACAAAAAGTCGTAGTGATTTATAATAAAATCATTCCAAAAAATATGACGGAGGATAAATTCATGGCAAAAAAAGCACCTGTATTGGATGCCAAGGGCTACCGCAAGTTCGGCATGCGTGACAAGCTGGCATATGCGGCCGGCGACCTTGGCTGCAACATGAGCTTCGCCCTGAAGGGCACAGTTCAGACCTTCTGGCTGGTCTTTATGATGATGGAGACCGGACTACTGTCCTTGCTGCTGTTGCTTGTGCAGATATGGGACGCTGTAAATGATCCTATGATCGGTACGATGATCGACAACGACAAGCACCACTACCGCGAAGGAAAATTTAAGCGCTACATATTTGTAGGTGCCTGCGGCCTTCTGATAGGCGGTGCAGCTGTGTTCTTGCCGTTCCCCACCGCTCCTGTTTGGGCAAAGGCACTTCTGTTCGTGGGCGGCTACTTGATCTGGGACGCATTCTACACCGTTGCCAATGTGCCCTATGGCTCCATGCTCAATTTGGTTACCGAGGATGCAGGCGAGCGCGCACAGCTGTCCACCTGGCGCAGCGTCGGTTCTATGATTGGCAATATGTTGCCTATGATGCTGTTGCCCATGCTCATTTGGCAGAAGGTCACCTTTGACGGCACTACCGATTTTCTGAATCGCATCGAGATCCCCAAGGGTTTTGAGAAGGCACAGTTCCTGGTAAACCCCGAGACCGGCAAGGCTTACGAGATCGGTGAAAAGGTCCTTAGCCCTGCTACCGGCAAGCAGGTGGAGATCCTGTTGGGCGATCGGGTGTTCTGGGCTGCTCTCATCATGGGTGTGCTGGGATTTGTTGCCTTTATGTTCATGCTCAAGACCATCAGCATCCGGGTTGACGAAAACACTGTCAAGACCAATGAGCAGACTGAAAAGTTCAATATCTTTGCCGCTTTCGGCAAATTTATGCGCAACCGTCCCGCTGTGGGTGCGACCATTGCCGCTATGGGTATGTTCCTGGGCATGAACGCAGCATCCACTGCCAATACCATTATGTTTGCGACTTACTTCAATATGGCTTCTATGTCCGGCGTTGTGCAGATGATCGGCTTTTTGCCTATGTTCATCTTTATGCCCTTCATCACAAAGATTGTTAAGAAGTACGGCAAGAAGGAAGCTTCTGTTGCAGGAACCATCGCTTCCCTTGTGGGTGGCGGCATTATGCTGGTCTTCCCCCTGATCCCCAACACCACCGTTGCATTGATAGTGTATCTGGCTGCACTGGTGGTCTTCGGTCTGGGCATGGGCGTTTACACCTGTGTTTCCTGGGCAATGATGGGCGATGCCATCGACTATAACGAGTGGAAGTTCGGTACTCGCGAGGAGGGCACTGTCTATGCACTGCACAGCTTCTTCCGTAAGCTGGCGCAGGGCGTTGGTCCTTCCATGGTTCTGCTGATCATGGGTTGGCTGGGCTACGAGGCAAAGTACGGCACCATCGGTCAGAGTGTACAAACTTCCCACAATATGTGCTGGCTGGTTGCCGGTCTGTATTTGTTCAGTGCAGTTATGCAGTTTGTTGGTCTGGCAGTTGTTTACAACCTGGACAAGAAGACACTGAATCAAATGACCGCGGAGCTGGCAGAGCGCCACAACGCAGAATAAGAAAACCAAAGCACCCTGCCGGTGATGCCGACAGGGTGCTTGCAAAAAGATAGAACATTCGTATTATAACAGAGTTTCATACCGGAGGTCAATCAATGAGAAATGTAATCAGCCTGAACCGCAAATGGGCTTTTACCAAGATCGCAGATGCGATCCCCACCGAGCTGCCCGAAAAGTGGGACATCGTAAATGTTCCCCACTGCTGGAATGCCATTGACGGTCAGGACGGCGGTAACGACTACCACCGTGGCACCTGTCATTATGCAAAGCAGTTAGTAAAGGCAGAGCTGCCCGTTGCCGATCGCTACTATTTGGAAATTCAGGGCGCCAACTCTTCTGCCGATGTGTACATGGACGGCAAAAAGCTTGCCCACCATGACGGTGGCTACTCCACCTGGCGGGTGGATATCACCGAAAGCCTGCAGGAGCAGAGCCTTCTGGTCATCGCAGTGGACAACGCTGCCAACGAGATCGTCTATCCCCAGATGGCAGACTTCACCTTCTATGGCGGTTTGTACCGGGACGTGAACCTGATCTGCGTGGACGAAAGCCACTTTGATCTTGACTACTACGGCGCACCCGGCATCAAGATCACCCCGGCTATCGACGGCAGCAATGCCGATGTTGAAGTAGAGGTGTTCGTGACCAACGGTAAGCTGGGTCAGACCATTCGTTACAGCCTGTGCGACGCAGAGGGCAATGTGGTTGTTTCCTGCGAGGCTGCCGATACCAAGGTGAACCTGACTATCGAAAATGTGCACCTGTGGCACGGTCGCAAAGACCCCTACCTGTACACTGCAAAGGCAGAGCTGGTAGAAGACGGAGAAGTGCTGGATGCTGTGTCTGCCCGTTTTGGCTGCCGCACCTTTAAGATCGACCCCGACAACGGTTTTATCCTCAATGGGGAGGAGTACCCCCTGCGGGGCGTGTCCCGTCATCAGGACCGCTGGGGTGTGGGCAATGCCTTGACACACGAGCACCATGAAGAGGACATCGACCTGATCATGGAAATGGGCGCGACCACCATTCGTCTTGCCCACTACCAGCACGATCAGTACTTCTATGACCTGTGTGATGAAAAGGGTCTGGTGATCTGGGCGGAGATCCCCTATATCTCCAAGCACATGCCCACCGGCCGGGAAAACACCATCACCCAGATGAAGGAATTGGTGGCTCAGAACTACAACCACCCCTGTATCGTGGTTTGGGGTCTTTCCAACGAGATCTCCATCGGCGGCAGCGGCCCCGATCTGCTGGAGAACCAGAACATCCTTAACGATCTGTGACATGAAATGGACCCCACCCGTCTGACCACCATTGCAGCGGTGTCCATGTGCAAGATGGACGATCCTTATCTGCAGATCCCCGATGTGGTTTCCTACAACCACTACTTTGGTTGGTATGGCGGCGATACATCCATGAACGGACCTTGGTTCGATAAGTTCCACGCCATGCATCCCAATATTCCCATCGGCTGCTCTGAGTACGGCTGTGAGGCACTGAACTGGCATACCTCCGATCCCCGTCAGGGCGACTACACCGAGGAATATCAGGCTTACTATCACGAAGAGCTGATCCGTCAGCTGTTCACCCGTAAGTATATGTGGGCCACCCATGTGTGGAACATGTTCGACTTTGGTGCCGATGCCCGTAACGAGGGCGGTGAGAACGGTCAGAACCACAAGGGTCTGGTGACTATGGACCGTAAGTACAAGAAAGACTCCTTCTACGCTTACAAGGCATGGCTGTCCGACGAACCTTTCGTTCACCTGTGCGGCAAGCGCTATGTTGACCGTGTTGAGGATGTGACCAAAGTTACCGTTTATTCCAACCAGCCCACTGTGGAGCTGTTTGCAAACGGTGTGTCCCTGGGCGTCAAGGAAGCTGCCGACCACTTCTTCTACTTCGATGTACCCAATGTGGGTGAGACTAAGCTGGAAGCAGTAGCAGGGGATTGCCGTGATGAATCCAACATCCGCAAGGTCGAGGAGTTCAATGAGGCATACCGTCTGGTGGAAGAGGGTGCGATCCTTAACTGGTTCGACGTCACCGAGCCGGAGGGCAGACTGTCCCTCAACGATAAGGTCAGCACTGTGCTGTCTACATTCCGTGGCAAGCTGCTGTTCATCAAGCTGATGAAGAGCATGATGGGCGGCGGTAAAAAGCAGAAAGTGGCAGGCTTCGAGGTAACCTCCGACATGATGGCAATGATGAACGGCTTTACCGTTCTGCGTCTGATCACCATGGCTGGCGGCATGATGAATGCCAAGTTCACCAAGGGAGATCTGCTTAACCTGAACAAGAAGCTCAACAAGATCAAAAGACCTAAGAAATAAATAGAATCCCGGCGGCTGCACCATGCACCATGCAGCCGCCGGAAATTTTTCATTTACACGTACACCTCAAATATCGATTTAGCGAGCAGTTTCGTTATTGGATGTAGGGGCGACCATTGTTTAATTTAGGTATGATTGCCCCCGGCAATCATTAATATTTTAGATTCGCTGCGCGGAGCACCACGCCCGTGTAGAGAAACATTACGAATTCGCCCGCAATTTCTGCGCATACGCAACATTGTGCCGCCGGGCGAGCAATGCTCGCCCCTACGAATTCTATCGATAGACAACTCTATAAACTGGAATTTATTCTTTTGGCATATCCGTCTGAGTGGATTTCTTTTGTTTTTTGCGGCGGCGCTTGAAGATCAGAACCACGACCACGATCACCACAGCCAGAATTACAAGGTAGGGGATACCGACTACCAGGAGAACAAACAGCTCCGTGAAGAATTTTCCCAGATCCTCAAGACTCTGCATAAAGCCCTTGCCGATGCGCTGCCATACGGTTTCCGGCTCAGTGGTGTCGGTGTATTCCTTCACCTCGCTAAGCTCCAGATATACGGTGCCATAATCCACCATGTTGTCGTACAGCTTCAGTTGGGAAGTGACTTCTTCCAGCTCTGTCCGCACATCTGTCAGCCGCTCTTCAATCTTCAGCAGATCGCTCATATTTTCCGCTTTGGCAAGCAGCTCCAGAAGCCGGTCGTGCTCTGTTTGCAGCGCGCTGACCCGGCTTTGGGTGGCAACGTATTTCAGGGTAATATCGTCAGCGGTTTCGTTGCTGGAGGTAACGTTGGAAAGCTCCGTTACGTGGCTGACGAACTGATCCAGCTGCGCCACCGGGATCCGGATGGTCAGCGTGGCGCGGCGATACCGACGGGTGGCGCTGGGACTGCCGTGATGGACCTCCCGACTTTCCGCGTAACCGGACAGAGCGGCGATCTTTTCGTCCACCTGCTGCAAAAGCGCATCCAGATCATCTGTCTCCGCGTTCAGCCACACCTTGCGCACCAGCTTTTGGTTCATAGGGGACTCTGGCGCGTTGGTGATGCTGTTGGAGCTGGAGGTAAGTCCGCCTTCTCCGGGTTCCATTTCGGCAGAATACTCCATGCTGTCATTGACTGCGCCGTTGCCTTTGGTTGCGCCGTCAGATGCGGCTCCGCAGCCGTACAAAAATCCGGCAAGTAGTACCGCCGCAAGGATCAATGCGAAATACCGCTTCATGTTTATTCCTCCTCTATGGTTTTCATTTTTCTGTTTAGTCCACTTTTAAAATCCGGTTTTCTTCCCGGGGTTTCCTCACAGGTTCACCGTCGGCGTAGCCTAAAATGCAGTTACCCACGCCCCGCAGATGCTCCGGCAATCCCCATTTTTTCAGCAGCGCCTTACCCTCCTGGGAATCAAAGACTTCTCTTGCCCGGTGGATCCAGCAGTTGCCCAGACCTAAAGCGGTGGCGGCATTCATCAGATTGCCCATTACCAGCGAGCCGTCCTCCACCCATGTGTTGCGCTGCGGATTGCTGAGCACCACGATCACGCAGGGCGCACCGTAAAAGGGGTCGGTATTTGTGCCCATGACCTGTGCATTCAGCCGGGACAGCAGATCCCGGGTTTCTGTGTCCCGGACAGCAACCGCCACAACCTTCTGATTGTTCATACCAGAAGGAGCGTACAGTCCTGCCTCCAGCACCGCATCCAAAAGATCGTCCGGTACCTGCTCCGGCAGGTACTTTTTGGTGCTGCAGCGTTGTTTTAGGGTGGTCAAAGTCTGATTCATGGAACATTCCTCCTGTGAAATCGTATAATATGAGGATACCCCAAGGCGCTGCTTTTGTCAATAGTGCCAATGGTGGACATTTGTCCGCGAAATATGGAGTTTTTAGGTTGCCAAAATCAAAAATTGTGCTATACTGTCTATTATATTTAATCCGGAGGTATGGAAAATGAAATACGGTCGTGTATATAATTTTGCTGCCGGTCCGGCAATGATGCCGGAGCCTGTGCTGGAGGAGATTCAGCAGGAATTGATGAATTACCGGGGTAGCGGTATGTCTGTTATGGAGATGTCCCACCGCAGCGGCGTGTTCCAGAAGATCATTGACGAGGCAGAGCAGGATCTGCGTGATCTGATGAACATTCCCGATAACTACAAGGTGCTGTTCATTCAGGGCGGCGCTACCTTGCAGTTTTCTATGATCCCCATGAACCTGATGAAAAACGGCAAGGCGCTGTACATTGAAACCGGCGCATGGTCCAAAAAGGCCATTGCCGAGGCAAAGAAGGTAGGTCAGGTGGATGTGATCTCCACCAAGGATAAGAACTATACCTACCTGCCCGACTGCAGCGATCTGCCCATTGCCGAGGATACGGACTATGTGTATATCTGCGAGAACGAGACCATCCACGGTGTCACCTGGCAGCAGCTGCCTAACACCAAGGGAAAGATCCTGGTCGCTGACCAGTCCTCCATGTTCCTGTCCCGCCCCTGTAATGTGTCTGACTACGGTCTGATCTACGCAGGCGTGCAGAAGAACGTGGGTCCTGCCGGTATGGTGGTGGTCATCATCCGTGAGGATCTGATCCGGGACGATCTGGAGAACCTGCCTGCTTATCTGCAGTACAAGAGCCATGCAGATGCCGCATCTTTGTACAACACGCCCAATTGCTGGGGTATATACTGCTGCGGCAAGGTGTTTAAGTATCTGAAGAGCCTGGGCGGTCTGGAGGCTATGGATCAGATCAACCGGGAAAAGGCAAAGGTTCTGTATGATTTCCTCGACCAGTCCAAGATGTTCAACGGCACTGTGGAAAAGGATGTCAGAAGCCTTATGAATGTACCCTTCGTCACCGCAACCAAAGAGCTGGATGCAGAAGTGGTGGCAGCTTCTAAGGCGGCAGGTTTTGATAACCTGAAGGGTCACCGGTCTGTTGGCGGTCTGCGGGCATCTATCTATAACGCAATGCCCAAGGAGGGTGTGGAAGCACTGGTAGAATTTCTGAAAAAATTTGAACAGGAGCATAGCTGATTATGGCAGTTGTAAGAGCGTTTAAGGCCGTTCGTCCCGCACCGCAGCTTGCCGCAGATGTGGCGGCGCTGCCTTACGATGTAATGAACAGCGAAGAAGCGCGGCAGATGGTGGTGGGCAACCCCCATTCCTTCCTGCATGTAGACAAAGCGGAAATTGACTTGGATCCCGCAATCGACCTGTACGATACCCGGGTGTACGAAAAAGCAAGAGATAACCTGAACCAAATGATCGCTGACGGCGTGTTCCTTCAGGACGAAACCCCTTGTCTGTACATCTACAAGCAGGTAATGCTGGGCAGAGCCCAGATCGGCATTGTGGGCTGTGCGTCTATCGATGATTATCGAAATAATAATATCCGTAAGCATGAGCTGACCCGTGCCGACAAAGAGCAGGACCGGATCAATCATGTGGATTATTGCGATGCCAATACCGGTCCGATTTTCCTGACCTACCGGGCGCAAGCGGATATCAACGCACTGGTGGATGCCCAAATGGCAGCAAAGCCGCCTGTGTACGATTTCACCAGTGACGACGGCATTACCCACACCGTTTGGGTGATCGACGATGCAGCTATTATCGAAAAGCTCACCGCCGCCTTTGCAACCATTGAGAACCTGTACATTGCCGACGGTCACCACCGCAGCGCCTCTGCTGTCCGGGTGGGACAGATGCGTCGTGCAGCGAAACCGGACTTTGACGGCAGCGAGGAGTTTAACTACTTCCTGTCGGTGATCTTCCCGGATGATCAGTTGTATATCATGGATTACAACCGGATCGTGAAGGACCTGAACGGCAACACCAAGGAAACCTTCCTTGACAAGGTGGCAGAAAAATTCACTGTCACTGCCTATGCAGGCGACGGTGCGCTGAAGCCGGAAGAAAAGCACACCTACGGTATGTATTTAGACGGTAAATGGTATCTGCTGAAAGCCAAGCCCGGAAGCTTTGAGGAATCTGACCCGGTGGCGCAGCTGGATGTGTCCATTTTGCAGAACAATCTGTTGCATCCCATTTTGGGTATCGGCGATCCCCGCACTGATAAGCGGATCGATTTTGTGGGCGGTATTCGTGGCTTGGATGCCCTGAAAAAGCGTGTGGACAGCGGTGAGATGGCAGTTGCTTTCTCCATGTACCCCACAACCATGGAAGATCTGATGGACATTGCCGATAACGGCGCTATCATGCCCCCAAAATCCACCTGGTTTGAGCCGAAGCTGAGAAGCGGTCTGTTCGTGCACAAATTGTCTGAATAAATGTTTGGCGCTGTCTCTTTGCAAGACAGCGCCAATTTAAATGCCAAAATCCGATTTAGCGATCCGATTCAAACAACGTATGTCATTTCGAGCGGACCCTGAGCGTAATCGAAGGGGAAGTCGAGAAATCCGTAATTTCCATTGTAGGGCAGCGGATTTCTCCACTCGCCTGCGGCTCGGTCGAAATGACATGTGTAATTTGCGACAGCTCGATAAATCAGAATTTATAGATTTTTGTATCACTTATATTTTTTTGCGCATCCTATTTCCGGAGGGATGTACATGACAAATGAGGAATACGGAAAACTGGTTAAGGAAATGTCACCGAAATCAACCATCGTAAAAGACTGCATATGGGCGTTTTTGATCGGTGGATTGATTTGCACGATAGGTCAGGTGTTTTTGAATCTGTATATGAAATGGGGACTGGATAAGATCAACGCAGGCACGGCAGCGTCCATGACGCTGGTGGCGCTTTCTGCGCTGTTCACCGGTCTGAGCCTGTATGACAATTTGGCAAAGCACGCAGGTGCCGGCACTTTGGTACCCATCACCGGCTTTGCCAACTCCATCGCCGCCCCGGCCATCGAATTTAAAACCGAGGGCTTTGTTCTCGGCGTCGGTGCAAAAATGTTTACAATAGCAGGCCCTGTTATTGTCTACGGCGTGTCCGCAAGCGTAGTATATGGTTTAATCTACTGGATAACCACATTGTTCTAAACCAAAAGGCTTGACCGATTCGTAGACTGCCCCAGTTTGTGCGGACAGCACAAAAAGAGGCCCTTGTGTAAGATTATTAAGTTTTAAGCGGAGTGGCGCAGCGTTAGCGGCGCCACTCCAGTTTTTGTTTGGATGCGCTCATAGTTGTAAAAATGGATGTAT
>JAZRUM010000028.1:0-12329 GCA_045652545.1 Faecousia sp. | reverse complement strand
GAAAGATACATTGCCCCTTTAGGGGCGGCAGTGCAGTTAATGCAGACGTCAGAAATTCAGTGCATCTTTAGATGCCCGCCAGTAAAAAGCCCTTCTAGGGCTTAATCAAGCCTCCGGCTTAGCCGGAGGTTTTGACTTTTGATCATTTATGATATTTGCTTCCGGCTTGGATTGCCTCGGATCTGTAAAGCTGCTCAAGTACCATAATACGAGCCAAATGATGGGGAAAAGTCATGGGACTCATGGATAGCTTAAAATCAGCTTTATCTTTTAATCGTTGGGCAATTCCAAAAGAAGAACCAATCAAAAAACAGGCGCTGCTTTTGCCGGACAGTTTGATCTCTGCTATTTTTTCTGCCAATGCTTCAGAACTCAGCAGTTTTCCCTCCGGGGTAAAAACGCAAAACCAAGATCCTTTTGGGATTTTGGAGAGGATCAGATCGGCTTCTTTTTCAAGACCGGAATGAATCTCAGCAGGTGAGGGGTTTTCAGGAAGTCTGCATTCTGCCAATTCTAATAACTTAAAACTGCAGTAGCCTTTTAAACGCTTTTCATATTCAGAAGCTGCGCTTAGATAAAAGCTTTCTTTCAGTTTTCCGACAGTAATCAGTGTAATTTCAAACATTTTCAATCCCTCCGTGCTGTCAGTATATCACAATGCAGATTGAAAATCAATTTTCATTAAACAGAAAGCATTGTGAAAGAATATCATAGGAGGTGAATGAAAATGAAGAAAAAAATTAAGACGGATCCTCAGGGCAGCTATACCGGCAGGGCAGAGGATCCTTATGAAACTCCGGTACAGGATGCGGATGATCTGTAATTTTTTTGCCCAACCGAGATCGGTTGGGCAAAGTAGCTATTTGTTGCTGGCATTTTGATATTTTTTCTGTGTTGCCAGTCCGCCGCGTATATGGCGTTGTGCTTTGTTTGTGTCAAGGATACAGCGCACTTGATTGTAAAGTCTCTTGTTGCATTGAGGAAGTCTTTGGGATAGGTCCTTGTGTACTGTGGATTTTGATATCCCGAACCGCTGGGCTGCGGCCCGAACAGTAGCACCGGTTTCTATCATGTACACAGCCAGTTCGCAGGCTCTCTGCTCAATCGTATCAGCCATATTTTCCCTCCCTGGTGTGTGCTGCCATAAACAGCTTATGAACGGGAAAAATGAATATGCCACCTTGACATCATTCGTGTTAAAATGTAAAATAAACATATATTTCGAAATGCGGAGATGTCTATGTACTATTTTCATAACGACTATAACGAGGCTTGTCATCCGGATGTGATGAATAAAATTCTAAATAACCAGTCTGTTCAGATGCAATCTTATGGATTGGATACATGTTGCCAGGCGGCTGCTGCGCGCATTAAGCAACTTTGTGGCAATGATAATCTCGCAGTTCACTTTTTGGTTGGCGGAACACAGACGAATCTTACTGTTATTTCTGCTGCGTTGCGTCCGCATCAGGCAGTTCTTGCGGCACACTCCGGTCATATTAACGTACATGAAACAGGTGCGATCGAGGCTACCGGTCATAAGGTTTTAGGCTTACCGTCAGGTGACGGTAAGATAACAGCACAGCAAATTGAGCAGGCGGCACAGGCACAGCTTTGTGATGAAAGTGCTGAGCATGTTGTTCAGTTAAAGATGGTTTATATTTCTAATTCTACAGAGTTGGGAACCATATACACCTTAGACGAGTTGACGCAGATATCTTCTGTATGTAGGCGCTATGGGTTTTATCTGTTTGTTGACGGCGCTCGGTTAAGTTATGCCTTGACAGCAAATGATAACGACGTAACCCTTGCGGATATGGCTCGCCTTTGTGATGTGTTTTACATTGGCGGCACAAAGTGTGGCTCTATGTTTGGTGAGGCGGTTGTGATTTCAAACCCTGTTATCGCAGAAGATTTCAGATACCTAATTAAGCAGCATGGAGGAATGTTGGCGAAGGGGTGGCTACTGGGCTTGCAATTTGATGCGCTGTTTGAGAATGATTTATATTTTCAAATCGCAAAGAAAGCAAATGCCTATGCGGATCAACTGCGTCAGACTTTGGAAAAGTTGGGATATCCGCAGTTGGTTGCCACCAGTACGAATCAGGTGTTTCCGATTCTCCCCAATGCATTGCTGGACAAATTGAAAACGGATTTTACCTTTTCTCAGCAGGAGAATGTGGATGAATCCCATAGAGCAGTCCGATTCTGCACAAGTTGGGCAACTACGGAAGCTGCCATAAATGCATTGTGCTCCGCAATTGAATCTTATACTGTTGTCTAGGAGGTTATAAATGCATATAGAAAAACGTACACTCCGGAATATTTTCTTCGGTGTTTTTGGGTGCATTATCCTTTATTGGATTCTTCACGAAACGGCACGTGTAAAAGCAACATTCGATTTAATATTCGGTATTGTTTCTCCTTTCGCGCTTGGTGCGGCTATAGCGTTCATTCTGAACGTGCCGATGCGTGCAATGGAAAAATTATACAAGAAAATTAAAAGGGACGGACTTAGACGCGCAGCAGCGTTGTTGACTACACTTTTTGTGTTGCTACTGGTGTTGGCGCTGGTATTTTGGTTGCTGATTCCTCAAGTGATTGAAACCTTCCAGTCGTTGATTCCTAAGTTAAATGTTTTTATTACTCAGATAGAGAGTAAAATCTCTGCATTTTTAAAGACCAATCCACAGCTAATGGAGTGGTTAAAAGATACAGGCTTTGAAAAACTCAACATTGGCGATTTGGTACAAAAGTCTGTTTCACTTCTTGGCACTAGCGTCTCAACAATTTTAAGTGGAGCGTTGTCTGCAATTGGTAATATTTCAGGCGCTTTGGTGGATGTAGTCATTGGAATTGTCTTTGCAATTTACTGCCTTTTCCAAAAAGAAACTTTGGCGCGTCAGGGCAGAAAGTTGATTTATGCATATTTTCCGGAACATTTCTGTGATGAAACAGTACGCGTACTGCATCTTACCAATTCCACTTTTTCAAACTTCCTGTCCGGGCAGTGTGTGGAGGTAGTAATACTGGGATGTATGTTTGCGATATCAATGGCAATCTTTGGCATGCCCTATATCCCGTTGGTTAGTGTTTTGATTGCAGTTACAGCATTTATTCCTGTTGTAGGTGCATGGGTAGGCTGTGTTCTTGGTACATTCCTTATTTTAGTTGCCAATCCTTTGCAGGCAGTTTGGTTTGTAGTCATGTTTTTGGTGATACAACAGATCGAAAACAATTTGATCTACCCAAGAGTGGTGGGAACGTCTATTGGCTTATCCGGCATGTGGGTGCTTGTTGCTGTTGCAGTGGGCGGTGAACTGATGGGTGTGGCCGGTATGTTCCTGATGATCCCGGTGACTTCGGTTGTTTATACGTTGCTTCGTGAAGCGATCAATAATCGAATTAACGGTAAAGAGATCGATGCGCAGAAGTTGACAGCGCAACCTCCGGAAATTGCACCAAAATTTAAAAAAACCAAGAAGAATAAAAAAGAAACTGATAAGAAAACAGATTCAAAAAACAAATAATTGTTAAACGACCGCCATAAATGGCGGTCGTTTTCATGTAAAAAACCCGCCCC
This sequence comes from Faecousia sp., assembly GCA_045652545.1. GTDB lineage: Bacteria > Bacillota > Clostridia > Oscillospirales > Oscillospiraceae > Faecousia. Next base: position 8,746 of record JAZRUM010000028.1, on the reverse strand, counting down.
AGAAATGGGGCGGGGAATTGTTTGGAGATTAGTCCTTGTACATTTCAACCAGCTTCAGCAGGTGCTCGTAACGCTCCTTAGCAGCAGCCTCGTTCTTAGCGAACAGCTCGGTTGCGCGCTCGGGGAACTCACGGGTCAGACGGCTGTAGCGAGCCTCGTTCATCAGGAACTCCTGGTAGCCATCCTTCGGTGCCTTGCTGTCCAGCTGGAACTTGCCGGTCTCCTTAGAAGGATCAAAGCGGAACAGGTTCCAGTAGCCGCAGTCAACAGCCTTCTTCATCTCAGCCTGGCAGTTCATCATGCCGCCCTTAATGGAGTGCATCTCACAGGGAGCGTAGCCGATGATGAGGGAAGGACCGTTGTAAGCTTCTGCCTCGCAGATAGCCTTGATAGTCTGTGCCTGGTTAGCGCCCATAGCGATCTGAGCAACATAGACGTAACCGTAGGACATTGCAATCTCAGCCAGGGACTTCTTCTTGGTTTCCTTACCGGAAGCTGCAAACTGTGCAACCTGGCCGATGTTGGAAGCCTTGGAAGCCTGACCGCCGGTGTTGGAGTAAACCTCGGTATCGAATACAAAGATGTTAACATCCATGTTGGAGGCCAGAACGTGGTCAACACCGCCAAAGCCGATGTCGTAAGCCCAGCCGTCGCCACCGAAGATCCAGACGGACTTCTTGGACAGGTATTCCTTCTTGCTCAGGATATCAGCAACGGTATCGCAGCAAACCTTAGCTTCCAGAGATGCGATCAGCTCCTTGGTAGCAACCTTATTGGCTTCACCGTCATTATAGGTGTCCAGCCACTTCTGGCAGGCAGCCTTGCGATTTTCACAGCAGGTGTCTTCCATGACCTTACGGACCTTGTTGGCCAGAGATTCACGGATTACAGCCTGTGCAGTGTACATACCCAGACCATGCTCAGCATTATCCTCGAACAGGGAGTTGGACCATGCAGGACCGTGACCCTCAGCGTTGACGCAGTAGGGAGAGGTAGCAGCAGGACCGCCCCAGATAGAGGAACAGCCGGTAGCGTTGGAGATGTACATACGGTCACCGAACAGCTGAGTCACAAGACGAGCATAGCTGGTCTCAGCACAGCCTGCGCAAGAACCGGAGAACTCAAGCAGCGGTTTCTTGAACTGGCTGCCCTTGACGGAGTTGTCCTCCATATCGGGCTTCTGAGCAACCTTGGAAACCATGTAGTTGAAGATCTCCTGCTCGGCAAGCTCCTGCTCCTGAGGAACCATGGTGATAGCCTTAGTGGGGCAGACGCCAACACAGACACCACAACCCATGCAGTCCAGGGGAGATACAGCCATGGTGTAGGTGTAAACACCCTTGCCCTTGCCAGCCTTGATGGGAACAATTCTGGTGCCGGCGGGAGCGGCAGCAGCTTCGGCTTCAGTCAGAGCGAAGGGACGGATGGTAGCGTGAGGACAAACGTATGCACAGTTATTACACTGGATACACTTGGTCTCATCCCAGTGGGGAACAGTAACAGCAACACCGCGCTTCTCGTAAGCAGCAGCGCCCAGAGCGAACTGACCGTCAGCGTAGGGCTCGAATGCGGAAACAGGCAGGCTGTAGCCATCCATCTTGCCAACGGGGGTCAGAATGTTCTTAACAACAGCAACGGTATCAGCGTTGCCTTCCAGAGTCTGCTCAACAGCGGTAACCTCAGCGTTTGCCCATGCGGCAGGTACTTCTACCTTCACATAAGCAGTTGCGCCTGCATCAATAGCATTCCAGTTTGCGTCAACAACGTCGCGGCCCTTCTTCAGGTAGGAAGCTTCTGCGGCGGACTTCATGTAGCCGATTGCTTCTTCACTGGGCATAACGTTTGCCAGGGAGAAGAATGCGGACTGCAGGATGGTGTTGGTACGCTTACCCATGCCGACCTTGATAGCCAGGTCAATCGCGTTGATCAGGTACAGCTGAATGTTGTTTTCAGCAATGTAGCGCTTGGAAGCGGCATCCAGATGATGCTCCAGCTCCTCCAAAGTCCACTGGCAGTTGATCAGGAATACACCGCCGGGCTTTACGTCCTGAACGATCTTGAAGCCCTTGGTGATGTAGGAAGGATTGTGGCAAGCCACGAAGTCAGCCTTGTTGATGTAGTAGGGGGACTTGATGGGCTTGTCACCGAAACGCAGGTGAGAAACGGTCACACCGCCGGTCTTCTTGGAGTCGTACTGGAAGTAAGCCTGTACATACTTGCCGGTGTGGTCACCGATGATTTTAATGGAGTTCTTGTTAGCGCCAACAGTGCCGTCGCCGCCCAGACCCCAGAACTTGCACTCGATGGTGCCTTCTGCTGCGGTGTTGGGGGAGGCCTTCTCGTCCAGAGACAGGTAGGTCAGATCGTCAACGATGCCCAGAGTGAACTCCTGCTTGGGCTCAGCCTTTGCCAGCTCTTCGTAAACTGCGAAGAAGGAAGCGGGAGTGGTGTCCTTAGAACCCAGACCGTAACGGCCGCCGATAACGCTGACATCATTCTTGCCAGCCTTAGCCAGAGCCATGACCACATCCTGGTACAGAGGCTCGCCCTGAGAACCGGGCTCCTTGGTTCTGTCCAGAACAGCGATCTTCTTAGCGGTTTCGGGGATTGCAGCCAGCAGGTGCTTGGAGCTCCAGGGACGGAATAGACGGACCTTGACCAGACCGACTTTTTCGCCGTGAGCGTTCAGGTAGTCAATAACCTCTTCAATAACGTCATTGACGGAACCCATAGCAATGATGATGCGATCAGCATCGGGGGCACCGTAGTAGTTGAACAGCTGGTAGTTAGTGCCCAACTTCTCATTGACCTTAGCCATGTATTTTTCCACAACTGCGGGCAGTGCGGTGTAGTACTTGTTGCAGGCCTCACGGTGCTGGAAGAAGATGTCGTCGTTCTCGTGAGAGCCACGCATTGCGGGACGCTCAGGGTTCAGGGAATGCTCACGGAATGCCTTAACAGCTTCCATGTTGGTCATTTCCTTCAGATCCTCGTAATCCCAGATAGCAATCTTCTGGATCTCGTGAGAGGTGCGGAAACCGTCGAAGAAGTTGATGAAAGGAACGCGACCTTCGATGGAAGCCAGATGTGCAACAGCACCCAGGTCCATAACTTCCTGAGCGTTGGTCTCAGCCAACATAGCAAAACCGGTCTGACGGCAGGCGTAAACGTCGGAGTGGTCACCGAAGATGTTCAGTGCCTGTGCAGCGACGGTACGTGCGGAGACGTGGAATACGCTGGGCAGCAGCTCGCCTGCGATCTTGTACATATTGGGGATCATCAGCAGAAGACCCTGAGATGCCGTATAGGTGGTGGTCAGGGCGCCGGCGGCCAGAAAGCCGTGAACGGTACCTGCAGCACCAGCCTCAGACTGCATCTCAACGACCTTTACAGTGTCGCCAAAAATGTTCTTACGACCGGCAGCGGCCCACTGATCGACGTAGTCGGCCATGGGGCTGGACGGGGTAATGGGGTAGATGCCAGCAACCTCAGTAAAGGCATAGCTGACGTGGGCGGCAGCAGTATTGCCGTCCATTGTTTTAAACTTTCTTGCCAAACGAATTACCTCCTAAAGTAATCAATCTTTAACTGCTATATCATAGCACTATAATAGTGATTTGTAAAGCAGTATAACGCAAACTTTAACGAAAAAAATATGTTAATGTCATCCTGTGACGGCAGTTTTTGCAGAATACGACCAAGAAAACGGAAAATATAAAATAATGTTTGTCTTTTTTTACAGAATGCGGTATGATAAAAAAGTTAATAAAGGAGTTGATTTTATGATTTGCAGCGTCCGTACGTTGAGCGTTAACGGAATTTGTGGTAGTGCAATTACAGTTGAGTGCTACATATCGAATGGATTGCCTGCTTTTGATATTGTAGGTCTTCCTGATGCAGCCGTTAAGGAAGCACGGGAGCGAGTCCGCGCTGCAGCAAAAACCAGCGGCATGCGTTTTCCTACCGGGCGGATTACGGTAAATCTGGCACCGGCAAATGTGAAGAAAACCGGCACACATTACGATCTGCCGATCCTGCTGAGCATCATGTCTGCCTGCGGTGCGGTTCGCAGACCTCGGTCAACCAGTGCATTTATCGGTGAATTAAGCCTGGACGGTCAGATTCGTGCAATCAATGGTGTTCTGCCAATGGCAATTGCCGCAAGGCGTGCGGGCGTTCAAACATTGTATGTCCCGGCACAGAATGCGGCAGAGGCAACATTGGCCAGAGGTCCTGCGATCATTCCTATAAAGACCGTATCAGAGCTTGTTGCGGCGCTTAACGGTGAATCGACTTTAGAGGAAGAACCGATTTGGGTGCCAAACCGCTCAGAGACTGTGGAATTGGATTTCAAAGATGTAATGGGTCAGGAACAGGCGAAGCGTGCCATGGAGATCGCTGCAGCCGGCAGTCATAATATTTTATTGATTGGACCTCCCGGTTCGGGTAAAAGCATGCTCAGCAAGCGATTGCCGTCTATTTTACCGGATATGACCTGGGCAGAATCGCTGGAAGTGACACAGATCTATTCTGTTTTGGGCATGCTTTCTGAGAAATCTCCTCTGGTGATTCAACGCCCATTTCGCTCACCGCACCACACTGTTTCAAACATGGGCTTGACCGGTGGAGGAACAAATCCGAAACCCGGTGAAATATCTATGGCGCACAAGGGTGTCTTATTCTTGGATGAATTTCCTGAATTTAAAAAGGATACACTGGATATGATGCGCCAGCCTTTGGAAGACGGATGCGTCTCTATTTCCCGTGTCTCCGGTACAGTTACATATCCTGCAGAGTTCATGTTGGTGTGCGCAATGAATCCGTGTAAATGCGGCTGGTACGGCGACCCGTCGGGAAGATGTACCTGTTCGCAGTTTTCTGTGGATCAGTACAGAGGTCGTATATCCGGTCCTCTGCTGGACAGAATTGATATCATCATTGAAGTACCTGCGGTAAAATTCGACGATCTTCGCAGACGGGAGTTGGCGGAATCTTCGGAACAAATTAAAGAGCGTGTCAATGCCGCACGTCATAAGCAGAATTTGCGTTTTGGAGAGTCCAGCGGTATTTGCAATGCACGAATGGGTCCGGAGGATATCCGCACCCATTGCAAGCTGGATGAGGAAGCTGCAGAGCTTATGCGTCGCGCATTTGAAGTGTTTAGATTGACCGCCAGAAGTTATGACCGTATTTTAAAGGTTGCAAGAACGATTGCGGACCTTGCAGGAAGTGACAGAATACTGACAGATCATATTGCAGAAGCGATTCAGTATAGAACAGTTAATTTATGATTAAGGGGTAATTTTTGTGAAGGAAATCTTTTTGCTCAAGTTGGGTGAGATTATTTTAAAAGGTGCAAATAAGCGTCAATTTTTGGATAAGTTACGGCAGAATGTCCGTCGCAGAATGAAGCCGTACGGAGATTTTGACGTATACATTATTCAATCCACAGTTTATGTGGAACCTATGGATGATGAAGCGGATGTAGAAGGCGCTTGGGAGGCGTGCCATTGCATTTTTGGTCTGGTCAGTCTCTGTCGTTGCCGTCCTTGTGAAAAGAATATTGACAGCATTTTTGAGGCTGTGGAGGCATATCTGGGAGATGATCTGGACTGTGCTGAATCCTTTAAGGTTGAGTCTAAGCGCTCCGATAAGGCATTTCCTATGAACTCAATCGCTATTTCCCAGGAAATTGGCGGCAGATTGGCAGAAGCGCACCCGGATTGCCGTGTAGATGTGCACAATCCTGCGTATACCGTCTATGTTGAGGTGCGTGATCTGGCAGCATATGTCCACGGACCTGCAGAACCAGGTGCCGGCGGTTTGCCTACCGGTGTCGGTGGCAGAGCAATGTGCTTACTTTCCGGTGGTATCGATTCTCCTGTTGCTGCATATATGATCGCAAAACGTGGCGTTGAAATTGAAGCAGTTCACTTTTTCTCCTATCCCTATACGTCTCAGTTGGCGAAGGATAAAGTTATGGAGCTGGCGCGGCTTGTTACAAAATACTGTGGCAGAATGACGGTAAATATCGTTGGATTCACACAGATCCAAGAGGCAATCCGGGATAACTGCCCTGAGGAGTTCTTCACACTGATCATGCGGCGTTTTATGATGGAGATATCTCAAAGAATTGCACAGAATGACGGTTGCCGTGCGTTGGTAACCGGCGAGAATTTGGGGCAGGTAGCTTCCCAAACAATGGAAGCAATGGCGGTTACCGGTGCGGTTGTGGATATGCCCATCTTTATGCCTTTGGTGGGTATGGATAAGGAAGAAATCGTCACAATTGCAAGAAAAATCGGCACAATGGAAACTTCTGTTCTTCCTTATGAGGATTGCTGCACGGTCTTTACGCCTAAGCACCCCAAGACAAAGCCTACGCTCAATCAGCTTTTGCATGCGGAACGAAAATTGGATCGTGAAGCACTGATTGCACAAGCGCTGGAGACAGTGGAGAAGATTACGGTAAAATACGATGATGAAGCTTTCTTGTAATGTGATAAAGGCTTTACAGGGCCGTACTCTTGCAACGGCTGAAAGTTGTACCGGTGGTGGAATCGGTGCAGCATTGACAGCGGTGGCCGGAAGCTCTGCTGTGTATAAAGGCGGAATCATAAGTTATACCAATGAAATTAAAACTGCGCTTTTGCATGTTGATCCGCTGGTGTTAGTGCAGGAGGGTGCTGTGTCTGCCCCAGTTGCGGAAGCAATGGCGCTTGGTGCCCGAAAAGAGCTGTCTGCAGAAATGGCAGTGAGTGCCACTGGCTTGGCAGGCCCAACGGGAGATGCGTTTGGAAATCCTGTTGGTACAGTTTATATTGGGTATAGCGATGCATATAGAACTGTTTCTGAACGCTATCAGTTTTCCGGTGACCGGGAGCAAGTACGACGCGAAGCAATCGCTGCCGCACTGCGTATAATTTTAAAATATAATAAAGAATAAAAAATTCGCTGCATTGCATGATTCCTTAAAATCATGCAATGCAGCGAATGGAGCTACTGGCCGGACTTGAACCGGCGACCTGCTGATTACGAATCAGCTGCTCTACCGACTGAGCCACAGTAGCAAGTCACTGTATTATAGCGGTTTTTTTTGCTAATGTCAACTGAAAATAATTCCTGTATCTTTTGATTTTTATACTTGACAAACCGGTTTAAATGCAGTATCATAAGCAAGCTGACCGAAAGTGGTCGCGATTTGGAGAAGTCGCGTAGCTGGCCGAGCGCGCACGATTGGAAATCGTGTATACCCCAAAAGGGTATCGAGGGTTCAAATCCCTCCTTCTCCGCCAAATAAAAGCACCACCCGAATGGGTGGTGCTTTTATTTGGCATGGTATTTTAGAAGGTGGGATTTGAACGATTAAATGCAACACACCAGTGGCGTGTTGCCGGCGAGGGCTTGACCGAGCCGAACCATAATTTTCGCTACAAGCGAAAATGCAAACAAATCCCTCCTTCTCCACCAAGAAAGAACCGTAATCAGGATACGAAATGTGTCCTGATTACGGTTCTTTTTTGTGTTGATTTTATTGATACTTTGAAATACAATATTATACAGATGAACTGTTAGATAAACTTGAATTTGACAAAGGGGGTTGCTTTATGAAAAAGTGGTATCAGTGGTTTGGCTTGTCGCTTATTTTTGCTGTCGGTGGAATATTAAATTACTTTGATGGCAGGCAAATTATTGCTTCCATTATCCAAGTCTGTATCACAGTAACCCTTGCATTCATTCAATTTCTTTGCGATAAAAAAGGAAAAAAGGGCAAAAAAGTATTCAACTATATCAGCATTGCCGCAATCGTCTTACTAATTATATGGTTGATATATCTTGTACTTAGCATGTTGAGATAAACATCAGCAAATTCCAATTGTGGTGATGGATTGTTTAAGGTTATTGTTGCCGAATTTTTTCTTGTTGCTCTACATGCAAATAAAGACAAAAATTGGGACATAAAAGTATGGAGGTAAAAGAAGATGTATAAGTTGGATAGAGTACGCAGAGTAAAGATTGTTCTTGGTATTTTAACACTCGTTTTCCTTGTTTTGTTTTTTCTTGGATATGGGGGCGGTGGTTATGAGATAATAATAGATGGTTTTATGAGCGAACCGTTAGACTCAATTGTTATGGTATCTTCACTGTTTAGTGCTGTTGTTTGTTTAATAGGCTTCTTTGCTGTGAATGCGTTGGAAAAAGATATAGCCGAGTGGTTGGGAATATTGGAACAAAGGATAACCAATAAACACTAGTAACAAAAGATGTTTTCTAGCAAGAAGAAATGCAAGAGAACAAGCAAACAACTTTCGGTCTATTGGAAAGATAAATTCCAATTTGTCGAACTGTTTGATCTTAAGGATATAAGCATTATTGTGCTGAATCCTCTGTATAAAAATGAACTCCTTTGCACGAAGGGTGTTGACATAGAATTGGTTCAACCGGTTTTTATATCCTGATAAGGGTTATTTGGCATGGTATTTTAGAAGGTGGGATTTGTGAGGTCAAATTTCCTGGTCATAGTCTTTTGAAAAAATTTGCACCAAAGAGGGCAGTAGCGACAAAAAGAAAACCCAGAAACCGTTGCGGTTTCTGGGTTTTTGAAGTTGGTTGACCAAAGTTAACCCCCGGCTCTGCCGGGGGCATAAAAAAGCTTTAGCGGAGAACAAAGAAATCAAAAAGAATCCCCCAATAGAGCAGAAGTGGTTTGCCGACCACACGTCTACAATAGAGAGGGATTCCAAAT
>JAZRUM010000027.1:0-2819 GCA_045652545.1 Faecousia sp. | reverse complement strand
TGTTGGGAATATCCGAAAAGAAGCATCCCGCTTGGTAAATCTGATTGAAGATATCATTCGTTTGTCGCAGTTGGATGAGGGTGTGGCACTGCCTACGGAAGAAGTTGATCTGCTTGCTGTTGCCGAGGAAGTGAAAGCTATTTTGGAAAAGAGCGCCGCAGAGAAGAATGTCAGTTTATCCGTTTTGGGTGATGGATTTGTGGTACAAGGTGTGCGCAGAATGCTGCAGGAGATCATTTACAATCTTTGCGATAATGCTATCAAGTACAACATCCCCGGTGGCAGGGTGGAAGTTTGTGTTGAAAACAAGAAATTAACCGTCAGTGATACCGGCATTGGAATTCCTTCAGAACACAAAGATCGGATATTTGAACGGTTTTACCGTGTGGATAAAAGCCACTCCAAAGCATCCGGCGGTACCGGCTTAGGTCTTTCCATCGTTAAGCATGCAGCGCAGTATCACAAAGCCAATATTGAGCTGGATAGCACATCCGGAAAGGGAACCGTGATTACAATTCAGTTTTGATATAACTCCGGGGAAACAAGCCCCGGAGTTTTTCTATGTAAAGCGGCAGCTCACCACTTTACATAGATTTTACAGAGGCTTTGCAAATACTCTATGGTATTTAAAATTGGATATAATTATAATGTAGCTTGTTGAAATAAGAAATATTCCGCAAAGGAGAATAATATGACAGCTTATATTTTTAAGATCATCACCCTTTTGGGTGGCTTGGCTCTGTTCTTGTTCGGCATGGACATTATGGGCAAAGCGCTGGAACGCCAGGCTGGCGGTAAACTGCTGACGGTTCTTGCGAAGATGAGCTCCAATGTGTTTAAGGGGTTCCTGCTGGGTCTGGGTGTTACCGCTGTGATTCAGTCTTCCTCTGCCACAACAGTCATGGTAGTCGGCTTTGTTAACTCCGGCATTATGACCCTGAAGCAGGCGGTTGGCGTTATTATGGGTTCCAACATTGGTACCACCGTTACGGCGTGGGTTTTGTCCTTGTCCGGTTTGGAGGGCGATAGCTTCCTGATCCAATTCTTCAAGCCTTCCACTTTGGCTCCTCTTATCGGTATCCTGGGCATTGTGCTGTATATGGGCAAATCCGAAAAGAGAAGGGGCGTCGGCACCATCATGCTGGGATTCATGGCGTTGATGACCGGTATGGATCTGATGAGCAGTTCCATGGCTTTCCTGAAAAATGAGGCATGGTTTGCAGACTTGATGATTTCCTTCTCCAATCCGATTGTTGGCATTGTGTTTGGCGCGTTGCTGACCGCCGTCATCCAGTCCTCTTCTGCATCCGTTGGTATCCTGCAGGGCCTTTGCAGTACAGGTGTAGTTACCTATGGCGCAGCGATCCCCATCATCCTGGGTCAGAACATTGGCACTTGTATTACTGCGATTATGGGTGCCATCGGTGCCAACCGCAACGCTCGCCGTACCGCAATGGTTCACCTGTTGTTCAATGTGGTAGGCGCTGTGATGTTTGCAGTGATTTTCTACGGCCTGGGTATGTACATCGAATGGAAGTTCCTGAGTGACTCCGTACAGGCATGGGATATTTCTGTGATCCACACCGCCTTTAACTTGGTGGCAACCGCTGTGGTGATGCCCATGAATGGCTTGCTGGTGAAGCTGGCTTATCTGCTGGTTCCTGAAGTCAAGGAGCCGGAAAAGACCGAGCTGCTGGACTCTCGTCTGCTGGCTACCCCCGCTGTGGCTGTGCAGCGTGCCCATGAGATCGCCGGCGAAATGGCTGCAGATGCTGCCAAGGCTATGCATCTGGCTATGGGGCTGACCAAAAAGTTTGAGTCCGGCGTCATGGAGCAGGTTGTGGAACTGGAAGATAAAACCGACCGCTATGAAGATGCGCTGAACACCTACCTGGTGAAGTTGTCCGGTCTGAATCTGTCTGTCCATGACAATCGCGTTCTGAACACTCTGCTGTATACCGTGTCCGATATTGAGCGTATGGCTGACCATGCTATGTCAGTTGCTAAGGCTGCGCTGGAGATCGAAGAAAAGAAGATCGAGTTCTCTAACCAGGCGAAGGGCGAGTTAGCTGTGCTTGAGCAGGCTGTCCTGGATATTGTAGACCGCACTGTTGCTGCTTACGGCAGCTTTGACCGGGAGCAGTCTGTCAAAATTGAGCCACAGGAGCAGGTGGTTGATGCGCTGGTTCGTGAAGTTAAGTCTCGCCATGTGCGCCGTTTGAGAGACGGCCTTTGCACTGTGGAATACGGTTTCGTGCTGGAGGATCTTCTGACCGCTTGCGAACGCACCGCAGATCACTGCTCTAATGTGGCTGTGGAAATGCTGCAGGTTACAGAAGGTAAGCTGGAGGCGCATGAATATCTCAATGCCCTGAAGGCTGGTGAGTTGCATGAGAGTGCAGCTTTTGCTGAGCAGTTTGCACAGTATAAAGCGCAGTATGCATTCCCCGAAGAAAACTAAAAAGAATCCGCCGGTAAGCACCCGGCGGATTCTTTTTGTTGAAAGTAATGACCTGTTTTAATACCAACTGCACACCCATCCGACCTTTTGTTAAAAAGTGTAAGAATCGTTAAATGGTATACCTTTCATTAAAAGTTTAGCACTAAAAAGCAGAAGAATAAGAAACGGCTCTATGTGGCGAGTAAAACACACAGAACCGTCCCCTGTGCTACGCGCAATTAAATATCGCTCTTTTGTAAATTGTGATCTCGGCACAGCATCTGGCCGTTATCCAGTGTAGTGTGTCCACCTCTGCTCCAGGGGATCTTATGATCCGCGTGCATTTCCTCGATTCCCCAGTGCTTGTCCTTACCTTCGG
>JAZRUM010000026.1:0-16190 GCA_045652545.1 Faecousia sp. | reverse complement strand
GAGCTGTTTCATCCTTCCTCTGTCATTTCGAGCGGAGCGTTAGCGGAGTCGAGAAATCCGTAAATTTTATTGCAGGGCAGCGGATTTCTCCGCTCGCCTGCGGCTCGGTCGAAATGACATGTGTAGTTTGCAACACCTCGATAAATCGGAATTTGAAGATCGTGTGCGAATCAAAACGGTTGCAGAATTCGACAGAATTCTAGTTTACATAAATTTAAAAAACAGGGCAAAAATTTAATTATGTCGAAATTTAGTTGTCCACATTATCCACAGAGTTATCCACAGGAATAATGGGGAAACCCCTGCTGTCAGTAGGCAGCAGGGGGAGAAAGTCTTGTTTTTCACATAAGTCGACATAATTGTACAAAATGCGATTTGGTTTACAGAACAACAATTAAAATTGTACCAAAATGGAGAACACCCGGTTCTGTTTTTGGGACTGTTCTTCTTGGGGACAGTGGGCATCTACCTGCAAAACCGGTCCATCAAATAACTGCCAATCCAGCTGGATCGGCTGTCCTTCCTTTGCCTCGGAAAGATAGCAAACAGACAGCTCTTTGACCGTGTGTTCCTCATGAAATTCACTGGAGAGCAGATCGTCCACCCAGTCCAGATACTTTGTGTTATTCACATGACCGTTCCGGTCCAGATCCGTATACCCCACGATCCGGTGAAACTTGTTTTTCGCAGCCTTTGGCAAAATAGAGCTGGGAGCAGTCAGTTCACTGCCACGAAGCAGACCGTTCACCGCAATGCCGCTTTTTCCCGGAAGCACCATCGCCCGGGTGTCCATATCCATAAGGATCCAAAGGCTGATACACCGGAATACCTCGTTGCCGTTTTGGTCGTAGGCAGCGGTGGCCCGGGGGAAGGCAGACCGGGTAGTGGGCATGGGCCAGGTCTCCACCGTCAGCACATCTCCCGCCACCGGGACACGGCTCACCTGCAGCCGGTGACGGATCACCGCCCAGAACAGCCGTTTCTTTGCCAAAGCTTCCCAATCCAAAGCCAATGCAGAGCAGTGGCTTGTTGCGGTTTCCTGGGCAAAATACAGCATCACAGATGGTTTTACCCGTCCGAACCGATCCAGATGGATGGTTTCAATGGGATATATCTTTTTAAAAACTGTTTCCATAGATTACCTCATTTTACTTCGCTGAGTGTCAGTTTTATCCGGAGCTGCTGACCGTTGCGATAAATCGCCACGCTGACAGTATCTCCGGTGCTGTGGCTGTAAAGCAGCTTTTGCAGCGCATCTGTATCGGTGAGCTTTGTTCCGTCGATGCTCAGTAAAATGTCGCCGGGCACAAGTCCTTTGGCGGCAGCGTCGGTAGACGGAGCTACTTTGGTAATATACAAACCGGAGGGCAGCCGATAGTACAACTGATCAAAAGAGGAAAGCTGTTTTACCGACACACCCAGCCAGGGATGACCGGTCACATAGCCCTGTGCAAGGAATTGTTCTGCGATCTCTTTGGCGGTGGTGTTGGGAATGGCAAAACCGATGCATTCTACGCCATCGGCATTTATGCTGTCGCCGATCTTCATGGTGTTGATGCTTACCGGTATACTTTGAAACAACCGAATATTTAATAGACGAATGGCGGTGAATATGCCGCACAAAAAGATGATCGCTACCAGCAGAGCTGCCAGCAGACCCCGGTGACTTTTGGGAGGATGGGTACTGCCGGTACGGTAGAAGGTTTGTTCCCAAGATTCCCGGCGGTCATTGGCCATGGGATTGTCTTTGTTCATAAAATACCTCATAATGCTAATTTGCAATGGGGAGCGTAAAGATAAACTCGGTTTTCTCGTCGGTGCTGGAAACGGAAATATCCTCTCCGTGACCGCAGACCAGTGTTTTCACAATGTACAGGCCCAAACCCCAGCCGTCCCGGTTTTGGCTGCGGCTTTTATCCAGCTTATGAAACCGGTCAAACAAAAGCGGCAGTTCCTTCACAGGGATCGGCGGGCCGTTGTTGGATACAGTGATATAGATCTTTTTCTGTCCGGGGCGGATCTGCAGACCCAAAGCGCCCTTTTCGGGACAGAATTTTACTCCGTTGTCCACCAGATTATAGAGCACTTGTGTGATGTAATCCTGACAGGCAAAGGTCATCAGCGGATGGTTGGGCATATTCACCTGCACATCCAGTTGTTTGTCCAGTATCTTCCGCTCAAAAGCGATCAGTACCTGCCCTGCGCATTCCACCACGTCAAAACAGGTCTTTTTTTCTTCGGGAATGACGCCTTGCTCCTGCAGCTGGGAAATATCCAGCATGCTGCGTACCAGGCGGCTTAGCCGTTTGGTTTCCTCGGAAACGATCTGCAAATAGTGGGACTGCTGCTCAGGAGAAATGGTCCCGTCCAGTATGCCGTCCACATAGCCGCCGATGGTGGTCATGGGTGTTTTTAGCTCATGGGACACATTGGCAACAAATTCCTGCCGCTGGTATTCACTTTTTTCCAAAGATTGGGCCATGTTGTTAAAGGCAAGGGCCAGCTCCTGAATTTCCTCGGTCGCGCCCTCCGGCACTTGCGCCCGGGCTTTCAGATCTCCGTGACCGAAAGCGTTGGCGGTCTTTGCCATATCCCGCAGAGGCGTACTACTTTTCCGGGTATAGATGGTCAGCGCAACCACCGCCACCAGCACCACCATCACAGAAACAAAAATGTAGGTATCTGAGATCCGTTTCAGCACGCCGAGGGTGTCTGCCATGGGGGTAGACACGATCACGATGCCCAGCACGGCGTTGGTCTGACTGTCCCGAATGGTTGTGGAAACCACGTATCGGGCATCGTCATAAATGCCCTCAATGATGCCGCTGTTGACCACATATTCCTGGGAAAGGATCTTTTTTAAATAGCTGCCACCGGTAATCACCATGCCTTGATGCTCGCAACCCAAAGGAGAGTCGGAGCACAGCAGCAGTGTGCCGTCGGGGTCACAGATCAAGGTGTCCGCATCAGAAAGCTCTGAAACCACGGACAGGATAATCAGAAAATCCCTTGCAGAAAGGGTGTCGTCCTTTTGGTATGCAGCTGCCACATGGGCAATGGCGGCGCTGTCGGTTTTCAGCCCCTCTACCGTTTTATTTGTCAGATAATTGCGCACCAGAAGCTGAAAGGAAATGCCCACCAGCAGCAGTGCTGCAAGCAGGATCACAGCAAAGGTAGCGAAGGTACGGCTGAAGGTGGTTTTCATAGGTGCAATCCCTCATTTATACGACTTCAAATTTATATCCTACGCCCCAGACGGTTTTTAAGCTCCACTGTTGGGAAATTCCCTCCAGCTTTTCCCGCAGGCGCTTTACGTGCACGTCCACGGTACGGGAATCTCCAAAATAATCAAAGCCCCACACCTCATCTAACAGCTGGTTGCGGGTATAGACCCGGTTGGGTGAGGAGGCAAGGAAGAAAAGAAGCTCCATTTCTTTGGGTGGGGTGTCCACCTTGCGTCCGTCCACAGTCAGTTCAAAGGCAACCATATCGATGGTCAGCTTATCAAAGGTCAACCGACGCACGGCGCTTTCCGAAACCGTACGGTCTGCCCGGCGCAGCACCGCTTCAATACGGGCAAGGACTTCTTTCATTTCAAAGGGTTTTGTGATATAGTCGTCAGCGCCGCTTTTTAAGCCGGCCACCTTATCATCTGTTTCCCCTTTGGCTGTGAGCATGATCACGGGGGTTTGACTTTCGGCACGGATGGTCTTGCACACTGTCCAGCCGTCCATTACCGGCATCATCAAATCCAAAAGCACCAGATCCGGCTTGATGGCCCGGAATTTCGCCAGTCCTTGACTGCCGTCGGCAGCGGTGGTCACAGCGTAGCCCTCTTTTTCCAAATACATTTGCAGCAGATCTGCAATATTTTTATCGTCTTCCACAACAAGAACAGATACAGCCATAAGGAATCCTCCCAGTCATAGTTACTTTTTTATATCATTATAGACCAAAAAAGTCAATTCGGGTGAACAATTTGTAAAGAGTTATGATGGGCCGGGCATGACAGTTTATACTTGAAAATTATTCCCTTTGATAGTATGATAGAAACATGAGAAAATCAAATTTCAATTTAGCGGGCAGTTTCGTTATTGGATCTAGGGGCGACCATTGTTTAATTTAGGTATGATTGCCCCCGGCAATCATTAATATTTTAGATTCGCTGCGCGGAGCACCACGCCCGTGCAGAGAACTATTACGAATTCGCCCGCAATTTCGGCGCATACGCAACATTGTGCCGCTGGGCGAGCAATGCTCGCCCCTACGAATTCTATCGATAGACAACTCTATAAGCTGGAATTTGAAGAAGGAAGGAGTTTCTTATGGAATTTATTTTGGAGATATTAAAAGCGATCCTCTTTGGCATCGTGGAGGGC
The DNA here is from genome assembly GCA_045652545.1 of Faecousia sp. Taxonomy (GTDB): domain Bacteria; phylum Bacillota; class Clostridia; order Oscillospirales; family Oscillospiraceae; genus Faecousia. The sequence goes on along the minus strand of JAZRUM010000026.1, from coordinate 11,811 downwards.
GTAACGGAATGGCTTCCCGTATCTTCCACCGGACATATGATCCTTTTGGATGAATTTGTACATCTGCGGGTATCTGCGGAGTTTTATGAGATGTTCCAGGTAGTGATCCAGCTGGGCGCTATTTTGGCGGTGATCCTGCTGTTTTTCCATAAGCTCAATCCATTTTCACCCAAAAAGCAGCTGCAGGAGAAAAAGGATACGTGGCAGCTGTGGTTTAAAGTCGTTGTGGCGGTGATCCCCTCTGCTGTGATCGGTCTGCTGCTGGACGACTGGATGGATGCGCACCTTTACAATTATGTGGTGGTTGCCATTACGCTGATTTTGTACGGCGTGGCTTTTATCTATATGGAAAAGTGGAACAACAGCCGCGCTATGTCCATCGCTAATGTATACGATATTGATTACAGAACCGCAATTTTGATCGGCGCGTTCCAGTGTCTGAGCCTGATCCCCGGTACGTCCCGTTCCGGTTCTACCATTTTGGGCGCGATCATTCTGGGCGTAGGCAGAAGCGCCGGCGCGGAATTCTCGTTCTTCCTGGCGATCCCCACCATGCTGGGCGCCAGCGCGCTGAAGCTGTTGAAATTTATGCTCTCCGGCGTTACTGCCACAGGCATGGAAATCGCGGTGCTGCTGATCGGCTGTGTGGTCAGCTTCATCATCAGCGTTGTGGTGATCCGGGGTCTTATGGAATATGTACGCAAGCGCAGCTTTGCGGTGTTCGGCGTGTACCGGATCGCCCTGGGCGCGTTGGTACTGCTGTACTTCTTAGTGAAAGCATTTGTTTGAAATGTTAATGGACAGGTCATGTGACCTGTCCATTTTTGTCTTTTATGATGTGGTCATATGCCAAAGCATAGGCGGTTTGCACATAGGGAAGAAACAGAAAGCCTATTACTATTTGGGCAGCTGCGCTGAGCAGATAAAACACCCAGTATGCCACGTCGCTGCCCGGAAAGAGCCGATCACCGTAAGCCAGCGCTGCCGCCAAAGCTTGCAGCAAAAAGTACCACCAGAAGCTGATATCCAGCTTGAACATCCAAAGGCAGTTGCCCCGCATGCGCAAATTGCTTGTGACCATGTTTTTCAGTGCTTTTTCCTCACCGTCGGCAAGGGCGAATTCCACCAGACGCAGCCGGTATAAAACAGGGATCAGCACCACCAGCAAAACAATGACGATGAGCAGATACATAGGCCAGAAAACGCTTACCAGTTGGTTTATGGCTGCCGGGTCTGTCAGTGCGGCCTCACCGCCTGCCAGAAGGTCTTCAATTAACGTCATGGCGGCTTCAGACACGGGCGTGAGCATATATAAAATGGTGCCCAACTGCACAGAGGCGATCATAATTACCGTGAGCAGGATCCCTTGCAGCAAAAACAGCCGCAAAGCCGGAAAGAACAGGCGGAAGCCTGCCAAAAGGGTCCGGGGTTCTGCACTGCCGTCACGGGCGGTGTCCAGTGCTGCCCGGGTGTAGCCCAAATTCCAGAAGGGCAGCGCCAGTGAGCCACCCAGCATCACCATCATTTGTATGGCGGAAAGCAGGGTTCTGGTGCCGATTCCCCCCAGACCGCCGGTGCCTTCGATTTGCCGGGATAAAATAAAATTGATCAAGGTCATCAGCAAGCTCAGCGCTACGCTTGCCCCGGTAAAGAGCAGAGCCAGCTTTTGGGCGTCATACCGGCAAGCGGATACCCGCTGCTTTGCCAAAGATTTTAATTGCCGTATCTCCATAAGTATCTCCTTTAGGGAAAGCTTTTGTTTATTATACAGGAAACCGCCCGCTGATACAAGTCTAATCTTGCCAATGAAAAACCGGAAAGAAGCGTTGGCTTCTTTCCGGTACATTTTATTTCATGGAGATGCCGGTAGCAGCCAGCGTTTCCACGATGCTGTCTGTGACAGCCTGGACTTCTTCACGGGTCAAGGTGCGGTCCATGCAGCCAAAGCTGATGCGCACGGTAATGGCAGTGCCGTCCTCACCCTTGTACACGTCCGCAACCTTTACCTTGCGGATCAAGGAAGACTGGGTGTTCTCGATGACCTTAGCAATGGGGGCAAAGGACGCAGACAGGAAGGTCAGATCGATCTCCATGCCGGGGTACTTGGAGGCCTCCTCATAGTGGATGCCCGCATCAGCGATTTTGCTCAATGCAACCACATCCAGCTCCAGATACACAATGGATGCTTTCTTGTCCAGCTTCTTGGACACGTTGGGATGCACAACACCCAGTTCGCCCAGCTCCACACCGTCGCAGACAATGGCGTTCAGGTTCTTGGGGTGCTGATAGCTTTCGGTAGCATCCTTAGCTTGGAAGCGGATAGGCTTGTGACGGATATCGTCAATGACCACAGCTACCATATCCCGCAGACGGAAGTACAGCTCCTGCAAAGATGCAGTCTTGCTGAACAGGGTGACGGTGAGCATTTTCCGCTCATCACACATGCCGTCTTTTTTCAGTCCCTTTACAACACGGCCGATTTCAAACACACCGAATTCCGGGGCATAGCCGGTGTTGTACTTCACCTGACACAGCTGGGTGGGAACAATGCTCAGGCGCAGGGTTTCCAGGTTGGGGTTGGTGGCGTTGAGAATCTTCACATTGTCCACAACCTCCATGCCCAGCTTCTTATACTCGTCGGCATACTGCCACAGGTAGGAGTGCAGTTCGTGCAGACCGAAACCCTTAACCAAAATGTCCTTGATCTGGGTTTCTACACTCTTTTCCTGTTCCATACGCACAGGGTACAGAGGAGACTTGGCGGTGATGGGGCCGAAGTTATCGTAGCCGTAGATACGGGTGATCTCTTCAATCAGGTCTGCCTTCAAGGTCACGTCCTTGGTGGCCCGCCAGGAAGGAACGGTGACGGTAAATACGCTGTTGTTCAGTTCCACCTGGAAGCCCAAAGCCTTCAGTGTCTTTTCAATGTGCCTATTGGTGATGGCATCACCGATACCGGTGTAGCGATCCACGAAATTCTTGTCGATGACAAGGGTCTTGCACTCGTAGCTTCTGCGGTAATCGTCAGTGAGCCGGGAGATGACCGTGGCGCCGCTGTCGATGTCGGTGAGCAGCTTTACGAACCGGGCGATGGCGGTGACCGTCATTTCCGGATCCAATGTCTTTTCGTAACGCTGGGAAGCGTCGGTGCGGTGAGAAAGTCTTGCAGAGGATTTCCGGATAGAAACCGGGTCAAAGCAAGCGGATTCCAAAGTAAGGCTGGTGGTATCTTCCACGATCTCGGAGTCCAGACCGCCCATGATACCGGCAATGGCAACAGGGGTGTTGTCGTCGCAGATCATCAGGGTGTTGCCGTCGATCTGACGCTCTACTTCGTCCAAAGTCTGGAATGTGAAGGGCTCTGCAAATTTCTTAATGCGGATCTTTTCCACCTTGCGAGAGTCGAAAGCGTGCATAGGCTGACCCATTTCCAGCATCAGATAGTTGGTCAGGTCGGCCAGGAAGTTAATTGCTCGCATACCGCAGTAGTACAGACGGATGCGCATATTCATGGGGCTGACGGAAACGGAAACATTATCAAACTTAATGCCGGAGTAACGCAGACAGTCGTCGTCCTCGATCTTGATATCCAAAGCAGGCAGATTCTCGTAAACTGCCAGATTGGCGGTTTCCAGCGCCTTCAAGGGTCTGCCGGACAGGGCGGCAAACTCCCGGGCGATGCCGTAGTGACCCCACAGGTCCGGGCGGTTGGTCAGAGATTTGTTATCCACCTCGAAGATGATATCGTCAATGGCGAATACATCCTTGATATCGGTGCCATTGGCAATAGAGGCATCCAGATCCATGATGCCGGAGTTGTCCTCGCTGATGCCCAGCTCTTTTTCAGAGCAGCACATGCCGCAGGACATGTAGCCTGCCAGCGGACGGGGGGCGATGGTGATCTGGCCCAGACGAGCGCCTACCTTTGCAAAAGCGGTCTTCATGCCTACACGCACATTGGGTGCGCCGCAGACTACATCAACCAGTTCGCTTTCGCCAATATCCACCTTCAAAAGGTGCAGTTTTTTCGATTCGGGGTGATCCTCCACGGACTTGATCTGGGCAACCACAACGCCAGAAAGATCGCTGCCTTTGTAGAAGATCTCGTTTTCCACCTCAGCGGTGGACAGAGAGAACTGATGGATCAGTTTGTTCAGGTCCAGTCCGTCAAGATCGACGAAATCCCGGATCCAGTTCATAGAAATATACATAATCTTTCAGCTCCTTCCTTATTTATCGTCGGTGAACTGGCTCATAGCTGTCAGCGTACCGCCGTTCAGGTCGCGGATATCCTTAACACCGTACTTCATCATGGCAAGTCTGGTCAGACCCAAGCCGAAAGCAAAGCCGGTGTACTCGTCGGGATCGATGCCACCCTCACGAAGAACATTGGGGTGGATCATGCCGCAGGGGCACAGCTCCAGCCAGCCACTGTGCTTACAGGAGGGGCAACCCTCACCGCCGCAGATCTGGCAGCTGATATCCAGCTCAAAGCCGGGCTCCACGAAGGGGAAGAAGCCGGGGCGCAGACGCACCTTCAGATCATAGTTATCGAAAACCTCGCTGAGCATGGTCTTCATGGAGTAGATCAGGTTGGCGATGGAGATGTCCTTGCCCACCATCACGCCTTCCATCTGGAAGAAGGTGTTTTCGTGGCAGGCGTCGGTGGCCTCGTTACGGAAGCAACGGCCGGGGAACACCGCCTTGATGGGCTTGCCCTCATTAATGAGCGCATCTTTATATTTCTTATAAATGGCATTCTGGGCAGCGGAGGTCTGAGTCTTTAAGAGCTGGCCGTTGTCCAGATAGTAGGTGTCTTGCATGTCACGGGCAGGGTGGAACTTAGGAATGTTCAGAGATTCAAAGCACTCATAGTCGGTGACGATCTCGCTGTAGTCCTCCACCACAAAGCCCATGGTGCGGAACACTTCCTCGCACTTGCGCTGCACCAGCGTTACCGGGTGATAAGAGCCACGGTCCAGCACCGGCGGGATAGAAACGTCAAAGGTCTCTACCGCATCCAGCTCCTTTTGCAGCTGCAGCGCCTCCAAAACCACTGCCTTTTCAGCAATGGCGGTTTCCGCGTAATTTTTCAGTGCGTTCACTTCGCTGCCGAAGGTCTTTTTCTCCTCGGGGGACAGCTTGCCCATATTTTTTAGCAGGGCAGTAATAGAGCCTTTTTTGCCCAGATATTCCACCTTCAGGCTGTCCAGCTCCGCTACAGAGGCTGTGCCCTTGATCGCGCTGTCCAGCTGTTCTCTCAGGTCGAGAATTGACTGATTCATAATGATCCTCCTAAAAATAAAAAAGTCGTCTCAAGAGAACTCTCTTGAGACGAGTAAGTTTACCCGCGGTACCACTCAAGTTGCGCCTTTTGCGCCACTTTTCCTTGCTTTCTGCAGCAAGTACAGAAAAACTCCCAGGATGAAATTCAGCGTGCAGCTCTGCGCGGATTTCCACCAACCACCGCTCTCTTTGCCAGATGTGTTGCAGCCTACTAAAGCCTGTTCAGCGTTTTTCTATTCAATTATGCGTATAGTAACACATTATTCCTGAAAATTCAACCCCAAATATCACATAAATCCATTTTTAAAAGGTTTCTGGGAAGACGAAAAATTGATTGACAAAGGGGGTATTTTAATGTATATCTATACTTGTCAAAATTCACACATTTTTGGCTGAATTATCAACAGAAACGGGGGAGGATAATGTCCAAAGAACTCATCAGACTCCAGGATTTAGTAATGGAGTTCGACGGGGAACGGATACTTGACGGTATCAACCTGTGTATTGACGACCATGAACTTCTCTCGCTGCTGGGCCCCTCCGGCTGCGGCAAAACCACAACCCTGCGGATCATCGGCGGTTTTCTGAATCCCACTTCCGGCGACGTGTACTTCGACGGCAAGCGGATCAACGATATGCCTCCCTATGAACGGCAGATCAATACCGTTTTTCAGCGGTATGCGCTGTTTCCCCATTTGGATGTATATGAAAACATCGCCTTTGGTCTGAAGGTGGCAAAGCTGCCCAAGACTGAGATCCACGAGCGCGTCCAGGAAATGCTGGAAGTGGTGGGTCTGAAAGGCTACGAAAACCGCCGCACCGATTCTTTGTCCGGCGGTCAGCAGCAGCGTGTTGCGATAGCCAGAGCACTGGTCAACAGACCTAAGGTGCTGTTACTGGACGAACCTTTGGCGGCGCTGGATCTGCGTCTGCGCAAGGATATGCAGAACGAACTGAAGCGCATTCAGCAGGCTATGGGCATCACCTTTATCTATGTCACCCACGATCAGGAGGAAGCGCTTTCCATGTCTGATACGGTGGTGGTTATGGATAAGGGCCGCATTCAGCAGATCGGTAAGCCTGAGGATATCTATAACGAACCCCAAAATGCCTTTGTTGCCGATTTCATTGGCGAAAGTAATATTCTGGACGGCATTATGCTCTCCGACTATAAGGTTAAATTCTTCGGACGCACCTTCCGGTGCCTGGACGCAGGCTTTGCGCCTAACGAGCCGGTGGACGTGGTTATCCGTCCCGAGGATATTGACTTTGTGCCTGTGGATGAGGGACATCTGACCGGTACGGTCACCTCTGTGACCTTTAAAGGTCTCAACTATGACATTATCGTGGACTTCCGCGGCTTCAAATGGCTGATCCAGACCACGGATTACCAGGAAGTGGGCGCCACGGTGGGTATCCGTCTGAACCCGGAGGACATCCATGTAATGCGCAAGAGCGAATACTCCGGTATGTTTGGTGACTACAGCTCCTACTCTGCCGAGTACGACGAGCTGACGGAGGATGCCGCCGATGAAGAAGAATAAGTCCTTACTGCTCAGCACCCCGTATATTTTGTGGATGCTGGCCTTTACATTGATCCCTCTGGGTGTGGTGGTCTACTATGCTCTGACGGACAGTCCCACTACCGGCAACTTTACCCTAAGCAACTTACAGCAGCTGCTTGATTATTTGCCGGTGTTCGGACAATCGGTGTGGTATAGCCTTGTCTCTGCGTTTATCTGTCTGCTCATCGGCTATCCGGTGGCATACTATATCGCCCACAGAACGCCCCTGATGCAGAAGATCCTGTATATGCTGGTGATGCTGCCCATGTGCATGAGCTTTTTGCTGCGTACCCTTGCGTGGGTAGGTCTTTTGCAGGACACAGGCATTATCAATACGCTGTTAGGGAAGCTGGGCATCGGTCCGTTGCCGCTGATCCGTAACTCCGGCGCGGTGATATTGGGTATGGTGTATAACTATCTGCCCTATATGATCCTGCCCCTGTACGCCATCATCGTTAAGATCGACCACCGGCTCATTGAGGCTGCCGAGGATCTTGGCTGCACACCGGTAAAGGTATTTACCAAGGTGGTCTTGCCTTTGAGTGTGCCGGGAATTCTGTCCGGCATTACCATGGTATTTGTGCCTGCAGTGTCTACCTTCTATATCTCACAAAAGCTGGGCGGCACCGATACGGTGCTCATTGGCGACGTGATTGAACGGCAGTTCAAGCAGGGCAACAATCCCAATCTGGGCGCGGCGCTGAGCTTGGTGCTGATGCTTTTGGTGTTTATATGCACCGGCATCATGAATCGCTTTGGCGACGGTGAGGAAGGCGGTGTTGTGGTATGAAAAAGACCAACCGCATTTTCACCATTTTGATTTTTATTTTCCTGTATATCCCCATGGCGGTGCTGATCGTGGCATCTTTCAACACCGGCAAGGATATCACCCAGTTTGAAGGTTTTACCCTAAGCCGCTATGCTGAGCTGTTTAAAGACAGACAGCTGTTGCAGCTGCTGGGCAACTCCGTTCTGATCTCGGTGCTTGCCAGCGGTATCTCCACCGTGTTTGGCACCTTTGCCGCTGTGGGCATTCACGGGCTGAAGCCGAAGATGCGCAAGGTGGTCATGAGCCTGACCAATATCCCCATGACCAATCCGGACATCGTTACCGGTGTTTCTCTTTCGTTGCTGTTTGTGTTTGTAGGCAGCACCCTGCTGGGCCAAAGAGAAAGTCTGACCTTCTGGACACTGCTCATCGCCCATGTGACCTTTGGACTGCCCTATGTGATTTTAAACATCATGCCCAAGCTGCAGCAGATGAATCCTGCCCTGCAGGATGCGGCTATGGACTTAGGCTGCACACCGCTGCAAGCCTTTTTCAAGGTCACTTTGCATGAGATCATGCCCGGTGTGGTTTCCGGCGCGATCATGGCATTTACCATGAGTTTGGATGATTTTGTCATCAGCTATTTTGTTACCGGCTCTGATTTTGTAACACTGCCGGTTGAGATCTACTCTTTGACAAAAAAACCCATCCAGCCGAAGATCTACGCCATGTTCACATTGCTGTTTTTGCTGATTTTTGTGCTGATGGTAGCAATGAATGTGATCCAGGTAAAGGGCGAGGAGAATCAGCGCAAGCGCAGAGCCACCGCCGACAGTAAGGCTGTCCGGGTGCTGAAGCGTGTAGGCGCAGTTGCGGCGGTGCTGGTGCTGCTGGTGGGAATGGCATTTTTGCTGTTCCCCGGAAAGTCGGAGACCATTACGCTGAATGTGTACAACTGGGGTCAGTATATGGCCCGGGGCGAGGACGGCAGCGAAGATATTATCGCACTGTTCGAGGAAAAGTATCCCCACATCAAGGTCAATTACACCACCTATGATTCCAACGAGATCATGTATTCCAAGCTGTCCGGCGGCGGTGTGGCCATTGATGTGATCTTCCCCTCGGATTATATGATTGCCCGGATGATCCAGGAGGATATGCTGCTGGAACTGGATTACGACAACATTCCCAACTATCAGTATATTGACGACAATTTTAAAAACACGGCCTTTGACCCGGAAAACAAATACTGCGTTCCCTACACATGGGGCACTGTGGGCATCATCTACAACACCAAGTATGTGGATGAGGCTGACCTTACCGGCTGGGAGCTGATGTGGAATGAAAAGTACGCAGGCAAGATCCTGATGTTTGATAACTCCCGGGATGCCTTCGGCATCGCCCAGTTCCTGTTGGGCGAGGACATCAACACCACTGACAAGGCGGTGCTGGATGCCACAGCCGAAAAGCTGAAAGAGCAGAAACCGGTTTTGCAGCAGTATGTGATGGATCAGATCTATTCCACCATGGAAAATGAGGAGGCGTGGATCGCTGCCTATTATGCAGGCGACTGCATGACCATGATGGAAAACAATCCGGATCTGGCATTTTATCTGCCGGAGGATCAGGGCTTTAACCTGTTTATTGATGCAGCCTGTATTCCCACCTGCGCCAAGGAAAAGGAAGCGGCAGAGCTGTTTATCAATTTCCTGTGCGAGCCGGAAATTTCTGCGGCAAATATGGACTGGGTATGCTACAGCACCCCCATTTCTGAAGCCAAGCAGTACCTGAGCGAGGAAATGGTGAACGATCCTGTTGCTTACCCCGATGAGAACATTCTGAAAAACGGTGTCAGCTTTGCCTATCTGCCGGAGGAGATCTCCCGGTATATGGAAAGTCTGTTCATGCAGGTCAGAAGCAGTTAAAAACAGAAAACTGCGCATCACAAATGGTGATGCGCAGTTTTTGATTGCAATAAATTAGTAGATACTTCCTACATCCAAGCAGGAGGTGAGGAGCAGGTCTGCGCCGGTTACCGGATGGGAAAATTCCAGGTGCTTTGCGCAAAGCTGCTGGGAGGGGGCGTAGGTTTTCGCTTGGGCGTTGCCATACTGGGGGTCGCCAAGAATGGGGAAACCCTTATAAGCGCAATGCACCCGAAGCTGGTGCGTCCGTCCGGTAATGGGCTGTAATGCCAGCAGGCACGTGTGGTTTCCTCGCCCCAAAACTTGGTAGTGGGTCACCGATGGCTTTCCTTCCTGGTTAACATAACGCAGCAAGCTGGGCAGTGGTTTTCTGGCAATGGGTGCATCGATTACACCGTTGTCCGTTTCCGGACCGCCCAGCACCAGTGCATGGTAGGTTTTTTTCAGTGCACCGCAGCTGTGCAGTTGATTGAAAAGTGCGTGGACATGGGCGTTTTTTGCCAGCAGTACAATTCCAAAGGTGTCCCGGTCCAGTCGGGTCACCGGATGAAATGCGCAGGTTTGCGCTGTTTTCTGATAATATCCCAACACCCGGTTTGCCAATGTGCCCACCATGGTGGCACGAGAGGGGTGGATTAACATTCCCGCAGGCTTGTCCACTGCCAGAATATGTTCGTCCTCATAGAGCACGGTCAGCGGACCGTCCTGCGCAGGGTACTGAGGGGTTTCCTCGTCCAGCGCTGCGGTAATCACATCTCCCGGCTGCACCGTGTAGTCATTATGCCGGGCAATGCCGTTGACAAGTATTTTATGTTGCCACTTCAGCCGGTTTACAAGACCGGAGGACATGGCCATTTCATTTCTTAAAAAACCGGACAGTCGGCCGGCTCGTTGGGCAATATGCATTAGTTCCATATTATTTCATCATCCGGAAAGCAAAAATGGATCTCCTTTTGCAGATACGCTGCGTGGCGATTTTAAAGGTTTTTACTTGATAACCAACCTGTCTATATCATACTAAGTTTGAAAAAGAATGTCAATTGGCAGGCAGAATCCTGCAATTCTATATAGCCCGCCAAGTCATAAAGGATATAGACAACGGTAAAAATTTTTGATATAATAGTCATATTCTATACTAGGAGGATTTCAAATGAAGAAGTTTCTTTGTGTACTACTGTGCATTTTCCTACTCTGCGGTTGCGCCGCACCGGCAGAGGAGGAGTCTGTATCCACTACCGCCGCCGCTACCACATCGCAAATTTCGGATGCGCTTGTGTCTGACAGCAGTACGCTGAAGGTGCTGGCCATCGGCAACAGCTTTTCTAATAACACCACAAGATTCCTCTATGACATCGCTAAGGCAGAGGGCGTGGAGAATATTGTGCTGGGTCGTCTGCACATCGGCGGCTGCTCCTTGCAGAAGCATGTATACTGCGCCAATACCAACGCCCCGGACTATGCCTATTTCAAAAATACCACCGGCACATGGGAAAAGGTGGAAAACGCAACGCTGCTCTACGGACTTCAGGACGAGGAATGGGATATTATCACCATGCAGCAAAACAGCGGCAACTCCGGTTTGCTGGATAGCTATGAGCCGTATCTGTCCCAGCTGATCGAGTATGTAAATACCAATAAAACCAATCCCGATGCAAAACTGGTGTGGCATATGACCTGGGCATACCAGCAGAATTGCGATCAGTCAACGTTTGCAAACTATGCAAACAGCCAGGATGTCATGTACCGATGCATCATCGAAGCCAATCGGCAAAAGATCGTGGGCAACCCGGCGTTTTCCGGCATCATTCCCGCAGGCACAGCTGTGCAGAATGCCCGCACAAGCTTTCTCGGTGATACGCTGACGAAGGATGGTTATCACTTAAATGAGCTGGGTGAGTTTATCGGCGGCTATATGTGGTATGCTACCTTCACAGGCAAGACATTGAGTGAGCTGAAACTGGATAGGATCCCCGGCAGCATCTCCCTGACGGAGGAAAATAAGGCTGTGATCCTGGAGGCAATCAACAATGCACTGCGCAATCCCATGGAGATAACCCAATCCGTCAACAACTAAAAACAATATAAAAACCTCCTCTGCAATGTAAATTTGCAGAGGAGGTTTTGATTTGGTTGACCAAAGTTAACCCCCGGCTCTGCCGGGGGCATAAAAAAGCTTTAGCGGAGAACAAAGAAATCAAAAAGAATCCCCCAATAGAGCAGAAGTGGTTTGCCGACCACACGTCTACAATAGAGAGGGATTCCAAAT
>JAZRUM010000025.1:0-9715 GCA_045652545.1 Faecousia sp. | reverse complement strand
TCGCATGGACAATATAAGACCTTCTACGGCTTTCAGATGTGTATATTTTCGCTTTTGCATAACAATACCCCCTGTGTAGTTATTATCCTACACAGGGGGCCTTTTTGTCTATTGTCCAGTTTTACTGGTTCGGTGCATTTGCAGAAGCCTCTTACTCTTTACCGCCCATGAGGTTGTGTTGTGGCAACCTGCATTTGCAGGTTGCATATCTGAGTCGCAACACAAGCGTTGCTCCCCCTGTTGCGGTGCCCGAAATCTTCCTTGCCGATAAATCGGCTGCGTCATCTTCCGACCGCGGCCACTCGCTCAGGTCGCTTTATCCGCCACAGGCGGCGCTCCCATCGCTCCCCCATGGTCGGTATGACCGTTAGCGTTGCTGTTGCTGTTGAGGAGTCTCTGAAGTAAGATTATCTATCCTACAAATTTCTACACCCCGACTCAATGAGCCGGGGTGTATTCCGTATACCACAAAAGACACCACCCTTAGGTGGTGTCTTTTGTCCCATATGTTAAAAGACGATGCTTGTAACATGCACGTCAAAAACAACGCTGTACAGTTCTACAACGTGCACATTATATCAGGAAATTCTCTTTAATTCAAGCCTTTTTCAGTAATTTATTAAAACTTTGTTAAATAGCACAAGGAAATGTGAAAAAAATATTAACTACTAGGACTAATTAACCATCTACGCCCATAGCCGGAGCGTTTAAACTTTCTCAATTGCCTGTGCAATATCGGCAATCAAATCCTCTGCGTTTTCAAGGCCACAGGACAATCGGATCAGGTCTGCACCAACACCGGCTGCTTCAAGCTGCTCATCCGTCATTTGACGGTGTGTAGCACTGGCCGGATGCAAGCAACAAGTGCGAGAATCTGCAACATGGGTCTCTATAGAGCCCAGCTGCAAATGCTTCATAAAGGTTTCAGCAGCCTTGCGTCCACCCTTCAAACCAAAAGCGATAACACCACAAGAACCGTTGGGCATATACTTCTGAGCCAGGTCGTAGTACTTGTCACCCTTCAAACCGCAGTATTTGATCCAGGCAACCTTCTCATTTGTGCTGAGGTATTCAGCAATTGCCTGAGCGTTGGCGCAGTGCTGTTTCATCCGGAACGGCAAGCTTTCCAGTCCAAGACTCAGATAAAATGCGCTCTGTGGAGACTGCACAGAACCTAAGTCACGCATTAGCTGAGCTGTACACTTTGTAATAAATGCGCCTTCCAAGCCAAAGCGTTCCGTATAGGTAACGCCGTGATAGCTGTCATCCGGTGTGCAAAGTCCCGGGAACTTGTCCGGGTACTTTGTCCAATCAAACTTACCGCTGTCGACGATACAGCCGCCCACAGCAACACCATGACCGTCCATGTATTTGGTGGTAGAGTGGGTAACAATATCAGCACCCCACTCAAATGGACGGCAATTAACAGGTGTAGCAAACGTATTATCAATAATCAACGGCACACCATTCTTATGGGCAACCTTAGCATACAGCTCAATATCCAAAACAGTCAGTGCAGGATTGGCGATGGTTTCGCCAAAAAGTACTTTGGTATTGGGCCGGAATGCAGCCTGCAGTTCCTCCTCTGTGCAATCCGGATCCACAAAGGTGACATCAATGCCCATGCGTTTCATGGTTACACCAATCAAATTAAACGTTCCACCGTAAATTGCAGAGCTGGAAACGATATGGTCACCACAGGAGCAGATATTGAAAAGTGCATAGAAGTTTGCGGCCTGACCTGAACCGGTCAGCATTGCAGCTGTGCCGCCTTCCAGTGCTGCAATTCTTGCTGCAACCATATCACAGGTAGGATTTTGCAAGCGGGAATAAAAATAACCGGATGCCTCCAGGTCAAACAATTTTCCCATATCCTCACTGGTGGCATATTTAAATGTAGTGCTCTGAATAATCGGAATCTGACGGGGTTCGCCACTGGCAGGGCTATAGCCCGCTTGGATACACAATGTTTCTGTATGCAGTTTCTTATCCATTGGAATCACCTCATAAAATAGATACCGCTATTGTAAAATAGCCATTGTTATTTGTCAAGTCAGCCACAATATGTGACTAACTCTTCCAAGCATTTCCTTTTTTTCTCTCGGACGCTTTCATCTCTTGCATAACCCAATGTGATGACAAGACGTACCGCTCCGTCAACACCGCAAATCTTTCGCAGTTTCTCATCATCCAACCAACCTAGGATACAGGTTGACAGACCCTGCTCTGTTGCCGCAGCAGTCAAATAAGCAGCCGCAATACCAATATCCATGGACCGATAATCATTTCCTTTGATTTTGGAACCTAATGCGGCAGTTTTAACATAAGGCGTCTCGGAAATCACAATCAAAACCGGTGCCTGTGAGGCAAATTTATTCATGCCCATACCCTGGGTAGCACTGGCCGCATTCTTTGCCTTTTCACCCCGGCAAACCGTCAAATGATACGGCTGGCCATTGCAAGCAGAAGGTGCTAATCGGACTGCCTCTAAGACTTTTTGCAATTTCTCATCTTCAACAGGTCTTGCATCATCGTAAGCACGGCAAGACTCCCGCTTTAAAATCAACTCTTGAAAATTCATACAAACCTCCTGTCCGGAAACATACCGTTAGTCATACAGCTTTTAAAAATACGCCCCAAAGACTTGGGGCGTATTTTAATTCAATTTAGATCTTCTTAGCGTTAGCCAGCAGATACTTTTCAGCCTCGGGATTCCACAGGCCGTTGTTTGCCTTGCAAAGACGGTCCAGCTCTGCAAACAGAGGATCAGTCTTACCCAACTCTTCAAAATCATTAATTGCGGCTAAGGGCAAATCAATATGGTTATAGATCAGCTTCTTGCCGCCGGGGATCTTAGGCAGGTTCAGTGTAGTATCAATAACAGCATTCAGGCCGCCAATATGGGTGACCAGTGCAGAGGGGTTCAGCTTGCCTGCATTCATCATTTCGATAGCTTCCTGCATATCGTTGGTATTGCCACCGGAGGTACCAACCACGTGGGTGTACAGGTAGTGGACGTTGTACCAGTTAAAGGGTGCTTTGAACTGGCTGTCGGTAGGACCGGCAAAGAAGTTCAAGCAGCCATCAAAACCAAGGATATCATCCGCCTGCTCAATGACAGGCTTTACAGGAGCAAAGCATACAACATCATCGTAGCCGGTGCCACCTGTGAGGCTGCGCAGGTACTCGGTTGCATTTTCCATGCGAGTATTTACATAGTGCAGCTCAATGCCGTTCTTTGCAGCCTCCTCTACTGTGTAGATGGATGCAGCGCGAGCCAGACGAGCTTCGTCGATATCCGTAACCACCAACAGGCTGGGACGACGGTCACAGTGGATCGCATAGTCGATAGCAGCCAAGCCCATGGGGCCAACAGATGCCAACAGTGCCATCTTGCCACCCTCTTTAATGCCCATTTCATGGACGTAAGAGCCGGGCTTGGTGTGATACATAGCGTGGAATGTGCCGATAACGCAGCTCAGAGGCTCAGCCAAAGATCCGTAGTAATAGGTGTCAGAGCTGTAGGGCAGCAGGCAGTTCTCCAGCAAAGTCTCAATGGGAACATTTCCGTACTGGGCATTGCCACCGCAGTAATTGTAGGAATAGCCGGGCGCCATCTGGCTGCCCTTATGGAAATGAGCAGGTTGGATAACAAACTTGTCTCCCACCTTATACTTGTGCTGCCAGTTTTCTCCTACCTCCACAATGTCGCCGCAGAACTCATGACCTACAACGGTGGGGTTTTCATGGCAATTATCGGGGACACGCTTATGCTCTCCGCCTTCGATGGCAGCTTTGTATGTAGACATGCAAATGCTATCAGACACCACACGAACACGAACGCCGTCAGGGCCAATCTCCGGCAACTGCACATCATCCAAGCGCAAATCATTCTTACCATGAATTCTAACTGCTTTTGTATTCATTTTCATAACCTCCGGTATTTATTAACGCTCTACACTATAGTATAAACCATTTCTCCCGTGCCGTCAATAAACAAACCTTACAATTCCACCCTGCTTATATGGATGTTTTTGTACTATATATGTCTATTTCTGCAAGGATTTAAAGAAAATCACGTTGTTAGCTGCAGAAAGATCGTACCGGAACGGTGGTTCCGGTACGATCTGCAGTATATTGCTTGGTTAATTAATCCTCTTTAAATTCGGGATACAGTTTTACGGGAGATTTGCCTGTAAGTGGGAAGTCACCCAAAATACCATCCACAAATGCTCTCATTGTTCCACAGTCATCAGAATATGCATTGATAAACACATCGGCGCAGGAGAAATAGTTGTAGTAAATGGAAGGTGCGCCAAAGGACACGCAAACCGATTTGTCTGCACCAAAGGACAGAGAACTGTATAAGGTCTTCATTTCAACGGGTCTGGAGTACACGCTCATACCCGTGGGACGGGACGGAGCCAAGAAGCAGGCATATATAATGATATCAGATTTCTCGGAGATTGCCTTCAGCTGCTGTTTGGTAGTCAGATTTTCCAAAATGTCTACCTCAATACCCCGTGCTTCAAAAGCTTCCTTCATCACACTTAATTCTTTAAAGAATTGCTCGTCAGGCGCTACGTTAATAATGGTAACATGCTTGACCTTTTTGGGATCGAAGGGAATCATATTCCCCTGATTGCTGATCAGCGTCAAGGCATTTTTACCAATATTATACAAAACCTGTTCAAAGTCTGCATTTTCCTCCTCGGTAAGTGGTTCTCCCATAGGCTTATCGTCAAACAAGCCGATCTTCTCCTTCAGATCCAGCACACGGCGACATGCCTCATCGATCTGTGCTTCAGAGATCCGACCACTGAGCACAGCCTTTTCCATAACGTCAATGTAATCGTTATCAGTAAACAAAACAATATCATGACCGGCAAGGAAACTCTCTATGTATACATCATCATGCTCATATGCCGCAGCCAAGCTCTTCATGCTTACTGCATCGGTAATCATGATACCGTCGTAATTCAGGTCCTTACGAGCCAGATCAACAATCTTTTTTGAGGTTGTTGCAGGTCTGGGAATACTTCCTCTGGCGCAGGAATCATCAAAAGCAGGAACATGGGAATGTCCGGTCATGAAACTCATAGCACCAGCTTCCACCGCAGCCTGCCAAACCTTGAAATCATTGGCATACCACTTTTCTTTGGAGGTTGTATTGATGTTGGAACTGAAATGGGAGTCACGGTAATCGTTACTGGAACCGGGGAAGTGCTTAGCGCTGGTAGCGCAGCCTGCATCATGGATACCCTTAATGATATAGGGTACCAGCTCTGCTATGATATCCGGATCACCAGAAATGCGGCGGATGCTACTAGCAAAGAAGTTTTTGTGCAGATCCAAATTGGGGCCAAAGGGCCAGTTGATACCTATGGAACGCATTTCCCGTGCCCAATAGTAGGCGCGCTTATACGCCAGTTCGCCGTTGCAAGCAGCACCCAAAGACATATTGCTGCAGATCTCATGCAGCTCTTCAAACAGACCTTTTGCGCCAAACTCGCAGTCACCGGAAACTAAAATTGGAATCTTCAGTTCCTTTGAGGTTTCATAGAACAGCTTACATGCATCGGCAGGAGATGCAAAAGGTGTACCGTCTGCGTGACTGGTTTTCTTATGTACATAGAGTCCGCAGAAGGGATATTTCTTAAAATACTCCACATAACTTCCACATTCCTCAATAGCTCTCTTGGCATTGCTAGGGCTGGGCATACCGGTTTGTCCGATTTTTTCCCTAAGGGTCAAATCTTCCAGTTTTGGTCTCATATCCTAATCCTCCCAAAATGTTTCACAAAATTGCCGCTGCAACTATTAATTACCAGATAATTGTAACACAGCAATTGTCCCATTTCAAGTCTAAATAGACACCAAGAAACATATGCATAGGCGAAATTTGTTGAAATCACGTATATTTTTACACCATTCTACTTAACGCTGACAGATGCATCCTTACGGACTGGGATGGGTTCGAATCTCTCCATCCAAATACCTATACCAAACCAAAAGCACCAGTCCCTACGGACTGGTGCTTTTGGTTTGGTGGGGGATGGTGGATTCGAACCACCGAAGGCATAGCCAGCAGATTTACAGTCTGTCCCCTTTGGCCACTCGGGAAATCCCCCATATTGCATTCTGCCTGTCTGTCTGTCTGTAGCCTGCTTGGAGCCGGTAGACGGACTCGAACCCCCGACCTGCTGATTACAAATCAGCTGCTCTACCAACTGAGCTATACCGGCGGCTCAAACAGAACATGCTTATTATAGCGGTGAGCTGTTGAAAAGTCAAGTACTTTTTTGTGTTTTTTTAAAGGAAATTGCGGATTGTGAAATTTCCTAAAAATCGCCTGATCAGTGGTTATTCCAGCCCTTTGGGATCTTTAAAACCCCGGAAGCATTTGCTTCCGGGGTAAGTTAAGGATATGTACGACTTTATTAGTAGCCGACCTTCTCCCAGCACTCGAAGGGTGCAGCCAGCTCTTCGCTGATGTAGACCTGAGTCTTCTTGGTCTGCAGCATGGTGGAAGGCAGGTAAGGAGTGATGGGTCCGTGGGTGCACAGACGGGAAATCATTCTCTGCCAAGAAGAGAAAGTACCGCAGGTAGCCAAAGCATGAACCTCGATACGCTCCTTAGCACGCATAACATCGACGGGGCCGATGGTTGCTGCCTTAGGAGGCACGTTAGCAATATCACCGGACTGACCGAAGGTACCGTTCAGGGAGTTCTGCATGATGGTCATGGGGTGCAGCTCAACGATCTGAGCGGGCTGGTTCAGCCACTCTTCGATGTCGCCGCTGCCGATGAACTCGGGGATGGGATCCACGAATGCCATGTGGCCAGCCCAACCGGGAGAGGTGGAAGCGATGTCAGCGCCGCCCTCAGAGATATCGTTGATAATCTTGGAGTAATCATTGATGTTCTCGTTGGTGGGGAAATGAACGTTCTCCATAGGCATACGCAGCTTCTCATCGATCTGGTAGTAGAAATACTTGATCATGGAGTGAGCAAAGCCAGCTTCGTAGGTGATAGGAGCAATGTTGCCATCCTGATCAGCCCACTCGTCCTCAGCGAACAGGTGGACCTTGGAGCAGTCAACCTGGAAGTAGTTGATCAGCTGTGCCAGAGGGATGTAGGTATCGGGCTCAGGGTTGCCCAGGATCATGGTGAAGGTCTTGCCAGCCTCGGAAGCTGCCTTCAGACGGGAGAACAGAGTAGCGATCA
Organism: Faecousia sp.; assembly: GCA_045652545.1. GTDB lineage: Bacteria > Bacillota > Clostridia > Oscillospirales > Oscillospiraceae > Faecousia. The sequence goes on along the minus strand of JAZRUM010000025.1, from coordinate 2,487 downwards.
GAACGGGATGGGGGTTCATCATAACCTTAACGGTAAACTCAGGATGCCACCAATCCTCACGCTGCTCCAGCTCCTTGCCGCTCATGTTGCGAACACGCTCGCAAACAGCCTTATCCTTGAAGGGGACAAATGCTGCAGGCTCAAAGTCAAATTTGGTTGCGGGATCGACAATAAAGTCTTTCATTTTTGAAATTCTCCTTTCAGAATTACGGATTTTATATTCATCCAGTGATCGCAAATCACCAGATCCGCACGAAGTCCTTTGCGAATCTCACCGCGGTCAGTAAAGCCAACCGCCTTCGCAGGGTTATAAGATGCGTACCGGAACACGTCAACAATAGATGCGCCGGTATGCTTCATCATGTTGCGACAAGCTATCTCCAGTGTCAACTTAGAGCCTGCGATCTCGCCGGCAAAATCAAAATTAATATCGGTTACACCCTCATATCCCGGAGGGATAGGACCATTAAAAACGCAAGCATCGGAGATCAGAATGATACGGTCCTCGCCCTTGATCTTGCGAACCAAGCGGAGCATATAAGGGTCTACATGGATACCGCGGCTGTCACAAATCAGCTCTGCGTAAATTTCCCGATTGTAGTTGACAGCTTCGTCCACACATACACCACGGCATTCAGGATACATAAGACGGTCGCCGGTGGCGTTGGTGTGGTGGGTGCCGATGCATAGACCGTAAGGCATCAGCGCCTCGATCTGTTGAGGACTTGCCTCACTGTGACCTACTGAGAACCGAACGTTAGGATTTACCTTCTTGCAATCCATTACAAATTGCTCGATATTTTCCCGCTCAGGAGCCAACACCCACACTTTTACATCAGCGCCCAATTTGTCAATAACCGGCTGATATTCTTCCTTGCAGATAGGTCCTCGCCAGGGGTTATTTTCCCGATTCGCGCCAAACTTAGGATTCATGTACGGAGCTTCCATATAGAAGCCGGCAATGTTAGCGCCCTCCGGGGTCTTCATCGCCTGCTGCACCAATTCAATCCGCTCCACAAGCTGTTTCCCGTTAGCGCTGAAATAGAGCGTGGGTAAAACGGTAGTTGTACCGTGGGCAAGGTTAAACTGTGCTGCCTCAATGGGCTCATCGTAAAACCAATGTGTTCCACCTGCATGGTTATGGATATCCACCAGACCAGGTCCTACAAACATTCCCTCAGCATCAACAACTTCGCAGCCATCCGGAATAGGAGTAGTACGCATTTCACCATAATCGGCGATAGTGCCATCTTCCACAAATAAAACTGCTTCAGGAATGAGATGATCCTTCATTACAAGCGTGGCGTTAATAATTGCAATCATAGATAACGCTCCATTCATTATTATTCACATAAAAGCTATCCTGCTAAGGGATAAAATAATACGTCTATATCATAGCTTTTTTGACCTGAAATGTCAATGTGGAAATGCTATGTTTTCTCAACTTTATTAATAATAACCAATATTTTTGATACATTAAAAAATGTTTCGGCAATGTGATCTTCCTAAAACGGCCAATTACCAATTTTTCTGCTTTTCATTGCATTTATCAATCTGATATGGTATACTGACAAAAAGTTACATACAAGGAGGCAACCATGAGAGAATATACCATCACCCGATGCAACGGCCAGCCTGACTGGAGCACAATCCCTGCATTGCAGATCGATAATTGGTTTAGGACCGAACCGATGGCCATTTCCTCTCAGGCACAGGTGTGCTACGACGAGGATGCGCTGCACGTGCGTTTAAGCGCTGTGGAAGAAAACATCCGTGCTGAGCTGACCGGTCTTCTGGATGAGATTTCCGAGGACAGTTGCCTGGAATTTTTCTTCTGTCCTATATCCGGCGATAAGCGCTACTTTAACATTGAGTGTAACCTCAATGGATGTTTATATCTTGGTTTTGGACCAAATGTGGACGAGTTGATGCGGCTGATTCCAGAGAATCCCCCTATTGTTCCTGCTGCACAGCGTATTGAGAGCGGCTGGGAAACTGTATATTCTATCCCCTACTCCTTTATCCGAATGTTCTTCCCCAGCTTCTCCCCTGTCTCCGGCTACAGTATGCGAGCCAACTTTTATAAATGCGCCGGCAAAAAGGATCCCCCCCATTATATAACGTGGAATCCCGTACCGAAACTGCCCAAAGCATCGTTCCACAACCCGGATGCCTTTGGTCTTGTACATTTCGCATAAGCTTTATTGAACCACGCGTTAAAACGCGTGGTTCTCTTTATATAAAAATCACCCTGTTTAACAGAGTGATTTTTATACATATTTTATTGTGTGATTGTAGACTGGGTTACTGCAAAGGGCGTTGCCAATGCATTGGTTACGGATTCTTTCAGCACGTTGATCATCTCTTCTGGCCAGTTCCAATTATTCACCGGGTCGGCTTTTCTCAGTTCCTCCGGCACACTGGTTAGCGCAAAGGTAGGTATGGTGTTTTCAAGGCGGCCATACCACACATACGCTGCCATCAAAC
>JAZRUM010000024.1:0-30186 GCA_045652545.1 Faecousia sp. | reverse complement strand
TTCTTCAACAACTACCGTCCTCAGTTCTACTTCCGTACCACCGACGTTACCGGCATCATCAACCTGCCCGAGGGCGTTGAGATGTGCATGCCCGGCGATAACGTTGTTATGAACGTTGAGCTGATCACCCCCATCGCTATCGAGAAGGGCCTGCGTTTCGCTATCCGTGAGGGTGGCCGTACCGTTGGTTCCGGCGTTGTTACCGAGATCTTCGAGTAATCCACACGCTTAAATAGCATTCAAATCCCCCAGTCTCCGGACTGGGGGATTTTTTGCAAATCGAGATTCAACTTTGATTTGTCGAGCTGTTGCGAACAACAAATGTCATTTCGACCGAGCCGCAGGTGAGTGGAGAAATCCGTTCTCCTGCAATGGAAATTGCGGATTTCTCGACTTCCCCTTCGGCTGCGCTCAGGGTCCGCTCGAAATGACACAGGAGAAAAGGAACACCTCTATAAACTAAAAAATAAACAAATTAAAAAATTCATTTTTACACTTGGAATATACTACAATTTCTGCTATAATATATAAAAACTTTTGAAAGGTGACGCAGATGAAAGAGCTTTGGTCGAAAATTAAAGAAGCGTTGGTATCTGCATTGCCGATCACGCTGATCGTGTATGCACTGTCGCTGCTGCCTTGGTTTAATTTTACCGGCGCAGAACTGATTACCTTTTCTGTCAGTGCAGTTCTGTTGGTGCTTGGCATCGGCTTTTTTAATCTGGGCGCGGATCTGGCTATGACGCCTATGGGCACACAGGTTGGTGCCGGCCTGTCCCGTCAGCGGAAGCTGTGGCTGCTGCTGGCTGTCAGCTTTGCTTTGGGACTGCTGATCACGGTTGCGGAACCGGACCTGCAAGTGCTGGCTAACATGGTCAAAGCTGTGATTAACGGCACGGCGCTCGTGTATGCTGTGGGCATTGGTGTCGGTACATTTTTGATCATCGCTATCCTGCGCATCGTTTTTCATCGCAGACTTTCCAACATTTTGATGCTGTTTTATATGCTGCTGTTTGCCCTTGCTTTGATGCTTGCAGTGGGAGAAAAGCTTGATTTTTTGCCCCTTGCCTTTGATTCCGGCGGCGTGACAACAGGACCGATCACAGTGCCCTTTATTATGGCATTAGGCGTTGGTATTTCTAGTGTTTTGGGCGACCGCCATTCCCGGGAAAACAGCTTTGGTTTGGTGGCACTTTGCTCTATTGGACCTATTTTGGCGGTGTTGATGCTTGGAATTTTGTCCCGGAATCAGCTGACCTATACAGTGCCGGATTATGCTGTCAGCAGCGATATTATGGGTAGTTTTCTGCATACCGCAGCTCACACGGCAAAGGAAGTGGCCATAGCTCTGGGTTTGATCGTGGTGTTTTTCCTTGCTTGCCAGTTCTTTTTTCTGAAACTGAGCAAGTGGCAACTATTGCGCATCGCAGTGGGCGTGCTGTTTACCTATGTGGGTCTTGTGATGTTCCTTACTGCGGTGAACGTAGGCTTTATGCCCATAGGCTACAAGCTGGGCATGTCTCTTGCGGGTCTGAACCGGTGGCTTGTGGTGGGACTGGGCCTTTTAATGGGCGTACTGGTGGTTCTGGCAGAGCCTGCTATACACGTATTGAATGCACAGGTGGAAGCCATCACAGGCGGTTATGTGACAAAGCGTTCCATGATGACCGGACTTTGTGTGGGTGTAGGAGCAGCCATTGCTTTGAGTGTACTGCGCATCATCTTTGATTTTTCCCTTGTGTATTACATCATTCCCGGTTACTTTATATCTTTGGCGCTTTCCTTGTTTGTACCCCCGGTGTATACAGCTATTGCCTTTGACTCCGGTGGCGTTGCCAGCGGTCCTATGACCTCCGGCTTTATCCTGCCCTTTGCCGTTGGTGTGTGCGTAGGCACACAGGGTGCCGATGCGGTATTGCGGGATGCTTTCGGTGTGGTGGCTATGGTGGCTATGATCCCACTGATTACCATCCAGCTGCTTGGTTTCCGTGCTATCGTTGCCAATAGAGTGCGAGAGCGTAGAGCAATGAAGCGTATTTTGGATGCCCACGACCAGCAAATCATTAACTTTATGTAAGCGGGAGGTAGGTATTTATGGCCAATACTGTCAATGATTCTGCCATTAAGAAACTGAAGCTCCTGTTTACGGTGGTAGATCGGAACAAAGCAGAATTTTATCTGGATGTACTTAGCCAGTTTGAGATCAACTGCCAGATGGTGGCATCCGGAAAGGGTACTGCTCATTCGGATATGGTGGATCTTTTGGGGCTGAATATCCAAAAAGCGGTACTTTTAAGCGTGGTGCGGGAGGATATGGTGCAGACGGTAATGAATTGTCTGGAGGATAAATTCACTACCATCAAGGGAGGCAAGGGCATCGCTTTTGCAGTGCCCATGAGCAGCGTGATCGGTGTGAACATGTATCAGTTTTTAAGCAACAACAAGCAGGGAAGGGAGGAGCTGCAGTGACTACGGAAAACCATGAGGTGATTTTCGCCATTATCAATGCGGGGTTTGCAGATCAGGCAATGGATGTTGCCCGGGCACAGGGCGCTCGGGGCGGCACGATCCTTAACGCCCGAGGTGTTGCCAGAGAACAGGAAGCGGCGTTCTTCGGCATTACCATTCATCCGGATAAGGAGATCTTGATGCTGGTGGTAGAAAAACCCATTCGTGACAATATTCTCAATGCCCTGTACAAGGAAATGGGCATGGACAAAAAGGCACAGGGAATCGCATTTTCCCTGCCGGTTGACCATGTGACCGGTCTGGCTGCTCCCATTCCGAAAAAAACCGAAGAATAACCCAAAAGGGACTGTTGCAAATGGATGCAACAGTCCCTAAAACTATGCAAATGTCTACTCCCACAGATTCTATCGGGCATTCTATGCATTTTGCAACATGCCCTTTTTGTATAAACATGATTCGTTGGCAATTTTCTATTTGTGTTTCATAGACTTCAATGAGCAGAAAAAGCAAGAAAGGAACCTTTTGCGGTACGCATTTTTGCGGTGATTTTCATGAGGCGAGGTAACCAATTCAAAATGCACAAAATAATGTTATTGCAATTGTGGATTTTGCCAAGCCGCAAGAAAAAATTATTGTAAAACCTTGTAAATTATGCAAAATAAAGATTGAAATGTAAATTTGTTTGTGTTAAAATAAAGTATCACTATAAGTGTATAAAAAATCCGGAAGGAGAAAGCGTATGAAACAAGAAAGTAGCAAGAAAAGCAAGCTGTGGTTATGGATCACTCTGGCTGCTGTCGCTATCGTCGTAGCGGCAGGCGTTGTAGCTGGAATGCTATTCTTTAACCCCGGCGAAGGTCAAGCGACTGATCCCACTGATGATATACCTCAATCTGAGATATATTGGAACATTGATAGGATTCAGTTCACTGAGAATTCGGAGGCTGGTCTGTCCACCCGTGAACAGGGTGCTGACGGTTTGTACCACATCCGATTTGCAACTCAGGGAAAGGTAGTTGAAATGGCAACTGCTGATAAGCGGTTGGTCAACTACATAGACTCTCTTAATGCCTGCGGTCTGGTTCTGGATGCCGATGGCTTGATCATCGACGTTCTGGACATCGGTACATTCGCAGTGGAAACCGCAAAGGGTTTCTATGTTAAGAGATTCAACGAAAACGCTTTGACGATCAACTCCGCCGAATCCATGAACGGTATGGAGATGGTCATCGAACTGTCCGACAAAGTATGTATTATGGACGTGCGTCCCGACTCTGATAAACTGGGTCAATCCATCGACCTGGACGTTAGAGACATTGTCAGTGTCTACGGCACACAGGAAAATCCCTATGCATACATTTTCATGACCGAGCGTTCCCCGGCATCTCCTTTGTATATGCGTGTGGACCAGTTCTACGACAGCACCACGAAGACCACTACCCGTGAGCCGGATGAGAATGGCGTTTACACCATTCCTTTCGCGATCAACGGTAAGATTGAGCAGCTGAAGTGTAAGGACAAGAAAGTTGTTTCCTCTCTGGACGCTTACACCGGTGCAGGTCAGGTTATGGGTCTGGCGTTTGATGCGGAAGGTTACATCAGCGCAAAGATCGGCGCTTCCACAGCCTCCCGTACCAAGATGGTTGCTGATCGGTTCCACATTACGGCCATCAACGGCAATGCGATTGAGGCTACCTGCATCAGAACCGCTGATTCCACCAATCTGGGCAAGGTGGTAAACTTCACCTATGATGAGACCACACAGTTCGTCATCAACGAAACAGGCTGCGGTCACTACATTGGCGAGCTGCTGGACGGACCGGAGATGAACGACTACATCTGCGTCTGGACCGATATGGACGACAAAGCTGTGTACGTTAAGCTGGAGCGCCGCGATGTGCACGGCGTGGATATGTACTACAACGTCAGAAAGTATGACGTCAACTCCAACACAATGCTGACGAGCCGTACACAGAATTCCGATGGCTACTATATTTTTGAGCTGGTATCCAAGGGCAAGGTGCTCACCGCCAAGACCAAGGATACGGAGATTGCATACAAGATGGATTCCCAGAGCCATCAGATCTTTGGCTTGAAGATCAAAAATGGCATCATCAAGGAATTCTATGACAGAAACTGTGTCAACGGCGGCGCCAGTATGGGTAACTCCTACTATTGCACGCAGCTTACCGGCACCCTTGCGCGTATTGCTTCCGGTGCCTCCGAAACCGGCTACAACCTCATTATGACCCCCGAAACCGAGGTCTACGATGTGACCGGCGCTCCCGGCTCCAAGTTTGGCGCAAAAACCACGCTGAAGGAAGGCGACCGGGTGATCACAGCCCGTAAGCTGTCCGGCGAGCTTACTCATATTTTCGTTGTAGACCGCTACCGCTCCGGCTGTAAGCTCTACTACAACCTCACGCCCGAGTACAGCTCTACTACAGGCAAGACTACCCGTACTCCGGAGACAGAGGGTGAAAACGAAGGCTACTACGTTTTCGATATGGTCTGCGAGGGTAAACAGGTGCAGGTCAAGACCAAGAGCGAAGAACTGGCCACCATAATCGATAAGCAGTCTACTCCTCAGGTGGCAGCTTTGAAGGTGTCCAACGGCATTGTGAAAGCTGCTTACGGTACGCTTTCCGGATCCAAGCTGAAGTACAAGGCATACAGCTCCTACTATGTGGACAGCATAGACAGCGATAAGACTGTCAACTGCTTCACCTACTCCGGCGGTGTGCGGGTCGCTTCTTCTTATACTTATAAGATGGCGAAGAATTGCCAGGTCTACAACGTCAGCAACGTCTATAACAAGTTCAAGGGTGAAAAGACGACTCTGAAGGCTGGCGATAAGATCCAGGCTCTGGTTGACGTTCTGACAAAAGAGTTGACCCATATCTGGGTCATCAACCGGGGAATGAATACGCCTCTTTATATGCATGTAAATCGTATTGTCCCCACCGATGGTGTGACCAACCGCGTCCCCGATGCAGACGGCTACTACAGCGTGGAGCTGTTCTCCGACGGTAAGATCAAGACCTATCGGACCAAGAGCAAGGACCTGATGTCTCTTGTTGACTCCTATACCTCTACCACCTTGTTTGCCATGAGTGTTAAGGGCGACATCATTCAGAAGGTAGACTCTTATTCCTCTTCCACGCGAGCTGCCAATCGTCCCATTACCAACTATGATGTCATGGGCGTCTCCGGCAAGACCCTTAGCCTTAAGAAGATGATGCCCGGTCAAAGCACCACCGGCACCGAAAAAGAGATTACCTATACCAGCAAAACCAAGATCTACAATATCGACCCCTATTCCGGCTCCGCGCAATTCAAGGCGGCAAAGCTGAAGAAGGGCGACCGTATCACGGTATACCTGGATGTAGAGGGTAACATCAGCTACATCTTTGTTACCACTCGTCAAGCCCGTGTCAAGGGATATATGGCTAAGTGTTCACACTGCAGCAAGACCGTTTGGTGGGAACCCTACACCGGCTCCTTCATTAAGACTGCTCCGGTCGACGAAGTGATTCACTACTACGTCCCCGGTGACAGAACCACCGGCTCGGTGACTGCAGGTGCCACCCGTATGTCTGATCCCAACGCGCCTTACTTCAAGGCGGTTCTCGACCTGAACGGAACTACCTCCACTTCCACCAGCCGTAACTTCCTGGTTTACTGCGATCTGACCATTATGGACTCTGTTGGCGGCGGTGTTCTGCAGTCTGACGGTACCAGCAAGGGCGGTAACATCCTGGTTAGCGGCGGCAGCCTCACACTGCGTGACGGTGTTACCCTTCGTAAGACCGCTACCTCTGAAATGACAACCGGCACCGGCGGTAACATTGCCGTACAAAACCAGGTCACGGAAAACGGCAATACCCATGTGGGTTCTCTGAACATCAAGAATGCAAAGCTGGAAGGACGTGGCTATGAAAGCACCGGTAACATTTTCATGGATGCCGGCACGAATCTGACCATTTCCGGCGGCACCATCACCGGTGATGAAGTTTACGTTGAGAAGGATGTTACCATCAAGCTCAGCGGCAGCCCCAAGATCCTGGGTGACGGTCTTAACCTGACTTCCGGCGCTAAGATCTCTGAATCCAAGCTGTCCGGCAGCGCAAAGGTTATTGTCCAGGCAAATGGCGCCTTCTCCAAGACGCTGTCTAATGCAACAGCTCAGAAGGCATTCTATGAGGCAGACATTAAGTACTACCCCGTTGATGTGAAAGATGGCGCTTTGTGGACCGATAGAAACCCCAACGTGCCTGACTTCAAAGAAGAGCCCGAAATTCCTGAAAAGCCCGCCATCACTGCTGTAAGTACTGCAGCATTGTCTTTGGATGCCAATAAGCAGGCGAAATGCCAGGTGTGTGGAAAGGTGGTCACATGGACTCCCATTACCTCCACTGATGCTGCACAGAATTTGACTGACGGTAAGCACTACTACCTGCCTGCAGATGTGAACTTCACAAAGGCAGATTATCCCTATATCCAGGTTGCTTCCGGCGCAAGCGCCTGCCTGCACCTGAACGATCACGATATCATTGCTACCAAGTCTATGGCAGTTATGGTCAAAGGTACCTTGAACATCATGGGTGACGGTGTCGTTTCCGGTAACGGCTTTGATAATGAGGATCTGAGAAACAATCCTCACCTGTCTGGCGCAACCCTGGGCACAGACAGTACAAGTGCTGTTATTAACCTGTATGGCGGCACCTATATCAAGTCTACTGAGAACGACGGCAGAGAGATAATTGTCGGTGGTAATAGCAAGACTGCTTCCAACCCCATTGTTTATATATATGGCAACGGCGGCACCATCAACATGTTTGAAGGCGCAACAATTGACGGACGTGCGTATACAACACAAACTGTCACCATATATTACGGCAAGTTCAACATGTACGGCGGCGAAGTACTCGGTGGTTCAACCCATGCCATCAATCTGACCGCATACTCCTCCAGCAAGACCGCCACCGGTTCCTTCTACGGCGGTAAGGTAAAAGCCGGTACCGGTTCTGCAGTGAATGTATACGGCTCCACCTCCTCCGGTTCTGCTGCCTTGAACATTTACGGCGGTGAATTTACCGGAAATGTTCAGTACAACGCCAACTGTAACGTTGTTATTGCAGGCAATCCTGTGCTGACCAACTTGAAGCAACCCTCTGCCAAGACCGGCACCTACGAAGGTAAGATCACTCTGGGTAAGCTGACCGATGGCGCTGATATCTCTGTTTCCGGTACGGATGCCATCGCATTCCCCAATGAGAATTCTGCGACCTATAAGGATTACTTTAAGAGCCTGACCGTTGGTACTATGATCGATGTTGTTGATTTTGCCATCAGCATCGTGCCTCAGCCTGTCGATCCTGATGTCGTGGTCGTTCCCGGCAATGCTAACATGATCGGTGTGTCTGATGCTACTCTGGCGCAGATGGATAAGGGCAACGCTATCGATCACTCCGATGCAGCCTTTGCGCAGCATCTGGCAAACCACACCTGCCCCGTTTGTGGCACCGGTGTCACATGGGTAGAGCTGGGCGCTGGCCAAACAGATTTGGCAGCAGGAACCTACACTGCAACAGAGAAGATGCACTTCTACTTCAGTGACACAGTTGCAACTGCTGCAGGCACAATGTTCGACCTGTCCGCAACAAGCACACTCCAGAACGCCTGTGTCTGGCTGAAGTCCACCAACAACATTACCAATAACACCGGCTGTGTTTCTGACATTGCTGCCGGTAAGGTGCTGAGTTTCTTCGGTACCGGTTCTTTGACCACCAATAATCTGACGGACGCAGACAAGGTGTCTATGTTCACCGTTAACGGCACGCTGAACCTGTACGGCGGTAACTTTGATTATACTAACCCCGGCACTGCGGCAAGCAGTAAGCACACGAAAGCAGCGATCGTTGTTAATAACGCAGCTGCTGAAGTTAACATCTACAACGGCGCGGCTGTGGGTCCCGCAACAAAGAACACCGATAATGTGACCATTAATGTGCTGTACACCGCAGCTGGTAAGCTGAATATGTTTGGCGGCATCATCCGCAACGGTGTTTCCAAACAGACCTACACTGCTGGTAATGTGAACGTATATGCTGCAGGTACCTTCAACATGTACGGCGGCACCATCGAGGGCGGCAACAATAAGAAGGGCCGTGGCGGCAACATTTATGTGGATGCAGGCGCAATCGTCAACATTCATGGCGGTACCATCACCGATGGCTATTCTGCCGTTAACGGTGGTAACATCTACATTAACAACAGTACAGCCACAGCATTTAATATGTTCGGCGGTAAGGTCACCAATGGTGAAGCCACTAGTAAGGGCGGTAACTTCTACGCATGGGGTCCTGCTACCCTGCATGACTTTGCGCTGGTCGAAGGCGGTAAAGCAGCAGAGGGCGGTAACGTTTACATTCAAAGATACGCCTTCACCACATCCGGTGTGATCCGCAACGGTGAGGCAGCTACCGCTGGCGGTAATATCGGTGCCAATGGCGGTCAAAAAGACGTAGCCTTGAATGTCAAGGGCGGCCAGATCTACGGCGGCAAGATTACCGGCAAGGCAGCCAACAGCAGCAACATTGAACTTCGGTTGACCAGTGACATGACCGGCCGTAAGTTTAGTATTACCGGCGGTACCATCGTTGGCGGTATTGTATTCAACGCATATGACGACGATGATAAGTTTGAGATCTCTGGCGCACCTCAGATTGTCCTCTCAACAGAGATCGATGGTGCACCTCAGACAGCTGAGAAGGGTATCCAGATGAGCAAGGCTCAGATCGACATTACCGGTCTGACTGCGGAAGCTAAGGTCGCGATCACCGCTGCTAAGGGTGATAAACTGACTGTTGCGAATGCTAATGCAGCAAGCCTGCTGGGATGCTTCTCCGTGGCTGGTGAAACACTCGAGGTCAATAGTGACAACGTGATCGTTGTTAAATCTTGATTATCGCAACGAAAAAACAATATGGTTGCACAGCTAAGCTGTGCAACCACCCATAGCACAAAACACCCCCGGGCATTTGCCCGGGGGTGTTGTTGCATAAAGAACGAAACACTAGGACTAAATAGTGTGTCATTTCGAGTGATCCCCAAAGAGACGGATCTTTCGACTCCCTCCGGTCGCTCAAGATGACAAGATAAGCTTAACAAAGCATGTCATTTCGACCGACCCTGAACGAAGTTGAAGGGGAGTGGAGAAATCCGTACCCCAAATAAATCACAGCGGCTTCAGAGGCACTGTTTCCAGTGGGGAAATGCCAAACAGATTCAGCATCTTCAGCGCCATATTTTCCGGCTGTAGATCCGCAACCTCCTGTGGACTGTGGGCATCAATGCCCAGCACAACAGGGCAGCCTTCTTCTGCCGCCAGCGCCCAGAAGTCCGGATTGGGGTAATGGCGACGGGACCGGATTCCCAAAAGGTTCATTTCCAGCGGCGTGTTGGTGTCGATTGCGGCGCGACACACTCTGCGCATGTGGGATTCAAAAATCTTTCTGTCGCCTGAATATAATAGTAGATCCGGATGGGCAAGGTAGGTGAACAGGCCTGTCTCCATACCGGCAATGGCTTGGTCACAGTACCGACGCAGCACATCTTCACTTTCCGTGGGCTGGCCGCAATATGGCTCATTTTCCTCGTTGCCGATCCAGTGCTGCCCCAGAAGAATGTATTCTATACCTGCATCCCGAAGCCGAGGAATCAAGGTGTGGAAGATATCCGGATAATATTCCACCTCAAGGCCCAATGGGATCTCCAACCGATTTTTGTAGCGTTCCTGCAGACGGTGGACCACATTGCAATATTCCTCCAGTTGATCTGGGTACATGCGCATTGTGCTGTAGTAGTCACCGGGAAACCACTGGGGTGTATGATCGGAAAAGCCAAAGATCTTCAGTCCCCGGGCAATGGCATTTTGAACAAGTTTTTCCTCGGTGCCTTGCGCATGGCGGCACCGTACGGTATGTGTATGGTAGTTTGCGATCATAAGATTATCCTCAAAAAAGTCTGCCGCAACGGTGGTTGCTGCAGACGGTATGGTTTGTTTGCGACACAGGTCTGTAAGCCGGGTTCTGTTTTGACAGCCATCTATCTAGCCCTGCAATCGCTTGCAAGATCAAGCCGCCTCCTCGGGACGATCGGGCAAATCTATATGTCCCTCCACGGCGTTGCTCCGGATAGAGTTTACAGCGCTTCCATGTTCCCATGAAGCGGGTGGGCTCTTACCCCACCTTTTCACCCTTACCTTTCGGCGGTATCTCTCTGTTGCACTTGTCCTGAGGTCACCCTCGGCAGGCATTACCTGTTATCCTTGCCCTGTGGAGCCCGGACTTTCCTCACCTGGACGCTTTCGCAATCCAGCCGCGGCTGTCCAACCTGGTCGCATCATTATTGTACTCCAACCGCGCCTTATTGTCAAATGTCTTGCAAATTCTTTTTAGAAAGGATATACTATAAAGAAATGGATAAATTCCCATTTATGGAGCAGTTTAGTCTTTATTGTCATTGCGAACCAGTGCGCACACTGGTGTGGCAATCTCCAAGCACCAGCTATGATTATTGAGATTGCCACGTCGCACCGTACGGTGCTCCTCGCAATGACAACTAAATTTGAAACTGCTCTACAAACCGGAGTTTGAAGTGTATTGATTGAGGTGTTTACAATGTCCTTTGATTCGTATTTTCAATCCTTGAAGGGGAAAAATATCGCAGTGCTGGGGCTGGGTGTCAGCAATCGTCCTTTGGTGAAGCTGCTTTTGTCCTACGGCTGCAGCGTTACCGGATGTGACCGTACCCCCAGAGAAAAGCTTGACCCGGAGGTTCTGGAGCTGGAAGACATGGGTTGCAAACTGCAGGTGGGCGATACTTATCTGGAGGGGTTGTCTGCACAGGTGGTATTCCGTACACCCGGAATGCATCCGGACAATCCTGCGCTGGTGGCGCTGCGCAATGCAGGCGCCGAAATTACCAGCGAAATGGAAGTCTTCTTTCAGTTGTGTCCCTGTAAGACCATTGCAGTAACCGGCTCAGACGGCAAGACCACTACCACGTCTATCATTGCCCAAATGCTGAAAGCTGCCGGAAAGACTGTTTGGCTGGGCGGTAATATTGGCACGCCACTGCTGTCGGTGTGCAACCAAATGAAGGACACGGACTATGCGGTGGTGGAACTGAGTTCCTTTCAGCTGATTGATATGACCCACAGCCCCAATGTGGCAGTGGTAACCAACCTTGCGCCCAACCATCTGGATGTCCATAAGGATATGGATGAGTATGTGGAAGCAAAAAAGAATATTTTTAAGTTCCAATCTGCAGAGGAACGGCTGATCTTAAACGCAGACAATGCCATTACTGCCGGATTTGCCGGAAATGGCGCTACCCGTTGGTTCTCCCGTCTTGGCGAGACGGACAACGGCGTCTGCATGGACGGCGATTGGCTGGTGCGTGACGGCAAGCCGGTGTTGGATAAGAAGGATATCCTGCTCCCCGGCGAGCACAATGTGGAAAACTATATGGCAGCCATTTTGGCTGTGGAAGGGTTAGTTGCGGATGAAACTGTCCGCCAAGTGGCAAAGACGTTTGGCGGTGTGGAGCACCGTATCGAGCTGGTACGGGTAAAGGACGGTGTTCGTTTTTATAACGATTCCATCGCATCCTCTCCCACCCGCACCATCGCAGGACTGCAGAGCTTTTCGGAAAAGGTTCTGCTGATTGCCGGCGGTTACGATAAAAACATTCCTTTTGATGTACTGGGTCCATACGTATTGAAACATACAAAAGCGGTATTCTTAAACGGCGCAACTGCCCGGAAAATCCGTGCGGCAATTGAAAATGCACCTGGCTATGCACCGGGAAAACCGGAACTGGTGGACTGCGCAGACTTTACGGATGCGGTGAAAAAGGCTTCCGCTGTCGCAAAGGACGGGGACGTGGTGCTGATGAGCCCTGCCTGCGCTGCTTTCGATCAGTTCAAGGATTTTATGGAACGGGGCAAATACTTCAAAGAACAAATCATGGAGCTGTAAGATGAAGATCGGTGTGATTACAAGAAAAATGCGCCAGCTGCTGCCGCTGAAATATTGCGGCGCGGTGATCGTGGCAGCAGGCAGCGCCTCCCGTATGGGCGGCATTGATAAGGTAATGGCGCCCCTGGGCGGTGAACCCATGATCCTGCGAACTGTCCGGACTTTTCAGAATTGTGAGGCGATCCGGGAGATCGTGGTGGTTACCAGATTGGATCTGATAGAGAAGCTGACAGAGCTTTGCGCAGGCTTCGACAAGGTGCGTGCAGTGGTGGTTGGCGGTGCAGACCGTCCGGCATCTGTGCAGGCGGGTCTGAATGCGCTGTCTAAGCAGGTGCGTTTGGTTGCGGTGCAGGACGGAGCAAGACCGCTGATCACCGATGCTGTGATCGACCGGACTGTCAGAACCGCCCATACCTATGGAGCAGCAGCGCCTGCCGTACCGGTTAAGGATACAATAAAGGTAGTCAAAGGCGGAATCGTCCGGGCAACACCGGATAGAAGCACCCTACAGGCCATTCAGACGCCTCAGGTGTTTGACATCGCTATTTTGAAGGGCGGACTGAAAAAGGCATTTAAGAAGGGCGTGACCATCACCGACGACTGCTCGGCAGTGGAGCTTTTGGGCATGTCTGTAAAAATCGTGGAAGGCGACGAGAGGAATCTGAAAGTAACTACACCGCCGGATCTGAAGATCGCGCAACTGCTATTGGAGGAAATGCAATGAGGATTGGACACGGATACGATGTACACCGGCTGGTGGAGGGCAGGGAACTGATCCTTGGCGGTGTCCACATTCCCTTTGAAATGGGACTTTTGGGTCATTCCGATGCGGATGTGCTGCTCCATGCGGTCTGCGATGCCCTGCTGGGCGCAGCAGGCATGGGGGATATTGGCAGGCATTTTCCCGATACAGACCCAACTTACAAGGGAGCGGACTCCGGTGTGTTACTGGGCATCGTGGGAGAAAAGATCGCGCAAAAAGGTTACACCGTGGGCAATATCGATGTGACTATGATCGCTCAAAAACCCAAGCTGAAGGACCACATTGCTCAGATGCAGAAAAACATTGCCGCCTGTTTGCACATTGATCCGGAACGGGTGAACGTGAAAGCTACCACAGAGGAGCATCTTGGTTTCACCGGCGACGGATCGGGTATGTCCTGCCATGCGGTGTGCTTGCTGGAAACAAAAGGCGGAGCTCTCTGAAAATACGAACAATTTCGACCTTCCGGGCATAGATTAGCCCGGGAGGTTTTATTATGCATGAATGTGTGATCACCTTTCGCTCAGTGACGCCTGCCCAGAAGGGTGAGTCGATACTGAAGCGAGCAGGGTTTTACTGTATGTTGTCCCGAACACCCAAGTGGATGGAGGAGCAGGGTTGTGGCTACAGCCTGCGTGTCCGTCATGCCCAGGTGTATGATTGTGTACAGAAGCTGCGGCAGGAGAATGTGACCTTCCGCAAGGTATATTTGCTGCGACAGGGCGGCAGAGCAGAGGAACTGGAGCTATGATCTATCTGGATAACGGCGCTACTTCCTTTTATAAGCCGGTGCAGGTATATCAGGCGGTGCAACGGGCGATGCAGACCTGTGCCAATCCGGGACGTGGTGGTTATCCTGCGGCTATGCATGCTGCCCGGACAGTCTATGACTGCCGGGAGCAGGCGGCTGCTTTATTTGACTGCGATGTGGAGCAGGTTGCATTTACCGCTAACTGCACCCACGGTTTGAATATTGCCATTCGTTCTTTATTGAAGCCGGGAGATCCGGTGGTGATCTCCGGGTTTGAACACAATGCGGTGACCCGCCCGCTGTATGCATTGGGGACAAAGACTGTTATAGCAGGTCGCAAGCTGTTTGACCCGGCAGACACACTGGATGATTTTGAAAAAGCAATAAAAAGCGGTGTCAAGGCAGCAGTTTTCACCCATGTGTCAAACGTGTTTGGATATATTCTGCCGGTAGAATCCATGGCGGCGCTGTGTAGACACTATGGCGTGCCCTTCATTATCGATGCGGCCCAATCTGCAGGTGTCTTGCCGGTATCGTTAAAAAAACTAGGAGCGGATTTTATTGCCATGCCGGGGCATAAGAGTCTTTTAGGACCCCAGGGAACCGGTCTGCTGCTTTGCGGAAGTCAACCGGTTTCTCTTATGCAAGGGGGCACGGGGAGCAATTCCCGTATGCAGCAAATGCCGGAGGAAATGCCGGATGTGCTGGAAGCAGGGACACTGAACGTGCCGGGAATTGCCGGACTTGCACAGGGAATCCGCTATTTACGCAAGACTGGCTTGGAAACAGTTGCGCATCGGGAGCACAAACAGGTTCGCCGCTGCGAGAAAGAACTGAAGCAGCTGGGGTTTCGGGTGTTTTCGGGAGGAGCGCAATCAGGTACGCTGAGCTTTGTGCCAAAGGAAGATTGTGAGGAATTTGCCCAAAAGCTGGCGGAAAAGGGGATCGCTGTCCGTGGCGGATTGCATTGCGCTCCCACTGCCCACGAAAGCGCAGGTACCCTGGAAACCGGCACTGTGCGGATCAGCTTTGGCAGGGATGCGTCAGATACCCAAAGTGATAGATTTCTGCAAGTGGTGAGAAATCTAACCAAATAGGTTATAAAAAAGCACCCGGAAAGCAAATGCTTTCCGGGTGAAATTACTTATTCAGTTCCCACAGCTTTACCTGCTCAGCCTTTTCGTACAGGCGCAGATAGCTGTCGTAGCGGGTCCTTTCGATTTCTCCTGTTTCTACCGCTTCGAGGATTCGGCAACTCGGTTCTGCTCTGTGGGAGCAGTCGTGGTAACGACACTGTCCAAGATAGGGGGCAAAATCGGGGAATGCGTACTGAAGATTTTCCTTCAGAAGCACATCCATTTGCTCTGTATCGAAGGAGGAAAACCCCGGGGTGTCTGCTACATACGTGTTTTCGTCCAGACAATACAGCTGCACATGGCGGGTGGTATGCCGACCTCTGCCCAACTTTTCCGACACCTCACCGGTAGCAAGCTGAAGTTCCGGGCACAGGGCGTTGAGCATGCTGCTTTTTCCAACACCGGTGTTGCCGGTGAAGGCAGTGAGCTTTCCGCTAATCAGTTCCTTTAGCTGCGCCACGCCTTCTCCGGTCTGCGCACTGGCGCAAATCACAGGGAAACCTGCGTGCCGGTAGATGTGCATAAGATCTACTGCCGGGTCCAGGTCGCACTTGTTGATGCAGATATACACAGGAACGTTCTGGTCACCGGCAATTACTGCCACCCGGTCGATAAGGAAGGGCTCCGTTACCGGATTCACATTGGATGCAAAGACCACCAACGCATCCACATTGGCAACAGCCGGGCGGATAAATCGATTGGCCCGGGGCAGGATGCTCTCTACCATGCCCTTGCCTTTTTCCAAGGAGATCTCCACCATATCACCGGTCAGAGGCGTTTGCCCCTGCTTCCGGAGAATGCCTCTGCCCCGACAAGTAACAACGCCTTCGGGTGTTTGCACATCATAAAAGCCACTGAGAGAGCGGATGATCCGCCCGGTTTGCTTTTGTGTCATTTAGGAGAAAACCTCCTCGTGCATCCAGCCGTCCATATCATCAATGATAATCATGTAGGTCTGTCTGCCACTGCCGGTTTGATTTTCAAGGGTCACAGAGGCAGTGCCCACAGGAACAGTTTTGTCAAAAACCACCTGATTGTTTCGGGTGATGCGTACCTCACAGGATTGATCCTTTGCCATTCCCTTCAAATCGATAACCACATTTTTTGTGACATCTTGGGTGGGGGTAGTGCCCAGGGAAACAACCAGGGTTACGGTCTTATCCACATCCACTTTATCACCGGGAGAGACGGTTTTTCCGTCGACGCGCAGTTCGATAACTGTGTCTTTTTGCTTGCTGTTTACCACGGTTTCAATGGTATACTTTGCAAAACCGTCACTTTTCAGAATGTTCACTGCGGTATCCACATTCAGGTTCAAAACAGCGCTCATAGGTACCAGTTGGGCACCTTTGCTGATATACACCGTGACAGCATCACCGGTGGACAAGCTCTCGTCTGCTTCCGGATTTGTTTTGACTACGCAACCTTCTTCTGTGGCGGAGTCGTGAATTTCCTCAAATGTGATATCCAGTGCCAAGTTTTGATTTTCCAATATTTTTTTGGCATCGTCCTTTTCGTAGCCGATGATATCCGGCATAACGGCGGTCTTGAATTCCATGCCAAGACTTACGAACAGAGTCACTTCCTGTCCTGTGGTCAGCGGTGCATCTGCTTCCGGTTCTGTACGAATGACACTGCCTTCCGGCACTTCGTCGTGATTTTCCTGGGTTACCTTCAGCTGCAGGTTGATACCCAGATTGTTCAGCGCCCGCTCAGCTTCAGACAGCTCCCAGGTTGCCACATTGGGCATATTAACAACCTTGGGTACTTCACCGAGACTCACGGTAACATAGATGACTTCACCTTTTTTGATCTGTTCACCGGGTTCCGGTTTCTGATCGATGATCTGGCCGGCAGGATACTGGCTGTCGTGGACTTTCTCATTGAGCTTTATCTGATAATCCGGACTTTCCTGTAAGGATTCAAAGTCTTGACCCAGCAGAGAAGGGACTTCGATCAACTGGGGTTCCGGACCGCTTCCGTCGCTGAACAGTACCACAAGGAAAATCACAATGGCAAGCACCATAACAGCAGAACAGGCAATGATGGCAATGGTTGCCGTATTGCTGTGGGATTCCTGTTGGGCGTTTCGGTTTCTGCGACGGGGTGATTGCGCGGCGGCACCTCGATTCTGGCGTTCCGGCTGCTGCGTTGTAGCAGTGCGCTTTTTCTGCACCACCTTTTCTGCGGTGGTTTTCGGAGGTTCCGGTTCCAGCACCAGCGGCGGTTTCTGGATGCGGATCACCTCATCCAGCGGCGGCACATTATAATCAAACAGGATGCCGGGATCCTTGCGGAATTCATCCATATCCCGCAGCATCTTGGTTGCGGACTCATAACGCTCGCTTGGCTCCAGCGCCATAGCGTGCATAATCACCTGCTCCAGTCCACCGGGAATGTTGGGGTTTAAGGTGGAGGGCATGGGTGCGCCGCCGTTGATGTGCTTAATGGCAACGGCAACAGGAGAGTCTCCGTCATATGGCGGTCTGCCGCTCATCATTTCATACATCACAACGCCCAGAGAATAGATGTCAGAACGGTTATCCACTCTGCCGCCCTTTGCCTGCTCCGGGGATATGTAATGTACAGAACCCAGTGCTTCCTTAGTTAATGTGTTGCTCTGGGACATGACTCGGGCGATGCCAAAATCGGTCACCTTTACAGAGCCGTTTTTCAGTACCATTACGTTATGAGGCTTGATATCTCTGTGAACGATGCCCCGTCCGTGGGCGTGTTCCAGTGCTTTGGCGATCTGGATGGCAAAGTGCAACGTTTCCTTCCAGTTGAGCACGCCTTTTTTCTCCATATACTGCTTCAGCGTGATGCCATCGATCAGCTCCATGACAATATAATCTGCAGTAATGGAGGTAGAGACATCATAAACCGAAACAATGTTGGGATGACTGAGCATAGCAACAGCCTGACTTTCCGAATGGAAACGGCGACGGAATTCCTCGTCCTCCATGTAGTCATCTTTCAAGATCTTTACTGCCACAAGGCGGTTGAGCCGGTGACAGCGGGCTTTATAAACAACGGCCATACCGCCGGTTCCGATGACCTCCAGGATCTCGTACCGGTTATCCAATAACCGTCCAATATACTTATCCATAAACCGAAGCTCCTTTTTAGATTTGAATCAGCACGCAGGTGACGTTATCCGGCGCACCGCGGTTTTTGGCAATTTCCAACAGCCGTTGGCTGCTGCTTTGCTTGTTTACACCGTGTACCACTTCAAACAGGATTTCCTGTTCGTCCACCAGATTGGAAAGTCCGTCTGTGCATAAAAGCAGACACTCTCCGTTTTCCATTCGACGGTGGTAGATATCACATTCCACCACAGATTCGGTGCCGATGGCCCGGGTGATTAAATTTTTTCCCGGATAAAAACGTGCTTGCTCCGGAGTCAGTTCCCCCCGTGCGATCATCATTTGCACAAGGGAGTGGTCAATCGTCAGTTGTGTCACATCGCTTTGGGTGATGCTGTATGCACGGCTATCGCCCACATTGACCACTGTAGCAAATTTTCCTGTTATCAGAGCTGCCACAAGGGTAGTGCCCATGCCGGCGAACTCTGCAAATTGCTGTGCCTGGTCATAAACAGTAAAGTTTGTAAGCTTTACTGCGTTTTTTAACATTTGGTCTGCTTTTTCCGGATCCATACCACTGACCCAAGTGCGTTTAATCTCCTGCACAAACACATCTACAGCCAGAGTGCTGGCGATGTTGCCGGATTTTGCACCACCCATGCCGTCACAGACCACACACAACAAGGTGTTTCGGTCAAGATTTTCCACTTGGTAGGCATCTTGGTTTTGGGATCTGGTACAACCCGGGTCTGTTATGCCCCAAAATTGCATTGTAACCACTCCTTTCACTAGGCGGTTGCGGTTTAACTCCGCTTAGCCTAAGGGTCATGTTCTCTCTTCTGTGTATTTTCTGCGCAGCTGTCCGCAGGAAGCGTCAATGTCGCTGCCCAGGGTTCTGCGAACTGTAGCAGGGATGCCTCCCTGTTCCAAAATACTTTGAAATTGTTGCACCGCCTGTTTGGTGCTGGGTTTCAGAGGACTTTCTTCCACGTGATTCAATGGGATCAGATTCATGTGGGCAGGCAACCCTTTCAATCTTCGCAGCAGCGTTTTTGCAGCCTCCGGGGTATCGTTGACCCCACTTACCATGGCATACTCAAAGGAGATCCGGCGACCGGTCTTTTCGTAATAACGGCGGCAGGCGGACAGCAGCTCCTGCGTGGAATATGCTTTATTCACCGGCATCATGGTATTGCGAATTTCATCGGTAGGTGCGTGGAGGGATACGGAAAGGGTCAACTGCAGCTTTTTTTCTGCCAGCTTATCGATTCCCGGCACAAGACCGCAGGTGGAAAGACTGATGTGGCGCATGGAAATGTTCATGCCGTCGGGACTGTTTACCAGCTCCAGGAAGCGCATTACATTATCAAAATTATCCAGCGGCTCACCGATTCCCATGAGCACGATGTGCGATATGGGCAATCCGGAGTCCAACTGGGTAAACAGCACCTGCTCCAGCATTTCCCGCGGCTCCAGCCGACGCACCAGGCCGCCCAGCGTGGAGGCACAGAAGACACAGCCCATACGGCAGCCCACTTCTGTGGAAATGCAAACCGAGTTGCCGTAGTGGTAACGCATCAGAACGGTCTCTACACAGTTTCCGTCTGACAGCTCCCATAAGTATTTGATCGTACCGTCTTTTTGGGATTCCTGCTTACGCACTACCCGGGGCGGCAGCAGGGGATACTGCTCCTGTAACAAGTCCCGTAAGGACTTGGGAAGATTGGTCATTTCCTCATAGGAGCGTACGCCCTTGTGAAGCCATGTAAAAATCTGTTTTGCCCGAAAAGCCGGCTGTCCCAGCTCCTTTAAAAGCTGCGCCAGCTCCTGGGTCGTCATGGATCGAAGATGTTTTGTCATTATTTTCTCCGCAGACGGCAGATGAAGAAACCGTCTGTGTCATATTCTCCCGGCACAAGTGTCAGCATGCCGGTGGTATTTTCCGGAAACACCTGGGGGAGGGGTAGCTTTTCCAGGATGAAATCCGGATTTTCTTTCAAAAAACGTTCTACCACGCCCTCGTTTTCTTTCCGCACAAGGGTGCAGGTGGAATACAGCAGCAAACCGCCGGGGCGCACATAGCGAGCCTGGGTGGACAGGATCTGCAGCTGCAAAGCAGGCAGCTGCTGCATGGTGTCCGGATCTTTATAGCGAATATCCGGCTTCTTGCGGATAATGCCGTAACCGGAGCAGGGGACATCCGCAATAACGGCATCCATTTTTTCTGCCCACTGGGGATTGAACACAGAAGCATCCTGCACTTGGGCGGCAATGCTGTCAAGTCCCAACCGCTGAGCGCCATTTTGAATCAGCTCAATCTTATGGGGGTGGATATCACAGGAGGTGATGTGCCCTGTGTTTTTCATAGAAATGGCGGCAGCAAAGCTTTTACCGCCGGGAGCAGCGCAGCAATCCAGCACATTGGCATTTTCCGGAAGCTGTGCACACAGGACGCTTAGCTTTGCGGCTGCATCCTGCACATAGAAAAAACCTTCTTGAAACAGCTCCAGCTGCTCCAGATTGCCCACATTGCCCAGCACCAAACAGTCCGGAAGCCAGCTGTGGGGCTGTGCGTTGATCCCTTGTGCGTTCAGACGCTCCAGCAATGCATCCGTGCTGATGCGCAAGGTGTTTACCTGCACCACTGTGGGCGCAATGGCGTTGTTGGCTTGCAGCATCGGTTCCAGACGGTCTTCTCCCACATAGGCACGGAACAGGCTTACAAGCTTTTCCGGATGGCTGTAGCGTTGGGAAAGGGTCTGGGGCGGTTGTAGCTGCTCTTTTGCCCGGTCTGCATTTCGCAGCACTGCGTTGACCAGTGACGGGGCAGAGCGCACCTTGGGGCAATATTTTTTTGCCAGGGTCACGGATTCGTTCACAGCGGCAGATACGGGAATTTTGTCCATTTCGTACAGCTGGTACAGTCCCAGATGCAAAATGTCGTGGACCACCGGATGCAGGGATCTCAGTTTTCCCGTTAATAGCTGCTGAAGAAAATAGTCCAGTTTCAGCCTGTTCTGTAAAACACCGTAGCACAGCCGGGATGCCAGTGCGGCCTCCCGGGGATCCAGTCGGTCACGGCTGATATAGGTCTTCAGCACACCGTTTGACCATGCGCCGTTTTTTCGGCAAGCGATCAGTGCGTTCAGTGCCGTTTCTCTTGCGCCCATGATCAGTGCTCCAGAGGATGCCCCCGGAAATAATCCGGCGCGGCCATCCGTTTGCCGCCCTCAGCCTGTAAAACGCGGATCTCGATGACACCGTCACCGCAGGCGATCTTCAGACCGGTTTTGGTAAGACCGATCACAGTGCCCGGCGCAGCGTCGGTGGATTCGTTAATAACGGCTGTGGCATAGATTTTAAACCGGTTGCCTCCCAGCTGCGTGGTGGCAACAGGCCACGGATTCATACCCCGCACATGGTTGTGTACCTGCTGGGCGGTTTTGGTAAAATCAATGGGACACATGCTTTTATCCAGCATGGGCGCGTAGGTTGCAAGGCTGCTGTCTTGGGCTGTGGCAGTGGCTGTACCGGCATGGATTTCGGCAAGGGTCTTGCTTAGCAGATCTGCCCCAAGCACCGCAAGCCGGTCCAGCAGTTCCCCGGCGGTTTCATTTTCGCCAATGGGTGTTTTTGCTACGTCGATGATATCCCCTGCGTCCATTTCCCGGCAAAGATACATGGCGGTGACACCGGTTTCGGTCAGACCGTCCAGCACCGCCCACTGATAGGGGGCAGAGCCACGGTAAGCAGGCAGAACACTGGCGTGGATGTTGATGCATCCCTTTTGGGGGATGTCCAATACCCGCTGGGGCAAGATGCGCCCGTAGGCCACAACAGCCACCACATCCGGCTGCAGGGCACGCAGCTGCGCCACATCTGCATCGTCACGGAAGTTTTCCGGTTGATAAACGGGGATACCGTGCTCCAGCGCCACTTCTTTTACAGGGGAAAAAGCCAGCTTCATGCCACGGTTTTTGGGTCTGTCCGGTTGGGTGTAGACACCTACCACTTGAAATCCGTCTGCCAGGATCTTTTTCAGACAGGTAGCAGCAATATCCGGTGTTCCCATGAATACAACACGCATGTTATCAGTCCTCAAATTCCAATTCTTCATCGGTGAGGAATCGATCCATCACCTGTGTATAGAGTATGCCGTCTAAGTGATCCAATTCATGGCAGAAGCACCGGGCGATCAATTCCTCACCCTCGGCTTCGTACCAGTTGCCGTTGCGGTCCTGCGCCCGTACCTTTGCATAGTAGGGCCGCTTTACAAGACCGTATTTGCCCGGCACACTCAAACATCCCTCAGGACCGTTCTGTTCACCGGAGGTCTCCACCAAAGTGGGGTTTATCAGCTCCAAAATCTCATCACCGGTGTCCACCAGTACCGCTCTGCGCAAAATACCCACCTGTGGCGCTGCCAGTCCCACTCCGCCGGAATCGATCAACGTTTCCTTCATATCATTGAGCAGGGTGTGCAGCCGGGAGTCAAATTCTACAATAGGCTTGCAGGTTTTGTGCAGAGCGCTTTCTTGGTCTGTGAGAATTTTACGTAATGCCATGATCTGTTTCTCCTAATCGTATCCGTTTATGTCTATAAATGCGGTAACACCTCTGTTTTCTTTGTCTGTGGAGAACTGCCGCAGCAAGTGGGCAAGCAGACTCCGCAAAGGATTGGTCATGGTGCATCGCAGAGTAAGGCGATAACGGTAATTATAATTTATTTTCGGCACAGGGCAGGGGGCAGGCCCTAACACAGTGCATATTTCCTTTTCATATTCCGGCATTTGCAGACAGGAGCACAAGCTTTCCCGGAACTTGGCTGCGCCACGCAGAAGCCTTGCTTCCTCTTGAGAGGTGAATGTGACCGTTGCCACATCTCCGAAGGGCGGGCATTTCTGTATTCTGCGCATTTCCAGCTCCAGCTGATAGAAGCTCTCGTAGTCCTGCTTGGCAGCCATGTTGATCACCGGATGCTCCGGCACCAATGTTTGAATCATTGCGCCGCCGTCAGATTCACCCCGTCCTGCCCGGCCAACCACCTGGGTGAGCATATTAAATGTGGTTTCCCCGGAGCGGTAGCTGTCATTGTACAGGCTCAGATCTGCGTCCAAAACACCAACCAGTGTCACATCCGGCAGATTCAAACCCTTGGCAACCATCTGGGTGCCCACCAGAACAGGGATCTTTTCCTCCCGGAATTTGTCCAGGATCTGCTCATGGGTATTGGCGGCGTTGACGGTATCGGTATCCATCCGCGCCACAGCCATGTCCGGAAACAGCATCTGTAGCTGCTGCTGCACTTTTTGCGTGCCTGTTCCAACGGACTTCATAGGACCGCCGCAGCGGGGGCACCGGGCGGTAACTTTCTGAGAATGTCCGCAATGGTGACACATGAGCCGTTCATTTGCGCTGTGGTAGGTAAGCCTTGCGCTGCAGCGGGGACATTCCGGCGTTTCCCGGCAGTCCACACACACCAGCGCGCGGCTGTTGCCTCTGCGGTTTAAAAACAAAATGGTCTGCTTGCCGGCTTCTGCCGTTTGTCCGATGGCATCTTGCAGTGGGTAGCTGATAGAAAGGTCGTTGCCTTGCAGAACCTCCTGTCGCATATCCACGATCTCTACCTTGGGAAGAGGTTTTCCGTTATATCGGTGAGAAAGGGTGTAGAGGCTGTGGTAGCCATTTTTTGCCCGGTACATGGTCTCCACCGAGGGGGTGGCAGAACCGAACAGCACCAACGCTTTCTCCTTTAAACCCCGCCACAATGCAATATCACGGGCATCGTAGCGAGGAGCGTTTTCTGATTTATAGGAATGTTCCTGCTCCTCATCCAAAATGATGAGACCCAGCTGTATACAGGGCGCAAATACCGCAGAGCGGGTACCGACCACCACTTTTGCATCACCGCTGTGGATGCGCTTCCACTGGTCGTAGCGCTCTGCTTCAGGAAGGCTGCTGTGCAGCACGGCCACCTGATCTTCAAAATGGGCGGCCAGCAATCCCAATAGCTGCGGCGTCAAGGCGATTTCCGGAACCAGAAGCATGGCCTGCTTACCGGTTTCAAGGCAGTGGCGGATCAGCCGGATGTACACAGCGGTCTTACCGGAACCGGTAATGCCGTAAAGCAGGGCAGAACCGGGCGCATCCTGTGCCATTTGATCGCACAAACGGTCAAAGGCTGTCTGCTGCTCCGGGTTCAGGATCAATTCGCCGTCCAGCTGTACCGGCTTTATCTGCCTGCAACGCAGTACCGGACGCTCTGAAAGGGTCAGATAGCCCAGTTCTGCCAGCCGCTTGACTGTAGCAGGAGCGGCGCCGGTGTAATAACAGATTTCTTTGACGGCAGCGCTGCCCACAGAGCACATCAGCTCTAGAACGGAGCGCTGCATGGCAGCGGATTTCGGTCTGCCGGCTGCGTATTCCATGGCCTCCTCGACGGAGGCTGCCAGTGTGGCAATTTTTTGCGTTTTGTCAGAGGTTTTGCGGAGAAATTCGCTTTCTGTGTGAATCCACTTTTTGCGCATCAAGTACCGAAGGGCCTTCTCCAGTGCTTCTTCGTCTTGGGTCAAGGCGCGCAGATTCTTCTCCTCGGTCTCTCCGCCGCTGTCAGAGAGCAGCTGCAAAACCGCGGTAGCCAGTGGGTTTTGCAGGTTCTTTTCCGTCCAGGAGCGATCCTCCGTCAGCTTGTAGCTGTTGGCGGTCTGAAACCACAGACCTGCCGGCAGCATAGCTTTCACAGCGTCAAAATAGGTACAGAAATACCGCTGGCGCATAAATGCACCCAGACGCAGCATGGTACTGCTGAGCAGTGGCGTACTGTCCAGTCGTGCGGTTATGGGCTTCAAACCCTGCACTGCGCCGTCTTCTACAGACAACACAATGCCTTGGGCGGCGCGATTGCTCCTGCCGAATGGCACTTGCACTCGCATGCCGGCCTCCAGCTGCATTCCTTCCGGCACTGCATAGGAGTAGGGCTTATCAATGGCGAAATTTGCCGCAGAAACGGCAATTTTTGCTATCAAACCGATCCCTCCCTACACATAATACTGCCTCTTTTATTTCATGTATTCTTCTTTCAGAGTTGCGCTGAGCTTGCCCTCGGCAATTTCTTCGATTGCCATAGTTACAGGCTTTTTGGGCAGCTCCTCCTCCATTTCCTCCGCCTGAGCGGCAATGGTACGTGCCCGCTGGGCAACTACGTTGACCAGAAGGTAACGGCTGGATACGTTCTTCAAAAGATCTGCGACAGGGGGGTAAAGCATATTCATTTCCTCCAATATATTTTATTTAGAAATTATTTTTAATATTTCAGCGGCACAGGTTTCCACCTGTTCGTTGATGACTATGTAGTCATATTTTTTGCTTTGCTCCATTTCCCATTTTGCCCGGGCAAGGCGAACGTCGATCTGATCTTGGGCAGTATCACCGCGACCGCACAGACGGCGTTCCAGTTCCTCATAAGAGGGGGGAGCGATAAAAATGAGCACAGCGTCGGGACGTTGGGCACGGACATTAAATGCGCCCACAGGTTCAATATCCAGAATTACATCACCCTGGCTGAGCTTTTCTTCCAGCTGCGCCCGGGGAGTTCCGTAGCAGTTTTCCATGTGCGCATCGTATTCCACAAATGCGTCGTTTTCGACCATGGATTGGAACTGTTCTTTGGAAACAAAATAGTAGTGCACACCGTCGACCTCTCCTGCTCTGGGAGCACGGGTGGTTGCGGATACCGAAAATCGGATATCCGGACGGGCATTAAGCACCTGTTTCAGAACGGTGCTTTTTCCAACACCGGAGGCACCGGATATTACATACAGCTTTCCTTTGCTCATTTTCCGTCCTCCTGTGCCTTCTCCGTCCAACGGGCATTCAGTGTATCCGGAGTCAAGGCAGACAGAATCACATGGTCTGTGTCCATGAGGATCACCGCCTGGGTCTTGCGTCCGTAGGAGGCGTCCACCAGCATACCCCGGTCTCTTGCTTCCTGCACCACGCGCTTTATGGGGGCAGAGTCCGGGTCTACTATGGCCAGAACCCGGTTTGCCGCGATCAGGCTTCCAAAGCCGATATTAATTAGCTTCATTTTCGGTTCAACATCCTTACTCGATATTCTGGGTCTGTTCCCGGATCTTTTCCAACTCTGCCTTAATGTCCACCACGATCCGGGCAAGCCGAACATCGGTGCACTTGGAGCCAATGGTGTTGGCTTCCCGGTTCATTTCCTGCAGCAGGAAATCCAGCTTTCTGCCCACAGCACCGCCGCCGGAGAGCATGGTATTCATCTGCTCCAAATGGCTGCGCAAGCGGACGGTTTCTTCGTCCACAGCAACCTTGTCTGCGAAAATAGCGGCTTCTGTTAAAATACGGCTCTCATCAATGGCTGTATTTTCCAAAACCTCTTTCAGCTTGGCTTCCAGACGGGCACGGTAGTCCACCACAGTCTGGGCGTTGCCTTGCTCCACTTGGGCAACCAATTCCAAAATGGTCTGCCCTCTGGTGCGCAAGTCCCGATCCAAAGCCTGTCCTTCGGTGCAGCGCATGGCATCGTAGCCATCCAGCGCCTTTTTGACCACCTGCATAAGGTCTGCCATCAGCTGGTCCTCGTCTACTTCCGGCTTTTCGATGGTGAAAACCTCCGGCAGCCGGGAAACGGTGGATACGCTGATATCATCGGTGACACCGAAATCTGCCACCATACGGCGCATAGCTGTCAGATATCCTTCCAGCACGGAATCGTTCAGGCTGACGTTTACTTCTTCACCGCTTTCGCTGCGCACAGAAATGAATACATCAACTTTGCCTCTGGATACAGACTGCTTGACTGCTTGCTTTACTGCATCCTCGCAAAAGGACAGCAGTCTGGGCAGTCGCACGGAGCAATCCAGATATCGGTTGTTTACGGAGCGCAGCTCCACGGTAAATTCTCTGCCGTTTACCGTTTCTACGGCACGGCCGTAGCCGGTCATACTTTTAATCAAGGTCATTATCCCCTTTGTTCCTGATTTTCAGACACAATGCCTGTAATCGTATATTCTGCTTTTCTTTTGGATGCCAACCTGCGGTCATAAACCAGAACGATGACAATTCCCAGAAGGAAGCCGATGCCGCCCCAAAGTGCACCCATGCCTGTGTGCAGCAGTGCCAGATAGCCGGCAAAAAACAACACCAGAGGCAGCAGATACAGCACTGCAGCGGCTGCCAGCACAGGACCGGAGGCGGATTCCACCGTCACCAGCTGCCCCGGTTTTGCACCGATGGGATTTTTGGCTGTCAGCATCAATGTTTCCTTTAATGCACCGCATCCGGAGCACTTATGACAATCTCCGGAGCAGGCGCTTTCCCGGACACACAGCACTTGGGCTGTGCCGTCCGAGTTACATGTTTTCACACGAACCAGCTGTTGCATCGTTACTTTGCCTTTACAGTGGCGGTGACATTATACGTTCCTACAGCGCCTACATCGGCAACACTGACGGTGATTTGCGCTTTTACAGTGGATGTGCCTGCCTGTTCGTCAGAGAAATCCACAGTGACGGTGATGTTATCTGCCGTAACGGAATTAAGCTTGCTCTTTGGACCGCGCAGCAGTAATTCCAGCTGCTTGGTGATGATCTGCACATCAAGATTTTCCGGAACGTTGATGGGCTGAATGTTCGTTACAGTCAGCTCTTTGGTAGAAAGCTGAGGGAATTTAATATCCACCTTCACTTCGTTCACACCGGTCTCGTTGGTGATTCCGTCGGGAAGCTTGATAGGCAGGTCAATGATGCCGCTGCTGGATATCTCTGCCAAATTCACCGTTCCGATCTCCAATGTTTCCAGATTTTCCAGAAGGGAATCACTGCCGGACACCAGGATCACTTTGGGGTCCAGTGTGATGATGCTGGTATCCTTTGTGGCGCCGCCGCCGTCGATTACCGCAACAGTCAAAGCTACCTCTTTCACACGGACGATCTTCAAAGTCAGGTTTACGGTCTCCACATCAGTGACGATCATCTCTGCATCCACAGGCTCGCCCTTTTCGTTGCACAGTGTGTACGGATACTGCTCGCTAAGACTTCCGTTGCGATTTTCCAGATCCACCTGGATCTGTGCCATCGCAATTTGATCCACAACTGACTGAGGACCGGCAATGGTAACGTATTCGTGATCCAACACCCGGTTTTCTTTATCCGCCATATAGTTTTCCGGGAGATTGCCTACATACTGGATATCCACCGGTACGGGCTTGCTGGCTCTGCGAGCTACTTCTACGGTAACGGTGCTTGGGTCCTTGCTCAGCACTGTGATGGCGGTGTTGGGGACATCGGTCAAGAAGCTGGGCTGGGTCAGAGTCAGGTTGTACACACCCGGCTCGCCGATGCCGGAAACATCTACGCCAATGGAAATGTTAGAATTGTTGATTTTGTTCAGATCGGTGCGGTTTCCCTCCAAGTGCAGAGAAACGGTAGGCAGTTCCCCGGAAACGATCATCAATCCCCGGTCCTGCAATACGGCTTCACCTTGAACGGTGATGGGTACATTGTTATAGTGACTGTCGGAATTGGGGCTGACCACTGTAACCACGTACAGCCATAGAATCACGGCAATAAATACCGACAAACAAGCGGTAAGCAGCTTATTCTTCATTCTCCTTGCCCCCTTTTTCTTTAAATTGCAGCTTTTGGCGAAGCTTGACTACCAGACTTTCTTCTTCCTGGGTGTCGGGAGGACACAGCTCGTTTCGCAGCAGCTTCTCCAGCATTTCCGGCGCCAGATGACGTTTCAGCATGCCGCCCACAGCCACGGAGATTGCACCGGTCTCTTCGGAAACAATCACAGTTATGGCATCGGTAACCTCGCTGATGCCCACGGCTGCTCTGTGGCGTGTGCCCAGATCTGCGCTTAAACGGCTGGTTTCGGATAGGGGGAGGACACAGCCTGCAGCAGCTACACGTCCGTCACGGATAATGATTGCACCGTCATGCAAAGCCGCTTTGGGGAAGAATACATTCCGGATCAACTGTTCGGATACTTGACCGTCGATCATTGTGCCGGTCTTAAAATATTCGTCCAGTCGGCTGTCCCGGGCGAATACGATCAATGCACCGATCCGTTCAGCGCCCATTGTCTCACAGGCACGGACGGTTTGCAGGATCACAGGGAGCATTTCCTGCTCTGATTTTTTCATACCCAAAAAGTTTTTCAGCTTAATGTTGGTTACATGGTCCAGCATGCGGCGCAGCTCCGGCTGGAACAGCACCACCAGTGCAATTAAACCGATAGCCAGAAGCTGGCTGAGAATGAAATTCAAAGTGTGCAGCTGCAGAACCTCGGTCAAGCCGGAGATGACCACCACAGCCACCACCACCCAGCCGATCCGGGCTGTACCGGTGGACCGGAAAAGGGGCAGTAATTTATAGATTAAAAACGCAACGATAAGGATATCCAGAAGGTCCATAAATTCCAATCTGGGTACTTGTTGCAACAGTGTCTGCAAAAAACTCATGGCAGTTTTCCTCCCCTGTGTGACAGCGTTTTTTAACCAAATGGTATAACTAGCCTATTATCTATCCTATTATAACGGATTGAGCACATTATAGCAATAGTTATTGAAAATATTTTTCCGTTTTTGCAAGAAAAAACTGCCCATCATGAAGATGGACAGCAGCCGTATTGACACCTTTGCAAAATGCTTATGTTATAATGAAAAAATACAGATAAACCGCCTGTTAAGGCGGTTTATCATTGGCACCCTGGAGAGGACTCTAACCTCCGACCTGCCGCTTAGGAGAAACGATTATCCCGTTTTTCTAATTATAATCGTTTCAAATAGTGTCAGATAGTACAAAATCCCTAGGAAATTCCAAACTTTTTAATCCAGGTCGTGTTAGCAGATATCAGCCGTTTCATATAGTCCAAAACAGTCCTGTTAGCAAATTGTTAGCAAAAA
>JAZRUM010000023.1:0-3306 GCA_045652545.1 Faecousia sp. | reverse complement strand
GCCAGCTTCAGGGTAGCATTTCTTCTCTTGCGCGTCATCATTGCGCCTTTAACTCTTGCCATTTCTTACATCCTCCTTCTCTTATTTGTACGGGATCATCTTCTTGACCGCAGCGACGTTGGTTACGTCGGCATAAGCGGTCGTACGCAGACGACGGGTACGCTTGGTATCCTTCTTGGTGAGGATGTGGCTCTTGTAAGCGCGGGCTCTCTTAACCTTACCGGACTTGGTCAGGTTGAATCTCTTCTTTGCACCGCTATGTGTTTTCAGCTTGGGCATAGTAGTTTCTCCTTCCGTATCTTTGGTAATAAATTACTTACTTAAGTTACTTGCTGTTTTTGGGGGCCAGGAACATTGCCATGAAACGTCCCTCCAGCTTGGGATTCTTTTCCATAGCAGCGATCTCGGAGCAAGCATCGGCAAAATCCATCAGCAGCTTTTCACCGATATTGGTATGTGCCATCTCACGGCCGCGGAAGCGAACGCTGACTTTGACACGGTTACCGTCGGTAAGGAACTTCTGAGCAGCCTTGATCTTGGTATTCAGATCGTTGGTGTCGATGCTGGGGCTCATGCGGATCTCCTTGATCTCCACCACCTTCTGATTTTTCTTGGCATCCTTTTCCCGCTTCTTCTGATCGTAGCAGAATTTGGAATAGTCCATGATTTTACAGACAGGGGGTGTTGCGTTGGGAGATATCTTAACAAGGTCGAGGCCTTGCTCGTCGGCCATTTCGTTTGCTGTGGCAGCAGACATAATGCCCAACTGTGCGCCGTCGGCACCGATGAGGCGGATCTCTTTGTCTTGGATCTCGTCGTTCAGCTGATGATCTAACTTGGCTATGGTAAGCACCTCCAAAAACCTGGGGCAGCTGTTTTGCAGCTAACCAAAAAATAAAAACGGATGCCAAAGCATCCGCATACCCACAGACCTTCTCTACAGAAAAGGTGGAATATTGACCTCTTTGCCAACGCTGGAGGTGAGGCGGATACTTTGCCTTCTTTATTACCCGCCTATATTAGCACACCTTCCAGCAGTTGTCAACTGTTATTTTTGTTTTTACAGCTCCGGCTGAAAACCGGGCATTTGCTGCAGCTTAAAGAGATTTGCTTCGTGCCGCTTGTCGATCATTGCCTTTTTCTCCGGGTCGGCGATGTGACCGGTGCGGATATACACGTCAAGCTCTGCGTAGGTAAAACCTAAGTTTTCCTCGTCTGTTTTGCCGCACAGACCGTCAATGGGTGTTTTTTCCACCAGTACCTCCGGCAGACCCAATAGATGCCCGATTTCCTTTACCTCTGTGACCGTCAGGTTACACAGGGGAGAAAAATCTCCGGCGGCATCGCCGTAACGGGTGGAATATCCCACCCAGTCTTCCGAAAGATTGCAGGTGTTTACCACCCGGCCATTACAGCTTTGGGATACGGCATACAGGGTGGACATCCGGATTCGGGGCGGCAAATTTTGCACCGACTGGGCGCTCATGGGCAGCTCCGGGGGCATGCTATTCAGAACACTCTCAACAGCATCTTTAATGTTGATCTCATAATGCCGGATGCCCAGATGGTTCACAAGCAGGTAAGCCATGTCGATATCCGGCTGCTGTCCCTGGGGCACCAGCACGCCGATCACCCGATCCTTGCCCAGCGCCTCCACACAAAGGGCAGCCGCCACAGAGCTGTCCTTTCCGCCGGAAATGCCTACCACCGCATTGCATCCGGGACCGTTTTCCTGAAAAAACTGACGGATCCATGCAATGCACTGCTGTTTGACTGTCTCACCATGGAACATGACATTACCCCCACGCACGTTTTCCTATAGTATACTACAAGAAAAAACGTTTAGCAACCGGTGACCGCCGGAAACAGGTTTGGGAATGAAATTTAAAACTTCTCGTAGCCTACAAGCAGGCCGCCTTTTTCTGCGTAGTAGCTGCAAAGACCCAGACATTTGGAAATTTGCACCTGTGCCTGCGGGTACTTGGTCAGCACCATTTGCATAAACTTTTCTGCCGCCGCCTCGTTTGCGCAGTGGGCAATGCGCACCTTGCCCTGCCGGAATCCGGCAGTACCCATATGCTCCAAAAGCTTTTCCAAAGCTTTTGCTTCTCCGCGGCTCTTGTCCAAAGGCTGCAGTGTGCCCGCTTGGCTGGCTTTGCCAACGATGCGGATGCCTAAAATGCCGGCAAGCTTGGCGACGGCTACAGGCACTCTGCCGTTGGCGGCAAAATTCTTCAGAGATGCCAGCGCAAAGACCAGGCCGGTTTTTTGGGTATATGCTTCCGTTTCCCGGCAAATGTCCTCGTAGGGGCAGCCTGCTGCTATCAGCTCCTGCAGCTTTTCGATGATCAGCACCAGCTCCGGACCGGCAGATAGAGAGTCGATGACAAATACCCGCTTGCCACTGTTTTCTGATTCATACATCTGCTTTGCCACACAAGCAGCGTTATAGCTGCCGGACAAGCCGCTGGTGATGGTGACACAGAATACGTCGTCTGCGTCACCAAACGCCTCCAACCAGTCTCCCGGGTTGGGGCAGGAGGTTTTGGATTTGCCTTTATAGCTGTCGAAGAAAGCGACCATTTCCTCCACGTTCAAATTGCGATCGTCCACGAACTCCTGTTTTCCGGCGATGATCTTTAAAGGCGCAGATGCAAAATCCACGTTCTGCAGCGTCAGCAAATTGGCGGAGGAGTCCGCCACGATTTTCATTTTTCTCATAGAAGTCACCTCATACGTTTTTGTGACAGTATATCATATATTCCCTGAAATATTTGTCTACACCCAAGAAAACAGCCTCTCTTTGTGGTAGAGTGTCTCTACCGGTTCCCGGGAAATGCAGAAAAAGGAAAATCCCCTGCGGAAATCCGCAGGGGATTGGAGGATTACAGCTTAGGACCGGCCTCAACCAGAGCCTTGCCGGCTTCATTGCCGGTGTACTTGACGAAGTTCTTTACGAAGCGGCCTGCCAGATCTTCTGCCTTGCGCTCCCACTCAGCGACATCTGCGTAGGTGTCACGGGGATCCAGGATCTTGGGATCAACGCCGGGCAGTGCAGTGGGCACTTCCAGATTGAACATGGGGATGGTCTTGGTCTCAGCCTTCAGGATATCACCGGACAGGATGGCGTCGATGATGCCACGGGTGTCCTTAATGGTGATACGCTTGCCGGTGCCGTTCCAACCGGTGTTGACCAGGTAAGCCTTAGCGCCGTTGGCTTCCATCTTCTTAACCAGCTCCTCACCGTACTTGGTGGGGTGCAGCTCCAGGAATGCCTGGCCGAAGCAAGCGGAGAAGGTGGGGGTG
>JAZRUM010000022.1:0-51684 GCA_045652545.1 Faecousia sp. | reverse complement strand
CTGCCCCTGTCGAGCTACAATGACCTTTGCGCTGTGCCAGGCAATCATATGATTGATCTTGGCATTCTCAGAGTTTTCCTTGTACTTATAATCGCCACTTATGAGTATTTCGGTCAGTATACTCATAATTTCATCCTGTGTCGGAAGCTGAATATCTACGCCCGTAGGGTACTTAGTATTGAAAATGAGACAGCCATAGGAGCTGGGTAGACGGTGCAAAGAGAACACATCCCCATGCTTTTTAAAGAATCTCCACACCTTGGTCTTTTCCCAACCCCATCGCTGTCCCAGGGTTTCCAAAGTTAGCACAGCACCATACTTACCATACTGAATAACCGGAGAAAGAAACGAGAATGCATTCCCACGGTCCTCAAATGCCGTATGACACCAAAGATCGAGCCAAGCATCTGACTCATCAAAAATACGCTTTTGCTCATAGAGACGCTCCGTGATGCTCCGGGGCATACAAAGAAAGCCAAATCCGTCTGTTGCATAAACTGTCCCTGTCATGCATTCAGCACCGGAGCACTTTACCACCCAGTCGGTAATTTCGTATGTCAGTTTCTTTGTTGATGGATCGATAGAGTATCTCACATACCCAAGGCTCGCAAGGTGTTTCAGCACCTCCATTGCCGCAGCCTTGCTCTTAACGCCCAGAATGCTCTTTAAGCCAACAACTCCTCCCGCCCACATTCCGGGTGTTACAGCGTTAATATGGCCACAGTAAGTCGCATTGCCTTTCCGAAAAGCGGCACGAGACGCCAGCTTCGCCCAGTAGCCCATAAGGCCCTTGCCCATGTCCGGATAGTTCCGGGGCAGCTTTACCCACTCATACTTGCGCAGGCACTTCATACCGCCATCCTCCTTGTCTTCGAAATAGAAAAAGCCAGCAAGATTTCCCCTGCTGGCCATGCTGAACTATCTAGATTCTGACGATCAATCCTATCAGATCGTCCACATCGATACCTACTAAGTACCAATCTTCGCCCATTTCAATTCGGGTGGGGACCCATTTGCCGCTGATCTTTACATCTAAAGTTTCTCCGCATTGGAGACCGCCGTGATAATCGTATAAACCAAAGCGGATATCCAAACAATCCGATCCGCGTTGCCGAACCAGTGTCCCTGTATTCATATGCTCCTCCAAAATATATCTTGATATAAAAATACCGGGCGGTGTGACAGTTACCGCCCGGTACTCCAAACCTGTGTGGCAGGATTTGGAAAGTTGCACTTTTATCAAATTGTTAGGGGCTTTTCACGCCCAGGAATATATTTATTTTCCCACCTCCTTTAGGGGTTCCGGATTAACTTATCCGGAGTTAATATATCTGTTACCGTTTGACTCGGACTGTCAGTCCGGCTATGTTTTCTGTGTCAATGCCAACCAAGAACCAGTCATCGGCCATTTCGATCCTGGTAGGAACCCATTCCTCATCAATCAAAACGTCCATCCTAGTGCCACAGAGAAGCTCTCCGTGGTATTCATCCAAGTTAAACCGGATATCCATCCGGCCGCTTTCTGTACGCAGGACAAGCGTTCCTCGCCGCATAGAGGCTTCTTTTCCATCCGTCTTGCGTGCCTCCTCTTCCTGCTCTATGCGATAGAGTTTGCGCAGGTATTCATCAAAGATAGTTCGCCGGATCAGCACCTTTTTACCAATCTTATATACTGCACCGGCTTCATGAGCCAATCTGGTGAACATCTTCAACCCCAGACCATAGTAGTCTGCACCTTGATAATAGGTAATGAACTCATGTTTGAGAATTTCAATATCCTCATCGTCCAGTTTGTCTGAAAACATCCACAGATTACCGCTCATTGTACACCCTCCTCAGGAGGAAGAGTGCTTGGTTCATGAAATTGCTCCAGGTACTGATCAAACAGATCTCGGTTAATCAGCACCGTTCCATCAATCCGGTAGATAGCACCAGCCTTACCTGCCATCTCTAACAGCTTCTTATGCTGAATACTGTACACGATCTCCGCATCCTTGTACCGCAGGAATTGCCGCCGAAGTCTTTTGGCGCTTTCACGCACATCATTTTTCTTACCAAGCTGATAGTATTCTTTTGTCTGCTCGCTAATCATTTGGCTAAATCCTTTCCTATAAGAATTTGTCAAGACAGAGGCTGCAACCTGCAAAAAGAAAAGGACACTTTCTGAAAATCGTCCAGAAAGTGTCCTCAATAGCTCGTGCTATACCGTATTTAGATCTGACAGTTTGTCATCCTGCATCATATCGCATTTTTAAAAACATGCGAAATTGTTGTCAATTTGTTGTCAACCAAAGTGTGAGAGCCGAAAAAGTGTTGTGGCTCTAAGGGTTTTTACTCCAGGGGCCGCATCGTGGGGAATAGGATGACCTGGCGGATGGTGTCGTTGTTGGTCAGCAGCATGACACAGCGGTCAATGCCGATGCCCATGCCGCCGGTGGGAGGCATGCCGTATTCCATTGCGTTGAGGAAATCCTCGTCCAGCATTTCGGTCTCGTCGTCGCCCCGCTCACGCTGCTCCACCTGCTTCATGAAACGCTCCCGCTGATCAATGGGATCGTTCAGCTCAGAATAGGCGTTTGCCAACTCGCTGTGGCAAATGAACAGCTCAAAACGCTCGGTCAAGCGGGGATCTTCCGGACTGCGCTTGGTCAGGGGGCTGACCTCCACAGGGTACATGGTGATGAAGGTAGGCTGAATCAGATGCTCTTCCACTCTCTGAACAAAGCAAGCGTACAACGCATTGCCCCAAGTCTGCTCGGCAGCCTCGTTCAGCTCCACGCCCTTTGCTTTGGCGGCAGCCACAGCCTCTGCATCGTCGGTGATGGCGCCGAAGTCGATGCCTACATATTCCTTGACGGCGTCCACCATGGTCAATCGGCGCCAGCCGGGCGTCAGGTCTATCTCTTCGCCCAACCACTGCACATTGTAAGTACCCAAGATTTCCTTGGCAGCGCCGGAAATAATGCCTTCTGCAATGTCCATCATGTCATGGAAATCTGCATAAGCCTGATACAGCTCCACAGTGGTAAACTCCGGGTTGTGCTTGGGGTCCATGCCCTCGTTACGGAAAATTCTGCCGATCTCATACACACGGTCCATACCGCCGATGATCAGCCGCTTCAGCGGCAGCTCGGTGGCGATACGCATGAACATATCGATATCCAGCGTATTGTGATGGGTAATGAAAGGACGGGCAGATGCGCCGCCGGCAATGGTATTCAGCACGGGGGTCTCTACCTCGATGTAGTTCATATTATCCAGGTAGTTACGCATGAACTTAATAAATTTGGAACGGACGATAAAATTCTGCTTTACTTCGGGGTTGACCATCAGATCCACATAACGCTGACGGAAACGGATCTCCTTATCGGTCAGGCCGTGGTACTTTTCGGGCAGAGGCAGCAGGGACTTGGACAGCAGTGTCACGGTCTTTGCCCGGACGGAGATCTCCTCGGTCTTGGTCTTGAACACTTCGCCTTCCACGCCTACAATATCGCCGATATCGTTCTTCTTAAAACGGGCATACTCCTCCTCGCCCAGCTCGTCAATTTTGACAAACAGCTGGATACGGCCGGTGGAGTCCTGCAGGTCACAGAACATGACCTTGCCCTGACCGCGCTTGCTCATCAGGCGGCCTGCGATACGGACAACCTTGCCCTCAAAGCCTTCATAATCAGCCTTGATAGCAGCGGAATCCGCATTGAAATCAAATTTTGTCTGCAGGAAGGGGTCTCTGCCCTCTGCCTGCAAAGCAGCCAGCTTATCCCGACGAACTTGGACCTGATCGCCATAGGACATCTCGACCTGGGGTTCAAACTTAGCCATAATTAACCCTCTCTTGTAACGGAAACGACCTTCATTTCGTAGGAACCGGAAGGTGCGATGACCATAAAGGTCTCTCCTTCTTCCTTACCAACCACAGCACGACCAAAGGGAGAATCGTCAGACAGCTTGTTCTCCATGGGGTTAGCTTCCTGAGAACCGGTGATCCGATACTCAGTCTGCTCGCCGGTTTGCAGGTCCTCAACGGTTACGCGGCAGCCCAGACCCACACGGCCGGATGCTTCGTTTTCGTCCTCGATAATCACTGCGTGGGACAGAATATCCTCGATCTCTGCAATGCGTCCGTAGAGCTTTGCCTGCTCATTTTTAGCGGCATCGTACTCCGAGTTTTCGGACAAGTCACCGTAGGAGCGAGCTTCTGCGATCATTGCAGCGATCTCACGCTCACGGGTGGTCTTTAAATAATTCAGTTCTTTTTCCAGCTCTGCCAGACGCAGACTTGTAATTTTAAATTCCTTTGCCATGATAAACGTCCTTTCTCAGTCAAAGTTTCAATAGCTCCAAATATTATAGAGGAAAAACCCAATTCCGTCAAGTGCGGATTATTTCTGCAACGCTGCAATGGCTGCCTGAATTTGGGGGTCATCGGCGGGTTCAACAGCAGCAGCGTAGAGTTTGTTCCACGTGTCCTCGTCTACCGGAACTTCCACATCCGGCTTCAGTCCGCCGACCTCTGCCAAGCTGACACCGTTGGGTGTGCAGTATTTGCCCACGGACAAGGCCACCGCCGAGCCATCACTAAGGTTAAAAGTGTTCTGGAAATAGCTCTTCCCTGTGGTTGCCTCACCTACCAAGACCGCTTTATCGTATTCACTGAGAGCAGCGGCAAAAAATTCAGCAGCAGAATAGCTTGCAGAGTTAATCAGCACAGCCATAGGAATCTCAAGGCACTGTGCGTCGGATTGGGTGACTGTTTCCTCGCCACTGTAGCTGATGCTGCGGAACACAGGTCCCTCCGGCAGCAGGTAGTCCAATATTTCAACCAGTTCCTTTTTAAAACCACCCGGGTTAAAGCGCACATCAAAAACCAGCGCCTTTGCCCCCTGCTGGATCAGAGAATCAATGGCTGCCAACGTTTCATCTGCGCAGCGTTCGTCAAAGTTTTTAATGGTTACCAGACCGATATGATCCGGCAGTATCTGACCTTGCGCAACGATCACCTTGATCCGCTTTCGGGTCACTTCCATGCGAAGCTTTTCACCGCCACGCAAAACAGCGATCTCTACAACAGTATTCTCATCGCCCCGAATCAACGCCTTTGCTCCGTCAGTGCCCAACTCTGCCACAGACTTGCCTGCTACCTCGCAGATCACGTCCCCTGCCAGAATGCCGGCATCATATGCTCCGCTTTCAGGTTCTACCGCCAGTACAGAAAAACCGTCATCGGTCTGTGCGGTAGATACTGTCACGCCGATTCCTACGTATTCATTGTTCATCTGTTCCATATGGGCAGCATAATCGGACGCGGAAATATAATAGCTCCATTTATCACCGGTGGCTGCGATCATACCCGCTGCTGCTCCGTCGTCCAACCTGGCATCGGTGACCTCTCCGATAAAGCGGGCATTGATCAGCGCGCGCAGTTCCTCTATTTTGCCAGACTCACTTGGTTCGGCAAATAAAAACAATGTAACACAGGAGGCGATTGCCGCCACAAGAACATAAGAAAGAATGCGCAGAAACATCTGCATCCGGTTTTGCCTGTTCATAGTCTGTCACCTCAAATAAGGACATTTCCCACAGCCCGGACATGGGCTGTGGGAGAACGTTTAAATATCAATATACTTCGCAGGATTTACATAGTTACCCTTATAGGTAATGCCAAAGTGCAAGTGATTGCCGGTGGATGTTCCGGTGGACCCCATGTATCCAATCACCTGACCGGCTTCTACCTTGTCACCTTTTTTCACTATGTAGTGGGTCATATGCATATAGATGCTCGTAAAGCCATCGCCGTGGTCAATCTTCACATGATAACCTGCAGAACTACCAAATGCAGCCACTGTTACCTTGCCGCTTCGGGTAGCTTTGATCGGTGTTCCCTTAGAACCTGCCAAATCCACACCGTAGTGGAAGCGCCAATCCTTATGCACAGGATGAACCCGCCAGCCGTAGGCACTGGTGAAACGAGAATACTTACAGGGAACCAGCCACTTGGCGCTGCTGGCAACGTAATCATCCTTTGACGCGGGCTTTGAATTGGAACTGGAAGGCTTAGAAGATTCCTGTTCCTCTTTCACCGCAGCGTCGTACTCATCTTTTTTGTCTGCAATATCGGATGCCAGATCCTTCGCATCTGCCTCAGCCTTGTCGATAAGTTTCTCGTATTCCGCACCTGTAGCCAGCAGGTCTTCCAGAAGTTTGTCTGCTTCTTTACGCTTGGCCTCCAACTCTACCTGAGATTCCTCAAGCTGCTTTTTGTTTTCTTCCAGACCTTCCCGCTCGGTTTCCAAAGTCGTCTTTGTTTCCGCCACTGTTTCTGCAGCCTTACTCATTTCTTCCAAACGGCGTTGGTCTGCTGCGGCGATCTCTTCCACCATGCTCACCCGGTCCAGCAAATCAGCAAAGCTGTTTGCCTTAAACAGCACTGACCAATAAGAAAGGTTTCCGTTTTCCTCCATTGCGCGAATACGCTCTTTGTTCTTGATGTTCAGTTCCGTGAGGTAAGCCTGTGCCTGATCCAGTTCTTCCTGCTTATCCGCAATCAGCGAATTATAGGCGGCAATCTGTTCATTCAGGTTGTTCACTTTTTCGTGCATCATGAAGATCTGCTGATCAATGGTATTTTTTTGATCTACGATTGACTGCATATCCTTCAGATTGCTCTTTAACTGGCCTTCCAGTTCTTTGATTTCTTTATCGATCTCTTTCTTATCCGCCTTCAGAGCGTTTAGCTGCTCCTTCAGCTCAGAAGAGCTGGTCTTTCCGTTTACAACACCGGGCAGCACACCCACTACAAGACTCAGTATCATAATCACAGCAAGGATTCCTGCAAAAATCGATACCCAAAGTTTTCTTTTCTTCATTATAAGCTCCTTACAAATGCTTTTATACATCCATAAATTTCCGAATGGATGTCCAGCTGCCAACAATACCAACAAAAAGACCTGCCGCAGTAAAGGTAGCGATCATAGGCCACAACAATTCCGTAAAGGGCACAAAGTTAAATAACTTGAGTGTATCAATGCTTTCCAATCTCAG
Organism: Faecousia sp.; assembly: GCA_045652545.1. Classification (GTDB taxonomy): domain Bacteria; phylum Bacillota; class Clostridia; order Oscillospirales; family Oscillospiraceae; genus Faecousia. Next base: position 44,640 of record JAZRUM010000022.1, on the reverse strand, counting down.
CACAAGTCCGTCGTACATTGTCCATTCCAAGGCGAAGGACAAAGCTGCACCCAGCATACCCAGAGTAAAACCCTCTACCACAAAGGGCAATCGGATAAAACCGTTAGTTGCGCCCACCATCTTCATAATGGCAATCTCATCACGACGGTCATACATAGCCAATTTAACGGTATTCGAGATAATCAGCAGAGAAACGACCAACAACACTGCAATCACCGCCAAAGAAGCGATACGCAACACGCTTTGCAGGGTGGTAAAGCCTTCTGCCAGCTCAAAAGCGGCATTGATGTTTGCTACGCCGGGGATCCCCTCTATGGCTTTGACTGTATCCTTCATCAGCGTATTGTCCATCAATGTCACAACATAACGGTGGCGCAAATCTTCTGCTTCCACACCGGAAAATGCTTCATCGCCCTGATGATCTGCGATAAAATCTTTCAGCGCTTCTTCCCGGGAAACAAAAACCGCATTCTGAATATTGGCAATCTGATTGATCTTCGTCCCCACGCTTTTGGCTTCTGCATCAGGCAATTCGCTGTCGATATACACCAATATTTCATTGGTTTTATTCAGGTCCTCCACCATAATATTTACATTGTACATCAAAATGGAGAAGCTGCCTACGATCAAGAGGCAAGCCACTGTGACACACACAGCAGCGAAGGACATGAACCCGTGGAGAAAAATTCCACGAATGCCCTCTTTGAGCAAGTATCCCAGATTATTGATTTTCATATTCGTAATTCCCATCCATTCCGTCGCTGACGATCATTCCCTCGTCCAGCACAATCACACGCTTTCCGAACCGTTCCACCAAATCCATTTCATGGGTAACCACCAAAATTGTTGTACCCAAACTGTTGATTTCCTGCAGCAGGCTCATGATTTCCAAAGAACGGGCAGGGTCCAGGTTGCCGGTAGGCTCGTCGGCAATGATGGTAGACGGGTTATTGACCAGGGCTCTGGCAATGGCAAGACGCTGTTGCTCACCGCCGGAAAGTTCATTGGGGTGACGGCGGCTCTTGGTTTCCAAGCCGACCAGGTCCAAAACATAGGGCACCCGGTCCTTGATCTCCTTTTCCTGTGCGCCGATAACACGCATAGCAAAAGCAACATTGTCATAAACCGTCTTGCTTTCGATCAAACGGAAGTCTTGGAACACAACACCTACAGTTCGACGCAGGTAAGGAATTTCACGTTTACGGATTCTTTCCAACGAATAGCCGTTAACATGAACCGTACCGCTGGTGGGCTTCAGTTCTCCGGTGATAAGTTTAATAATGGTAGATTTTCCGGAGCCGGAAGGTCCTACCAGAAACGCAAAGTCGCCGTCCTCAATCTGCAAAGATACACCCCGCAGCGCATGAGTGCCGACAGAATAAGACTTGGTTACGTCAGTAAATTCAATCATATGTCATCTTACTCCATATTATATATGTGTAACAAATTGTAACACTTTTGAACCATTTTGTCAATGTTCCCACTTAGGAAAAATAGTTAGCATTTTTACCAAAGAAAGGTATTTTTTTCCATTTCTGCAGAAAAATTTGGACCACACTTTGTGCGGTCCAAACCCTCAGCAATCCTAGCGGCTATCCCGGGAAGACAAATACTTCCGAACCATCAGTGCCACTTTAAACACAATGGCATGGTCAAACTGCCGCAGATCCAGACCGGTAAGCTTTTTAATTTTTTCAAGGCGGTACACCAACGTATTGCGGTGTACAAACAGCTTACGGGATGTCTCAGATACATTTAGATTATTCTCAAAGAATTTATTGATGGTAAACAGGGTTTCCTGGTCCAAGGAATCGATAGAGTTCTTTTTAAACACCTCGGACAGAAACATTTCACAAAGGGTAGTTGGCAGTTGATAGATCAGACGGCCAATCCCCAAATTTTCATAGTTGATGATACTCTTCTCTGTATCAAATACCTTGCCCACATCAATGGCGGTCTGTGCTTCCTTATAGGCATCTGCCAATTCCCGCAAATGGGATGCCACAGTGCCAATGCCAATGACGGACTTGATGTTCAGTTCCTTTTTCAGCGTTTTTTCTACGCTTGTGGCAATCTTTTCCAGCTCTCCCTCTTTGGGTTCAGCTGCCAGCTGCTTAACAATCGCAATGTCCGATTCATTGATGCTGATTACAAAGTCTTGCAGCTTATCAGGGAACAGCCCGGCAAGCACATCCACAGAAGATACATCGCTATGGCCGATCTGACGGACCAAATATACAGCACGGGGAGCATCTGTGGCAAAATGCAATTCTTTGGCACGTATGTAGATATCACCGGGCAAAATATTGTCCATGATGATGTTTTTCACGAAAGTTGCTCTGTCATGCTTCTCTTCATAAAAGATTTTCGCATCATTTAAAGCAATGTGCGCCAAATTGCAGTAGATTTTGCCTTGCTCGTCATCACCGCTGCAGAAAATAGCATACTCCAAAACACCGTTGTTGCTGAAAATACCACGAAAGGTCTTTTGACCAAAGGTAACGGCCTCTGTGCTGCCCGCTGCTTTCAGTGCAGCATCAGGCCAGCGCTCACCCAATGTAGCGGCATCTGTGCAGGAAATCACACAACCATCCATATCAATAACGCCGAAAACACGATCTGCTACGTCTTTCAGCTGAATCATAACACTCTGGAAAACACTGTTGGACATACCTAGAACCTCCTCAGAAACTTGCACAAAAGCGCATCTCATGAATATGCCCTATTATTGTATCTTGTTTTTGCACATTTTGCAAGTGTTTTTTGACATTTTGTCTCAAAAACCGACCTCGTTTTTAGTCAAAATACCGATAAGTAGAAATTCGTACCTAAAAACATGGCACTTTTTCGGTGAAAAAATGGCAAATCGTTGTCTATTTTTCCAAAGATTGGATCTCATTCTCCGTGAGAATGCGAACTTCTCCCCTGGGTAGATCCCCTAAAGTCAGTGGCCCCTCGGCTCTGCGCTCCAAATATATAACCGGCATCCCCCGGGATGCCATCATGCGACGCACCTGATGATATTTCCCCTCACAGACTGTAATCAAGCTCTCTCCTACTCCCAACGGTTCCAACACCGCACTGCGGCAAATTGTGCCGTCGCGCAGTGTTAATCCATCCGCAAACGCCTTTACATCCTGTTCCGTGGCAGTCCCCTCATGGCGGGCATAATAGACCTTGGGCACTTCCTTTTTAGGACTGATCAATCGGTGAAGAAGTGCGCCGTCGTCTGTAAACAACAGCAAACCTTCCGTCTGCTTGTCCAACCTGCCCACAGGCTTCAAACCCTGCAAATGAGCAGGCAACAGTTCCATTACCGTGTGATCTTCCGGGTCCTCTGTTGCCGTAATATAACCGGCAGGCTTATTGAGCATCGCCACCGTGCGTCCTGTGGACCGTAACAGCTCACCGCACATGCATACTTGCTGTACAGCCGGTTCCAGTTTAAGGCTACCGTCCCGGACAGCTTTGCCGTCGACGGTAATCTGCCCGGCTTTCAGTATTGTTTTTACTTGACTACGCGTTCCGATACCGCAGTCGCACAAGAATTTGTCCAGTCTTACCATTGCTTTGGTTCTACCTTTCCAAAATTCAGAATATGTTGTGGTGTAAATATCTTTCAGGAGGAGTATTCTATGATGGTCATGACCACAAAAGTGGATATTAAGAAAATCGGCATCATCCTTGCTGCTGTCGTCGCTGTCATCCTTGCAATCGTGCTGATCTTCGGCGGTGGAAACGATGTGCAGACCAGCAGCACAGCCGTTTCCAACAACGACGCGCGGGTAAAATTTCTGACTGACTTTGGTTGGCAGGTCAGCAATTCCCCTACAGAATCTGCGCAGGTACGCATTCCCGAGCAGCAGTCGGATGTATTCAGCCGTTATAATGCACTGCAAAAAAGTCAGGGCTTTGACCTGAGTCAGTATGCAGGCAAAGCTGTTATGCGCTATGTATATAAAATCAACAACTTCCCCGGCGCAACAGATCCGGTATATGCCACCCTTTTGGTCTATAAGAACCAAATCATCGGCGGTGATATCACCAACACCGCTGCCAAAGGTGCTGTACAAGGATTTAAGATGCAACCCGCGCCCCAGCAAGTACAGCCAACGGAAACCACCGTTCCCGAGACTACCTAATTCGTATCTTAGCACATCCGGTGCGCCTTGACAAGGTGTGCCGGATGTGCTATGCTGTTGAAAAGTTCATATCTTCAGGGCAGGGTGTGATTCCCGACCGGCAGTGAGCGATTGTATGTCGTAAGTCCGCGAGCGCGTTTGCGTTGAATCGGTGCGATTCCGATACCGACAGTGTAGCAGAGGAATACTGAACCCCAACAGGTTTTCAGCATCCCTCTACTCAAGTCTGGATGGAAGAAGAATTTTGCGGTCTTGCCGTATCTTTGCGCCCTGGGTCTACCCAGAGCGTTTTTTTGTGAGGGAATCTTTATGAGCGAACTGTTGACACAACTGAAAGACAATCTGACCTTTGTAGCTGTTTGCGCGCTGATCATTGCCGCTTTAGCTTTGTCTGCCAAGCTGATCGAGCGGTTTCTGCCGCAAAAGCGCCAGGTTTCCAAGACGCGCAGGCTTTGCATTATTGCCATTTGTTCCGCCATTGCGGCAGTACTGCATATACTGGATTTCCCCCTGCCATTTCTAGCCCCAGGGTTTTACAAGCTGGACTTCTCCGAGCTGCCGGTAATGCTCTGCGGTTTCTATCTCGGGCCCTGTGCAGCGGTAGTTTGTGAGGCGTTAAAAATCCTGTTAAAGCTGCTGCTCAAAGGCACCAGTACAGCCTTTGTTGGCGATTTTGCAAATTTTGTGATTGGCTGTTCTCTGGTTCTTCCTGCAGCCGCAATCTACCACATCAACAGAAAGCGCAACTTTGCGCTGGCAGGGTTAATCACAGGTACGATCGCTCTGACTGTTTTTGGCAGTGCCTTTAATGCAGTTTATTTACTTCCTAAATTCTCCCAACTGTACGGCATGCCTCTGGATTCCATCATTGCAGCAGGTACTGCTATCAACGGTAATATCAATTCCATATCCACATTTGTTTTACTTGCTGTAGCCCCGCTGAATCTGATCAAAGGTTGCATGATATCAATACTCACACTGTTGCTCTATAAAAAAGTTGCTCGACCGCTATTTAGCAGATAAGAACAGCCACCAGTTGAAAAACTGGTGGCTGTTAATTTTACATAGCGCCGTCTCCGGTGATAACCACTTTGATCGTCAGCAGGATTACCTTCAAATCCGTCAGAATACTGCGCTCGCGCATGTACTTCAGATCCGATTCCACCCACTCGTCAAAGCTGTGGATGTTGCTTCTGCCGTAACACTCCCGGTAGCAAGCAAGACCGGTCTTAACATCCAATCGGTGCATCTGGTAAGGTGTGTACTGCTCCACTTCCCGCACCAATGGCGGTCTGGGACCCACGATAGACATATCTCCCTTAATCACATTGACCAACTGAGGCAGCTCGTCAATGCTGGTTTTCCGCAGAAAACGACCAACCTTTGTAATACGGGGATCGTCTTTGATTTTAAAGGCAGGACCTTCCATTTCGTTCTGAGCCATCAGTTCCTCCAGCTTTTTATCTGCATCGGGACACATGGAACGGAACTTATACATTTCAAATTTCTTGCCGCCCTTTGTCATACGGGTTTGGCTATAGAACACATTGCCGCCATCCTGACATTTAATCGCAATGGCAACGATCAAAAACACGGGGCTAAGCACGATCAACGCAAAAGTGCACAAAACCACGTCGAATATTCGCTTAAAAAATTCATAGACTGGCTTGGGTGCAGGCTTTCGATAACGCTTTTCATTTTGTTGAACGGACTGCATAGCTACAGCTCCTTTATCTATATTACCGCTATTATAACTTGAACCGACAAATTTTGCAAGTACTTTAGTTTTTCCAATGCTTTTTGCCTCATACGCAAAAACGGCTGTGAAAAATTCACAGCCATTTTTTTACATTAAATGGATTCCGGAAACAGCTTTTCCACCGCTGCTCGAGCCGCTTCCTGCTCGGCACGTTTTTTGCTGCTGCCGATGCCCTGCCCTACCTGCTGACCATTCAGAAAAACCGCCACAATAAAACGCTTATCGTGGTCAGGTCCGGATTCACCGATCAGCGCATAGCTAAGCACCTGATTTTTCTTTTTCTGCACCTGCTCCTGCAGTATCGTCTTATAATCCATATTGTGAAGCCGGTCTTTCGGTACATGGCACAGAACAAATTTTTCAACAATTTGTTTCGCAGCATCCATGCCACCGTCCAGAAAACTGGCAGCAATGATCGATTCCACCGCGTCTGCCAAAATAGACGCACGGTTTCTTCCGCCACATTGCTCCTCACCATGGCCTAACAGCATATGTTTTCCCAAATCTAACTTGTTTGCGATCTCTGCCAAAGCTTGCTCGCACACCATGTCGGCACGCATACGGGTCAGTTCTCCTTCCGGTCTGTCAGGAAAGCGGTTGTACAGATGCTCCGCTACGACCATGCCCAGCACCGAATCGCCCAAAAATTCCAGCCGTTCATTGCTTTTCAAGCTGTCGTGCCAACGCTCGTTGGCATAGGAAGAATGGGTCAGCGCGTTTTGCAGCAGGGTGATGTTTTGAAACCGGTAGCCAATGGCCGTTTCCAGATCCTTAATCATTTTCCTGCTCCTCCACCGCCGTCAAAGCCTTCAGACCTTGCTCCAGCTCTTCGGAAATATCACTTCCGGTGGCATCCATCGCTTGCCTGATTGCATTGCGGAACGCCAGCGCATCGGAAGATCCGTGCGCCTTGATAACAGGCTTTTTGATGCCCAGGAACTGGGTTCCGCCGATCTCACGGTAGTCCAGCAGCTTCTTAAATGCCTTAATATCTTTCATCACCAGCAAAGCAGCCAGTTTGCTAAAGATATTCTTCTTGAACATTTTGGACATCAAGCTGCCCATGAACATTGCAGTGCCTTCAATGGATTTTAGCAGCACATTGCCGGCAAAGCCGTCGCAGACCACCACATCCACAGCGCCCAATGGCACGTCCCGTGCCTCCACATTGCCCACAAAGTTCACAAGACCTTGCTCCTTTGCCTTCTGCAGCAGGGCATAGGCTTCCTTCTGCAAAGGTGTTCCTTTAGAATCCTCAGTTCCAATATTCAAAAGACCCACCTTAGGGCTTTCCACACCTAAGTACTTTTTGGCATACAAGGAACCGACTAAGCCAAACTGGAGCAAAAATTCCGGCGTGCATTCGGCATTGGCGCCGCAGTCCAGAATCACGGTCTTGCCTCCGGCCTTATTGGGCATCACAGGGCCCATAGCTGCCCGACGGATGCCCTTGACCCGTTTCACGATCAAGGTGGCGCCGGAAAGCAGCGCGCCGGTGCTGCCGGCAGATACGAAGGCGTCGCCCTCACCGTCAGCTACCATCTTTAAACCGATGACCATAGAAGAATTTTTCTTCTTCCGGGTCACATTTGCCGGGTCGTCGTGCATATCCACCACTTCCTCGGCATTGGCAATTTCAATGCCTGCAGGCAGGTCGGTAATATTATGTGCACGCATGCCTTCCAAAATCTTGTCGCCCATACCCACCAGTGTGATCTGTGCGCCAAAATCCCGGGCAGCCTGCACTGCGCCCAACACCGGTGCTTCCGGTGCGTGGTCGCCGCCCATTGCGTCAAGAATGATCTTCATAAAAGCACCTCTTTCTTCAGATACCCTCCGCGATCATCCGGTCGATGATCTCCAGCGACCGGTTGGCAAGGGCAAGGTTCTTTTCCGCTTTCTTTTTGATCCGCTTCTGAAGCGGTGTGATGATACTGAAATTTACATTCATGGGTTGGAAATGCTCGATGCGCGCATCGCTGATATACAGTCCCAGCGCGCCGATGGCAGTTTCCTGAGGAAACTCCGGCAGAGGTCTTTCCTGCACCTTTGCCGCCATTGCCACCGCTGCCAAATAACCGGAAGCGGCGCTTTCCACATAGCCCTCCACGCCGGTCATCTGTCCGGCAAAGGCTACCATAGGATTTCTGCGGTCGGCATAAAACCTATCCAGCAGCTTGGGAGATTGCAGGAAGGTGTTGCGGTGCATCACACCGTAACGGACGAACTCTGCATTTTTCAGCGCGGGGATCATGGAAAATACCCGCTTCTGCTCCGGGAATTTCAGATGGGTCTGAAAACCCACTAAGTTAAATACGCTCTTGGCTGCATTGTCCTGGCGCAGCTGTACCACCGCGTAAGGCTCTTTGCCGGTGTTGGGGTCTGTCAGTCCCACAGGCTTCAGCGGTCCAAAACGCAGGGTATCAAAGCCTCTGCGAGCCATGACCTCTACAGGCATGCAGCCTTCAAACACATTCTTGTCCTCAAAGCCGTGAACCTCTGCCTCTTCAGCGCTGATCAGCTCCCGGATAAAGGCCTCATATTCCTCTTTATTCATGGCGCAGTTGATATAGTCCGGTGTTCCCCGGTCATAACGGGACTGCCACCACGCCTTCTCCATGTCGATAGACTCCGCCGTGACCAAAGGCGCGGCGGCATCAAAAAAGTGCAGATAACCTGTGCCAAAGTAAGCCCCAATGGCATCGCTCATGGCATCAGAGGTCAGCGGACCCGTGGCAATGATCACAGGTCCTTCCGGGACTTCCGTTACCTCTTGGGCAGCCACTGTGATATTGGGATGGTTTTTGATTCTTTCCGTAACCAAGTCAGAAAAACCCTGTCTGTCCACCGCAAGGCAGCCACCGGCTTCCACCCGGGTGGCCTCAGCGCAGGTAAGGATCAGACTTCCCAGCCGGCGCAGCTCTTCCTTTAAAAGTCCCACAGCATTTTCCAAACGGTCGCCACGCAAAGAGTTGGAGCAAACCAGTTCTGCAAAGGTATCCGTATGGTGGGCAGGAGACTTTTTTTCCGGCTTCATTTCAAACAGCTTTACAGGGATTCCCCGCTGCGCCAGTTGCCATGCAGCCTCCGCACCGGCAAGGCCTGCACCGATGACTTTTACTTCGGTCATGCCTTTTTGCCCCCTGTCTTTTTGGTGGTTTTCTTCGCTGCAGATTTCTTTGCAGGCTTCTTTTCCTCGCCCTCGGCGGCCTGCTCTGTGGGCTTCTTATAATAGCCCCGCTTATCCTCCGGCAGGAAGTTTTCACAAGCCTCGTTAATACAGAAAGGCTTCATGCGACCTCTTCCGGATTTTTTAAACAAGGTCTGTCCGCACTTGGGGCAGTCCTCCGCAGTGGGAACATCCCAGCTCATAAAGCCGCACTGTGCGCCCCGCTCGCAGCCGTAATAGGCATAGCCGCGCTTGGATTTCCGTTTCAGAATGGTGCTGCCGCACTTGGGGCAACGGCCGGGCATTTTTTCTACGATGGGCTTGGTATTCTTACACTCGGGGAAACCGGGGCAGGCAAGGAACTTGCCGAAACGGCCGATCTTGACCACCATGTTCCGTCCGCACTCCTCACAGATCTCCTCGGACACCTCATCGGGCACTTTGATGCGTACGCCCTCAAGGGCAGCCTCCGCATCCAGCATTTCCTGATGAAAATTCTTATAGAAAGCAGTCAGAACATCCTTCCACTTCCGCTTGCCGGCTTCCACATCGTCCAGCCGATCTTCCATGGTAGCGGTGAATTCCACATCAATAATATCCTGGAAGCGCTCCAGCATCAACTGCGTGACCACCTCACCCAAAGCGGTAGGCGCAAGGCGTTTGTCTACCTTATTGACATACTCTCTGTCCTGAATGGTAGAAACGATGCTTGCGTAGGTAGAAGGTCTGCCCACGCCTTTTTCTTCCATAGCTTTGACCAGCGTTGCCTCAGTGTACCGGGCAGGAGGCTGAGTAAAATGCTGCTCTTTACGAATTTCCCCGTGGCTGGCACAGTCGCCCTCCTGCAGCTCCGGCAACGGAGAACCGTTAACCTCCTGTTCCTCATCCTTACCTTCTTCATAGACGGCAATAAAACCGGGGAACTTCATGCTCTGATGATTGGAACGGAACACATGACCGGCGCACTGAGTATCAATAGACACGGTATCGAACACCGCATTTGCCATCTGAGATGCCAGAAATCTACTCCAGATCAGCTTATAGAGCTTATACTGCTCCTTCGTCAAGCTGCTTTGGATACGCTCCGGATCCAGCTCTACATGGGTGGGACGGATGGCCTCATGGGCATCCTGGGCGCCGGACTTGGTCTTGAATACATGGGGCTTACCGTAGTAATACTGCTTACCGTAGCGGTCTTTGATATAGCTTGCCGCTGCTGCCATGGCCTCATCGGAAAGGCGCAAAGAGTCGGTACGCATATAGGTAATCAGACCCAGCGTGCCCTCCCCTGCCACATCGATGCCTTCATACAGCTGCTGGGCAATGGCCATGGTACGCTTGGGGGTCATATTCAGTTTGCGAGATGCCTCCTGCTGTAAAGTGGAGGTAATAAAGGGAGGGGCAGCGGTACGCTTTTTCTCTGCCCGCTTTACATTGGTAACTGTGAATTCCTTGCCGGTAATGTCCCGGATCACTGTGTCCACCTGCTGCTCATTTTCCAGTTCCCGCTTTTTTTCACCGCCAAAATAATTAGCAACAAAGCTACCGGTTTTTCCCAGCATGTTCAGATCCACTTCCAGTGACCAATATTCCTTCGGCTGGAATGCTCGGATCTCATTTTCTCTGTCCACTACCAAACGGGTAGCCACAGACTGTACACGACCGGCAGACAGACCCCGACGAACTTTCTTCCACAGCAGCGGAGAGAGCTGATAGCCCACGATCCGATCCAGCACACGGCGAGCCTGCTGCGCATCTACCAAATCCGTATCAATGGCTCTGGGATTTTCGATGGACTGCACCACCACCTTCTGGGTGATCTCGTTAAAGGTGACACGGTGGGTCTTATCTTCCGGTAACTGCAGCAATTCCTTCAAATGCCAGGAAATAGCCTCACCTTCCCGGTCCGGGTCGGTTGCCAAGTAAACGGCATCGGCCTTCTTCGCCAGCTTGCGCAGTTCAGAGATCAGCTCCGCCTTTGTATCCAACGGAACATACTCCGGCTCAAAGCCGTTTTCAATGTCCACACCCATGGTGCTCTTGGGCAGATCCCGCAAATGACCCATGCTGGCCTTTACGGTGTATTCTGCCCCCAAATATTTTCCAATGGTCTTCGCCTTGGAAGGCGACTCCACGATCACAAGATTGGATTTAGCCATGATTGCCTCCATCATTTTCGTTTCACAGACACCAGTCTACCCGGATGGTTGATTACCATCCCTAACAGCGCTAATTTTGTTAACGCGCTTAAAACCTCAGCGGCAGGTTCCTGCACCTGTGCGATCACATCATCCACAGGAACAGGCTCTGTACTTAGACAATCCAACAGCCTTTGTTGCAAAGAATCTGTCCCAACTGCCCCACTGCTTTGGTCACTATACGCATAAAATTCTGACTTGTCAATGGATTTTTTGTCGGCAACAGGCAACTTTACTGTATCCGACACCCACGACAGTTCGCGGTTATCCGATAATTTCTGATTAAATTTTCGTTGTTTTACATTTGAATACAGGGATGTATAGTCTTTCAAAACATCCCAACCGCAAAACACCGCGCCTGCACCTTCTTGCAAAAGAGAATTGCTGCCTGCGCAGGTAGAAACATTAATATTTCCCGGCACAACAAACACATCTCTTCCCTGCTCCATAGCCTCTCTTGCAGTGATCAGTGCACCGCTTTTGGCGGGTGCCTCTATTATAAGCACGCCGTTTGATAAGCCGCTGATAATGCGGTTGCGTTCCGGGAATTGCCAGGGCAACGGTGCTGTTCCCGGTGGATACTCAGAGATCAAACAGCCGTTCTCTTTAATTTTTTGAAACAGCGCCCTATTGGACGCAGGAAATACCACGTCTACACCGCAGCCTAAAACTGCGACCACCGGTGCGCCTGCATCCATAGCCCCTTTCAGTGCTTCGGTATCTATGCCTGCCGCGCCACCGGATATCACCAATCCGCCACAGGCGGCAATCTCCCGGGACATATCTAACGCATTCATCTTGCCATAAATCGACGCTTTTCTGGTACCTACCACGCCAATTACCGGCTGGGCACCAAAATCCGGCAGCAAACCTGTGTAGTACAGCACCAGCGGTGGGTTGTGAATATTTCTCAGCTGTTCCGGATATGCCGAATCTCCATAAGTCAGAATATGAATATGCAAATCCTCACAGTTCCTGACAATCTGCCGTGCATATACCATATTTTTATCTGACAATGCCTGTGCAATTTCCGCAGGCAACCCAGGAATCGCACGCTCTGTGTCTGTATAATACAGTTCTTCCGGGTCAGAAAAACGCTCCAGCAGCTGCAGCTTCTGCCTCAGGGAAATCCCCTGCAAAGCCGCAAACCATATCCAGTGTACCAGCATTTTTCTCACCTTTTTCTCTGTTTATTTCATTTCCCACATAACGATGGCTGCGGCAATGGCTGCATTTAAAGATTCACAGTTAGGGTTCATGGGAATGATCAGCTCATGGGCGGCGTTTTCCAGAATTTCCCTGCGCACACCCTGCCCCTCACTGCCAATGACTACCGCCATAGTGCTCAGATCCGCACTGCGGATATCCACCGCCCGGGAACTCAGTGCTGTCACAGCAATGGGAATGTTCTGCTTTGCGCAGGCATACTTTGCCTCTTCCCATGTCAGCTGTTGCACCTCTGTGCGAAACACCGCGCCCATGCTGGCGCGCACCACTTTATGGCTGTAAGGATCCGCACACCCCTCCAGCAGAGCAACAGGAATCTGGAATGCATCTGCAGTACGTAAGATTGTTCCTAAGTTGCCCGGATCCTGAATGCCATCCAAAAGAAGCATGCCCGGTTTAGGGGTAAATGCTTTCTTCTCCGGTAACCGGCACAGAAATAGCGCGCCCTGGGGTGTCTGCATAGGGGAAACAGACTGCATCACATCCTCCGGAACCCGCACGACGCGTACATGCTCCGGCACTTGCACCTGTACACCGTCAGACAGGATTGCAGTATCCAGGTCTTTCCACCATTTTATTGCTTCTTCCAGAAGTTTCGTACCATCCGCCACAAAAAGTCCTGTCTGCTCTCTTTCCTTTCGGGAAGTCACCAGCTTGCGAACTTGTTGCAAAAGGGGATTTTTCCTTGAGGTAATTCTTTCCTCGGTCACAGTTTCTGCACCGCCTTCAGCGCCACTGTGTCTCCCAAAACCACCATGATATCCCCCGGCAAAATGCAAAATTCAGCGCTGGGAGATACAGTGATGTGTCCGGCACGCTTGATCGCCAAAATATTCAAACCCAGCTTCGCCCGAACATTCAGTTCTATAAGGCTTTTATTGAACCATGGCGCAGGAGCCGGCACATCGATAATGCCATACTCTTCGGACAGCTCGATATAATCCAGCACATTGTGGGATGCAAGGCTCATGGCAAGCCGCGCTGCATTTTCCTTTTCGGGGATCACCACCCGGTCAGCGCCCAGCTTCTTCAGTACCTGGCAGTGGGTATCATCATGTGCTTTGCAAACAAGATAGGGCACACCCAATTCCTTCAAATTCATAGTGGCCAACACAGAGTCCGCAAGGCTGCCGCCGATGGCAACGATGGCACAGTCAAAGTCCTTGACGCCCAGTGCCCGCAGCACCTCCTTGTCCCGTGCATCCCCTACAACCGCTTGGGTCACGCTGTCGCTGATTCCCTGGACCAGCTCAGCGGAATTATCGATTACCAGCACCTCACATCCCTGCTGGCAAAGGCGTTTTGCTGCCTCTGTACCGAAGCGTCCCAGACCTACAATAACAAAGGATTTCATATAACATTCTCCTATCCGATCAAAAGGTTTGTGTTGGCATAGCGGAATCGGTCCTCTGCCCTATCTCCCATCAGGAAGCCCAGGCTTATGGTCAGGATTCCTACCCGTCCAAAATACATAAATACAATGATCATACATTGCGCAGGAATGGTTAAAAGCGGTGTAACACCGGCTGTCAAACCCACAGTTGCCAATGCTGAAGCCGTTTCAAACAGCGCATCGGTGAAGTTAACGGGGCATGTAGCGGTGATAAACACTGCGCCTGCGGCAGCCAGTCCCACCACCAGCGTCACGATGGTAGCCGCATCCATGATCTTTTCATGGGGAACCGTCCTGCGAAACACTGTAACCCTGTTCCTTCCCCGGGCACGGGTCAGAACAAACAGAAGTAAAACCAACACAGTAACCGTTTTCAAACCGCCGGCAGTGGAGCCGGAAGAACCGCCGATGATCATCAGCAGGATACTTACAGCCTTACCACCCTCAGTGAGCACCGCCTGGTCCACCGAAGTAAATCCCGCGGTACGCACAGTCACAGACTGGAAGAACCCATTGAGCACCTTTTGCCACAGTGGCATCTGCCCCAAAGTGTGCGGGTTCTGCCATTCTAACAGCAGAAACAGCGCAGCACCGCCCAGTATCAGCACACCGGTAGCAACCAGCACCAACTTCGTATAGACGCTGAATTTCCTGAAGCAGTGGACTGTTACCACCTCTTCCCATACAAAGAAACCCAATCCACCTATGACGATCAGCGCCATCAAGGTAATAAGCACCACCGGATCACTGTTAAATACGATCATATTGGCACCGGGCGCTATCTTGCCCATAATATCAAATCCAGCATTGCAAAATGCCGAGACAGCGTGGAACACACCCCAAATTGCCGCCTGTTTTGCTCCAAATTTTGGCAAAAACCGTAAAAACAAAATACTAGCGCCGGTAAACTGAATGATGAGGCTACCTAAAAGTACCCATTTTTGCAAACGGACAACGCTTTCCATTTCATTGACGCTCAGCGCCTGAGCAATCACCATCCGCTGCTTCAATCCGATCTTTCTGCGCAATGCAAAGATCAGCAGCGATGCCACAGACATGAATCCCAAACCGCCAATCTCAATCAGCGTAATAATCACCGTTTGTCCAAAACCGCTCCACAGCGTCCATGTATCACCTAAAACCAAGCCTGTAACACAAGTTGCAGAGGTTGCGGTAAACAATGATGTTATGATACCTGCAGACTGCCCGTTCCGGGAGGAGATCGGCAGCAACAGCAATAGCGTACCTGCCAAAATAATCACCGCAAAGGTAATGGCAATGATCTGCGTAGGGCTCAGTTTTACCCTTTTGCCGGGTGTTCTGTTTGACCGTGACAGAAGCACAATGATCCTCCCTTTCTCCACGGGGAAAAGTAATAATACATTATATTATAACAATTCCTGCTTTTTTTCAAGTACCTACTTGCTGCATTTATAAGCCTAATCAAAAACACTTCAAAATTTCAGCCGCATCACGTCAAAGGGAGGGTCCTAGACCCTCCCTGTTATTTATGTAGTTGATAAAACCTTAGAATCCAAGATAGCCTACAGCAATGCCGATCACCGCAGAAAGGCAGATGATCAAAATGGGGTGTACTTTTTTGAATGCCAGCACAAGCATAATGCCGAAGATCGCTAGATAGATATACGTTCTAAGCTGCACAAAAATCTCCCAAGCAAAGCCACCGGCACAGAAAACAGTTATGAACACATTTAAAAACGCATTGGCGATCAAACCTACCACAGCAGGCTTCAGTCCACTCATGCATCCGGCCACAATGCGGCTCTGACGGAATTTGTCATAACATTTTGCCACGATCAAAATTACAACAAAACTGGGCAGCACCACGCCCAAGGTGGCGCAGACTGAACCAAAAACGCCACCCATTTCAGCGCCAATATAAGTGGCCATATTCACCGCAAAAGGACCGGGGGTAGATTCGCTGACAGCAATAAAATGGATCAGCTCCTCTTCTGTTGCCCATGCTCTGGCAAGCACCTGCTGCTGCATCAGCGGAAGCATGGCATAACCGCCACCAAAGGTGAATGCACCGATACAGAAAAATACGTAAAACAGTTCCAAATAGATCATTTCTGCATCCTCCTCTGGGCCAACAGTGCCGTTACCAGGCCAAACACTGCACAGCAAATAATGACGATGAAGATGTTGATCTTCAGAATTGCTGTCATAAGAAAGCTGCCTGCCATCACCACATAGGAAACCCAACCCTTTGGACTTTTCTTATACATGTTCCAAAGCGCCTTAAACAGCAAAGCCAACACACCGGCGTTAATGCCATTAAAGGCATACTGCACCGCTTTGATCTCCATAAAGCTGTTCAGCAGATATGCAATGGCAAGAATGATCAAAAAGCTGGGCAGTACCACACCGAAGGTGGCACAAACAGCACCAAAAAAGCCGGCTGTACGATAGCCCACAAAGGTAGCGGAATTGATCGCTACCGGTCCCGGAGTGGATTCTGCAATGGCAATAATTTCCAAAATATCGTCATCGGTGATCCACTTTTTGTTTTCCACGGTTTCCTTCTGAATCAGCGGGATCATGGCATGTCCACCGCCAAAAGTAAAGCCGCCGATCTTAAAAAAAGTTAAAAACAAAGAAAGGCATTTTTTCCATTTTTCCATAATGACACCTCATCAACCGGTAAATATCCCTAATTGGCTTTTGCTCATTATATACGGAATCAAAGAAATTGGCAAGTAAAAACCAG
The DNA here is from genome assembly GCA_045652545.1 of Faecousia sp. GTDB lineage: Bacteria > Bacillota > Clostridia > Oscillospirales > Oscillospiraceae > Faecousia. The sequence continues at coordinate 28,021 of JAZRUM010000022.1, read as the reverse complement.
AGCCTCCGCAGACTTATCCCGCAACCTTATTCCCTATTCTGCATAATTGTATAATTATGCATTCTGTAATGTATATTTCTCCCGCCATCCCCTCACTTGCAGCAGACATTTTACCCAAAATCTACTTTGCTTTGCAGTAATATGTGTCAACAGTGCACAAAGGTTGAATATTTATGCATAAATCGTTGACATTTTCTGGATTCAGGTGTATAATCAGCTCATATTTAAAGAATACTTTGGGAGGCATTTACCATGAGTAAAGAAATCAAAAAGATCGTCCTGGCCTACTCCGGTGGTCTGGACACTTCTATCATCATTCCATGGCTGAAAGAAAACTACGGAGATCCTGAGATCATCGCCGTTGCCGGTAACGTTGGTCAGGCTGACGAGCTGGAAGGTCTGGAAGAAAAGGCCATCGCTACCGGCGCAAGCAAGCTGATTGTTGCCGATCTGGTGGACGAGATGGTAGACGAGATCATCATCCCCGCCATGAAGATGGATGCCAAATACGAGACCTACCTGCTGGGTACCGCTTTTGCCCGTCCTGTCATCGGTAAGGCACTGGCCGAGATCGCGCTGGCTGAGGGCGCTGACGCTGTCTGCCACGGCGCTACCGGCAAGGGCAACGACCAGGTTCGTTTTGAGCTGGCTATTAAGCGTTTCGCTCCCGGCATGAAGATCATCGCTCCTTGGCGTGAGTGGGATATTAAGTCCCGTGACGAGGAGATCGACTACGCCGAGGCACACAACGTACCTCTGAAGATCAGCCGCGAGACCAACTACTCCAAAGACAAGAACCTGTGGCATCTGAGCCATGAGGGTCTGGATCTGGAAGATCCCGCAAATGAGCCGCAGTACGAAAAGCTGGGCTTCCTGGAAATGGGCGTTTCCCCCATGCAGGCTCCCGACGAACCCACCTATGTTTCCATCGACTTCGAGGCCGGCGCACCTGTAGGTCTGAACGGTGAGAAAATGAAGGCTTCCCAGATCATTGCCGAGCTGAATAAGATCGGCGGTGCCAATGGCATCGGTATTATCGATATCGTGGAGAACCGTCTGATTGGTATGAAGGACCGGGGCGTTTACGAGACTCCCGGCGGCACCATTTTGTACTTTGCGCACAACCAGCTGGAAATGCTGACAGTGGACAAGGACACCCTGCATGTCAAGCAGAAGCTGGCTGTGGACTACGCTGACCTGATCTACAACGGCAAGTGGTACTCCCCTCTGCAGGAGGCACTGACTGCTTTTGCCAACGAGTCCAACAAGTATGTCACCGGCACTGTAAAGCTGAAGCTGTACAAGGGCAACATCATCCCCGCCGGCACGACCTCCCCCTACTCTCTGTACTCCGAGAGCCTGGTCACCTTCGATGAGAGCGACTACGACCAGAAGCAGGCAGAAGGCTTCATTAACCTGTGGGGTCTGCCCACCACCGTGCAGGCACTGCGGGAGCAGGGCAAGTTATAATATATTGAATCGGCTGTAGGGGCCGATGACTACATCGGCCCGGGCGGATGTGGTCATCCGCCCCTACGATTTGTGCTTTTTAAGGAGAGCTTAACATGGCAAAAATGTGGGCCGGACGGACAGACGGCGCAGTAGAAAAGATCGCAGACGACTTCAACTCCTCCATACCCTTTGACTGCCGGATGTACAAGCAGGACATTCAAGGGTCCATGGTACACGCGGCCATGCTGGCAAAGCAGGGCATCATCACAGACAGTGACGCAGATGCGCTGATTGCCGGTTTGGAGAACATTCTTGCGGATATTGAAAGCGGTAAATTGCCCATTGACATGACTTGCGAGGATATCCACATGTTTGTGGAACAAGTGCTTACCGAGCGGATCGGTGATGTGGGTAAAAAACTGCACACTGCCCGTTCCCGGAACGATCAGGTGGCGCTGGATATCCGTCTGTATCTGCGCAGTAAAATCGAGGAGATCGTTCCCCTTATCAACGCACTCATCTGCGCAGTTACCGACAAAGCAGAGCAATATGCCGATGCTATCATGCCCGGCTATACCCATTTGCAGCGGGCGCAGCCCATTACCTTTGGTCATCATCTCATGGCGTATGCCATGATGCTGCTGCGGGACATTGATCGCCTTAGCGACTGCAAAAAACGCATGAATCAATCTCCCATCGGCTGCTGCGCATTGGCCGGCACTACTTATGACACCGACCGCCGTTTTGAAGCTTCAAACCTTGGCTTTGACGGCATCTGCCTGAATTCTCTGGACGGTGTCTCCGATCGGGATTTCTCTTTGGAACTGATGAGCGCTCTGTCCATTCTGATGGTACACCTGAGCCGCTTCTCTGAGGAAATCATTTTGTGGAGCAGCTGGGAGTTCAAATTTATTGAACTGAGCGACGCTTACACCACCGGCTCTTCCATCATGCCCCAGAAGAAAAATCCCGACATGGCAGAGCTTTGCCGTGGCAAGGCAGGTCGGGTGTTCGGTGATCTGATGGGTCTGCTGACTACCCTCAAAGGACTGCCCCTTGCCTACAACAAAGATATGCAAGAGGACAAAGAGGGTCTGTTTGACGCTGTGGATACCGTCGTTATGTGTCTGCAGGTCTTCGCCCCCATGGTAGCGACCATGACCGCTAACACAGCCAATATGAAGCGCGCTGCGCAAGCCGGTTTCATCAACGCTACCGATCTTGCAGACTATCTGGTTAAAAAAGGACTGCCTTTCCGCAGCGCGTATAAAATTTCCGGACAGCTGGTAGCGCTGTGTATTGAAAAGCACACGGTTCTCGAGGAGCTCCCTCTGGAAACATACAAAGAATATTCCCCCCTGTTTGCTGAGGACCTGTACCACGAGATCGACCTTGCGACCTGTGTAGAAAAGAGAATCAGCGAGGGCGGAACCTCTGTTGCCTCCGTTAAAAAACAGATCGCTTATGTTCGGGAGGTTCTGCAATGACAAACGTGTTTATTGACGGCAGTGCCGGAACTACCGGTCTGCGAATCGTGCAGCGGCTGAACCAAAGAAAAGATCTGCATTTGGTGATCCTTCCGGATGACCTGCGAAAAGACCCTTCCGCCCGTGCAGATGCACTAAAAAGTGCAGACATCGCCTTTTTGTGCCTGCCGGATGACGCGGCAAAGGAATCTGTTGCTTTGGCGCAAGGCAGCAACGTGAAGATCATTGACACTTCCACCGCCCACCGCACCGACCCCAACTGGGTCTACGGCATGCCGGAGCTGTCCGGTCAGCGGCAGCGTATCTGTGAATCTTCCCGAGTCGCCAACCCCGGCTGCCATGCCAGCGGTTTTATTGCGCTGGTAGCACCTCTGGTGGAAAACGGTTTTTTGCCTAAAGATGCTTATCTGAACTGTTTCTCCCTCACCGGTTACTCCGGTGGCGGCAAGAAGATGATCGCCCAGTATGAAGATGTTTCCCGTTCCGGGCTGTATGATGCGCCCCGGCAGTATGCCCTGACGCAGGGACACAAGCATCTTCCAGAAATGGCAATGGTATGCGGCATAGAAAATCTACCGATCTTTTGCCCCATTGTAGGCGATTTCTATAGCGGCATGGAGGTAACTGTCCCCCTGTTCGCCAATCAGATCAAAGGTAGCATAGAGGACATCCGCGCACTTTACAAAGACTATTATCACGACGGTCTCATTCATTACGAAGATGCCGATGCTGACGGTCTGCTGTCTGCCTGCGCATACAGCGGACGGGATGATATGGGTGTAAGTGTTTTTGGCAACGCAGACCGAATGATCCTCACCGCCCGTTTTGATAATCTGGGCAAAGGCGCATCCGGTGCCGCCATTCAGAATATGAATCTTCTACTGGGGCTGCCGGAAGCCACCGGTTTGACTGTTTAAGCGATAAGGAGAGAGAAAAATGGAAATGGTACAAGGCGGCGTTTGCGCCGCAAAAGGTTTCAAAGCCAACGGTATTCACTGTGGTATCCGGCACAATAAAGCAAAGCGGGACCTTTCTGTGATCGTCAGTGAAGTTCCTGCCAGTGCTGCTGCTGTATACACCCAAAATCTTGTGAAGGGCGCGCCCCTCACCGTAACGAAACAGCATATTTCCAACGGCATTGCGCAGGCAGTTATATGCAACAGCGGCAACGCAAACACCTGTAACGCAAACGGCATTGAAATTGCCGAGGGCATGTGCGCACTGGTAGCACAGCACACCGGTGTTGCTGCGGAAAATGTGATTCCTGCCTCCACCGGTGTCATCGGTCAACCGCTGGATCTGACCCCTATCAAAAATGGCATGGCGGAATTGGTTTCCGGTCTGTCCGCAGAAAACAGTTGGGCAGCTGCTGAGGGTATTATGACCACCGACACTGTAAAAAAAGAACTTGCTGTTTCCTTTACACTGGGTGGCAAGCAGTGCCATATGGGCGGCATTGCCAAAGGCAGCGGCATGATCCATCCCAACATGGCCACTATGCTGGTTTTCATCACCACCGATGTTGCGATCAGTCCGACTATGCTGCAAAAAGCGCTGTCCGGTGATATTACCAAGACCTTCAACATGCTCTCTATCGACGGTGACACCTCTACCAATGATATGGTAACTGTCCTTGCCAACGGCATGGCAGGCAACCCAGAGATCACCTGCGAAGGTGCAGATTTCGATATATTTATGAAAGCGTTGAACACCATCACCGTGCATCTGTGCCGCTCCATTGCCGGCGACGGTGAAGGCGCAACCAAGCTTTTGGAGTGCACAACCACCGGCGCCGATACCTTGGAAACTGCGCAAAAGGCAGCAAAGAGCGTCGTCTGTTCCAGTCTTTTGAAAGCGGCTATGTTCGGCGCCGACGCCAACTGGGGCAGAGTGCTCTGCGCTATCGGCTACAGCGGCGCAGACGTAGACATCAACAAGATCGACGTTTCCTTCCGCTCCCAAAAGGGCACCGTAGAGGTTTGCAAAAGCGGCAGCAGCATACTCTTTAGTGAGGAGCTTGCCAAAGAGATTCTGCTGGAAAAGGAAATCGAGATCCTTGTAAATCTTGGTGACGGTCCTTATGGTGCTACTGCATGGGGTTGCGACCTGACTTACGATTATGTAAAGATCAACGGAGATTACAGAACATGATACATAACGAATTTACCAACGCAGAACGGGCAGAGGTTTTGACCGCTGCTCTGCCTTACATCAAAAAATACAGTGGCAAGATCGTCGTGATTAAATATGGCGGCAATGCCATGGTCAACGAACAGCTGAAGCAGCAGGTCATGGAGGACATCGCCCTGCTGTGGCTCATCGGCGTGAAAGTTGTGCTGGTCCACGGCGGTGGACCGGAAATCAGCGGCATGATGAAGCAGCTTGGAAAAGAAGCCGTGTTTGTAAACGGTCTGCGTGTCACAGATAAAGAAACCGTGGATATCGTGCAAATGGTTTTGGCAGGCAAAGTCAACAAAGATCTGGTAAATCTGATCCAGTCAAAGGGCGGTCACGCTGTTGGTGTGTCCGGTATCGACGGTGGTATCATTGAAGCGACTGTCAAGGACGAAGCGCTGGGTTACGTAGGCGAAATCACCAAGATCCGCACCCAGCCCATAACAGACTTGCTGGAGAAGAATTATATCCCGGTAGTTTCCACCGTTGCCAGCGACCGGCAAGGCAATGTGTACAACATTAACGGTGACACCGCTGCCGCATACATTGCCGGCGCGCTGGAGGCAGAACGGCTGATCATGATGACGGATATTGCCGGTATTCTCCGGGATAAAGAGGATCCCTCTACCCTGATTCCCCACGTGAGTGTGGCAGAAGCAAAAAAGCTGTATGATGAGGGTGTTGTTTCCGGTGGCATGATTCCCAAGGTTGACTGTTGTATTGAAGCCATCGGTCACGGTGTGCGCAATGTGGTCATCATGGACGGCCGCATCCCCCACTCCATTTTGATGGAGCTGTTAACCGACGAAGGCGCCGGCACTATGGTGACAAAGGACTGATTTTATGGACATTATTGCTCTGGATAAAGAATATGTTGCTCCCACTTATGGGCGTTTTCCGGTGGAACTGGTTTCCGGCAAAGGCTGCTTGCTGCAAGGCGCTGACGGAAAGGAATATATTGATCTGACCTCCGGAATCGGTGTCACCTGCTTTGGTATTGCCGATGAGCAGTGGATGGCTGCGGTCACCGCCCAATTGGGTACACTGCAGCACGTTTCCAATCTGTACTATACCTCTCCCTGCGCTAAGCTGGCGCAGCTGTTATGCGAAAAAACGGGCATGGCAAAGGTTTTCTTCTGCAACTCCGGCGCTGAGGCCAATGAGTGTGCCATCAAGTACGCCCGGAAATACTCCATGGAGAAAAAGGGCAAGGAATTCTATCATATCATTACATTGGAAAACAGCTTCCACGGCAGGACACTGACTACCCTTGCTGCAACCGGTCAGGAGCACTTTCACCAGTTGTTCCAACCGCTGACCCCCGGCTTCCATCATGTGGCAGTCGGTGATCTGGATGGACTTCAAAAGCTGGTTGCTGAATATCCCACCGCAGGCATCCTGCTGGAATGTGTCCAGGGCGAGGGCGGTGTGATGCCCCTGAGCCAAGAATTCGTTGAAGGTGTTGCCCAGATATGCTACCAGCAAGATATCCCTCTGATAATCGACGAGGTGCAGACCGGTAATGGACGCACAGGCAAACTGTATTCCTATATGCACTTCGGCATCGCCCCGGATATCGTGTCCACTGCAAAAGGTCTGGGCGGCGGTCTGCCCATCGGCGCTACCATGGTCTCCAAAAAACTGGAGTCCGTTCTGCAGCCGGGAGATCAAGGCTCTACTTACGGTGGCAATCCGGTGTGCTGCGCCGGTGCGTTAAGTGTAATGCAGCGGCTGGACGATGCGCTGTTGGCGCAGGTTCAGGAAAAGAGCGACTATATTTTCCGGGAACTGCAAGGCGCTGAAGGTGTCGAACAGGTTAACGGCATGGGACTGATGATCGGTATAAAAACCGTAAAAAGCAACAAAGAAGTGGTTGCCGCCTGTATAGAACAGGGCGTACTGGCTCTCACCGCTAAGGACAAAGTTCGGTTGCTGCCGGCATTGAATATTCCCATGGAACAGCTGCAAAAGGCAGTGGAGATTATCAAACGCGCATGTAAATAATCGTGTTTTGGAGGCTATTATGGATTTTAAAAACCGGCATTTTTTAAAGCTTTTAGATTATACTCCTGAAGAGATCGGCGCTCTTTTGGAACTTGCTGCCACACTAAAGGTGCAGAAAAAAGCAGGCATCCCCCACCGGCTGTGTGAAGGCAAAAACATTGTCCTGCTTTTTGAAAAGGACAGCACCCGTACCCGCTGCGCTTTTGAGGTAGCCGCTGCGGATCTGGGCATGGGCTGCACCTACTTGGGTCCTACCGGTTCCCAAATGGGCAAAAAGGAATCCATTGCCGATACTGCCCGGGTGTTGGGTCGCATGTTTGACGGCATTGAGTACCGTGGTTTTGGTCAGGAGCTGGTAGAACAGCTGGCAAAGCACGCAGGCGTTCCTGTTTGGAACGGCCTCACCAACGAGTTCCACCCCACCCAGATTTTGGCAGACTTTTTGACTATCCAAGAACATTTCGGTGATCTAAAGGAAAAAAAACTGGTGTACATGGGCGATGCTCGGTACAACATGGGCAATTCTCTGATGGTTGGCTGCGCAAAAATGGGCATGCACTTTGTTGCCTGTGCCCCGGAAAAGTATTTCCCGGACAAGGCCTTGATCGAAGCCTGCCAAGCCATTGCTGCCGAAACCGGTGCGGTTCTGGAATTCAACACCGACCCCATGACCGCAGTTAAAGGCGCACATGTGATCTACACCGATGTGTGGGTTTCTATGGGTGAGCCGGATTCTGTGTGGCAGGATCGCATTGCAGAGCTGACCCCCTACCGGGTGACCAAGCAGCTGATGGATGCTGCCGGCAGCCAATGCCGGTTTATGCACTGTCTGCCCGCTTTTCACGATCTGAACACCACCATTGGTAAGCAGATCTACGAGAAGTTTGGCATTGACTGTATGGAAGTCACCGACGAGGTATTTGAAAGTGACCGTTCCATCGTCTTTGACGAGGCAGAAAATCGTATGCACACCATAAAGGCCGTCATGGCTGCTACATTGTAATCAAAACCTCCGGCTTAGTGAGTGAGCCGGAGGTTTTAACGTTCCAATATCAAATAAACACCATTATTCCACAGTGACAGATTTTGCCAGGTTGCGAGGTTTGTCCACATCGCACCCTCGGGAAACCGCCACATAGTAAGCAAACAACTGCAACGGAATCAGACTCAATCCCGGTTGCAGCATTGGGTGGGTTTTCGGAACAGAAATTACATTATCCGTAACCTCACGAAATCGCTCCTCCATCCCCTCCAGTGTGATACACAACACTTGTGCGCCCCGTGCCATCACCTCACGGATATTTGCCAACGTTTTATCCAGCAACTGCTCAACCGTGGCTATCGCAACCACCAATGTCCCCTGCTCAAGTAACGAGATAGGCCCGTGCTTCAGTTCTCCTGCCGGGTATGCTTCACTGTGCATATATGCAATTTCCTTTAATTTCAAACTTCCTTCCAGGCACACTGCATAATCCATATTTCTGCCGATATAGAAAACATTTTGGTGTTGGTAATAACGATTGGCATAAAGCTGGTACGTTTGCATATTCTCATTGGATAGTATTTGTTTTACTGTATCCGGAAACTGTGCAAATGCTGTAAGCAATTCTTCGCACATCTGATTTGAAACCGTACCTAACTGCTGTGCGATGTGGGTAGTGAGCAACCACAGCGCTGCCAGTTGCGTAGAAAACGCTTTCGTGGTGGCCACCGAAATCTCCGGTCCTGCCCAAGTATAGAGCACCTGATCTGCTTCCTTTGCCATAGCAGAACCGACCACATTGACAATGGCAAGCGTATGCGCTCCCCGTCTTTTTGCCTCTTTCAGGGCAGCAATGGTATCTGCTGTTTCTCCGGATTGACTAAAAAATATTACCAGATCCTTTTCATCGAGCACCGGATCTGCATAGCGAAATTCTGACGCAATCACCGCTTCTGCAGGAATGCGGCAATATTGTTCCATCAAATATTTTCCTAAAACAGACGCATAGTAAGACGATCCACAGGCTACAAAATAAATTTTTTTGATCTTTTGTAAAAAGCTTTTATCCAAGGAAAGGTTGTCCAGTAGGATGCCCTTTTGATCAATGCGTGGACGCAAAGTATCCCGGAGCGCCTGTGGCTGCTCCATAATCTCTTTCAGCATAAAATGCGCATAACCGCTCTTCTGTACATCAGCAGATTTCCAGCGAATTACCTCTTTCTGCTTTTCCACCGGTTCTCCAAAAGCATTATAGAACCGGACCGCGTCCCCTGTAAATATCGCAAGCTCTCCATCATTTAAATACGTGACCGTGCGGGTATATTTTATGAGTGCGGATGTGTCTGATGCAATAAAATTGCCTTCCTCACCAAAACCGAAAATTAAAGGTGAATCCTTTTTGACAGCAATGATGGTACCGGGATGGTCGCAACACATGATTCCCAAGGCAAAGCTACCCTCCAGTTGCCCAATAGCGCAACGCACCGCCTGCAAAAAATCCTTGGATTCATCATAATAAACCCCCACCAAATTGGCGATAACCTCCGTGTCCGTTTCTGAATAAAACCGGACCCCTTTCTTTTTCAGCCGGCAACGTAACGCCGCTTCATTTTCAATAATTCCGTTATGGACCAATGCAATTTTCCCGGAATCCGACATGTGAGGGTGGCTGTTTCTATCTGACGGTGCACCATGGGTCGCCCAACGAGTGTGACCGATTCCGGCTGTTCCTGTGAACTTCGCTGTGTCCCCTATTTTCTCCTTTAGGTTTTCCAATTTTCCCTTCGCTTTGACCAGATGCATCTGTTCTTTTTCGCACACGCAAATACCAGCAGAGTCATATCCGCGGTATTCCAGTTTAGTCAGACCATCCAGAAGAATAGGCACCGCCTGTTCCTTTCCTGTATATCCTACAATCCCGCACATAAAAACCTCCGGTATATAAAATTTGACCAATGATAGTTTTTACCATCATTGGTCAATAAAATTCATAATAGAAGGCTTCAGCTCAGAAATATTGCGCAGTTGTTGAATATCTATAAGTACAGCACCTATCTGCTCAAGCTCCTTGCTGGCAGGACTTCCGTCCCGGAAGCAGAAAACATTACTCCAGCAGTGCTGCAGATTCTTCTGCGTTCCGTCCCATGTTCCGCCACGTTTAAATCCACATTGGGCAACAAAGGTGCTGCTGCCCAAACTGTGGATAATTCGATTGCGCTGCAGTGCCCGGTGAGAAGAAAACACAATGTCAAATCCGTCCTCAGAAAGATATAACACATTCTGCCGTACAGGGTGTTTTTCCAATGCATCTGCCACGACACAGATCACGCTTCCGCCACTGGCAAGGCAGCATTCCTGGGCAGTGGAATCTGCGCCTCTTGCGTTTCCGGACACCACGGTGTAGCCTTGCAATGCCGCCTGCTTGCCCACATTTTCAGCAAAAATGCGGTTTTCCTCGCCCAAATCTCTGCTGCCAACCAAAGCGATCTTAGGTGTATTTAACAAGGACAGATCACCCTTTGCCCATAAAACGCCCGGTGCCTCCAGTCCAAGTCGTTTCCGTACTTCCACCGGATAACCCTCGGTAACCCTGGTAACAGGAACACAATCTGCACGTTTTCCTTTGTTCAGATACCAATTCAATTGTTCCGTCTGGGATAACAGCAACAGTACACGACGGGCAAACCCATGGTTACAGCCGATCGCAACCAGATCTTCCTCGTTTATATCCCGATCCTGCTCAGGTCTGATCATCTGTTGCATCCGTTTGCTTAACTCCCGAAACTGCGGGATTGTCAGTGGTCTGCGTTGCGGATCTCCCAGATAGCCGGTCAGCAGCAGGAATCCCTGCTCACCGGATGTCAACGGAATCTCCTTTTGGGGGCAACAGGCGCTTTTACTTCTTCCTCTGTCAAGTTCCCATCTGCATCAAATGTCATAGGTTTGATCTGGTAATTGGAGAACTTTGCGATCTCGTCCAGCTTTGCTTTTTCCGGGAAGCTGCCAATGATAGACCATGCTACACCCTTGCGCTTGGCTCTGCCGGTTCTGCCGATCCGGTGGACGTAGTATTCGTTTTCTTCGGGTACGTCGAAATTGATGACGCAGTCCACGTCATCCACATCGATACCCCGGGATGCAACATCTGTAGCAATCAGCACAGACAGCTTTCCGTCCCGGTACTGCTGCATAGTCTTTTCCCGCTGGCTCTGCCGAATGTCACCGTGGATGCACTGACAATTGGCACCTGCCCGTTGAAAATCATCAGAAAGCCGCTGACACATATGCTTTGTATTGCAGAAGATCATTACCCGCTCATAGCCTTGTGTTCGGATCAGCCGCAGCGTCGTTTCCGCCTTCTCCAAAGGGGTAACCGTAATGCAATACTGGTCAATATCCGGTCTGTCTTCCTGCTTGGGTTCTACTGTGATCTCTACCTCGTTGCGTTGATACATCCAGGAAACGGTCATGACCTCCTGAGAAATGGTAGCAGAGAACAGACCCAGATTGCGTCGGTTCTTTACTTTTTCAATGATACGGGTCACATCCTTGAAAAAGCCCATGTCCAGCATCCGGTCCGCTTCATCCAGCACAACCGTCTGGATCTTGTCAAAACGGATGTTTTTACGGTTATAATGGTCCATAAGTCTGCCGGGGGTTGCCACCACGATCTGGGGTTTCTTTTCCAGTTGCTTGGCCTGCCCTACGATGCCAGCGCCGCCGTAAAGAACAGCCACCCGGATCCCCTTATAATAAGCAAGCAAAGAGCGCAATTCATCTGCGATCTGGATCGCCAGCTCACGGGTAGGTGCAAGGACCAAACCCTGCACATCTGCACACTGGGGATCAACATGTTCGATCATAGGGATGCCAAAGGCAAATGTCTTTCCTGTGCCGGTAGGCGCCTTTGCAATCACATCTTTCCACTGCATAAATTCCGGGATCGCCTGCTGTTGAATGGTGGTAGGGTAACCGTACCCTTTCTTTTCCAGCGCCTTGAGCATCTGCTCTGAGAGCCCAAGGTCCTTAAAGGTAATTTCTTCCATGTATATTCGTCCTTTTTCAGGTTTTTTCTTATTGTAACACCTTTCCTGCAATTATGCAACAAAATCCCGTTGCCGCAGCAGATAGCAAAGTCGGTATTTCTATCGGTTATTTACAGTGGACAACCGTCGAAGAATGTGTTATATTGTATGTTGAGATTTTGTATGCAAGGAGATCTGTGAAAATGGGCAAGCTAATTGTCATCGAAGGTACTGACGGCTCCGGAAAATCCACACAGTTTCGGATGATGTCCGAACATTTGGAAAAGGATGGTGTGGCATTTAAACATATTGTTTTCCCACGCTACAACGAAGAAAGCTCTGCGCTTATCCGTATGTATCTGGGAGGGCAATTTGGAGATAAGCCTTCGGACGTAAACGCCTATGCCGCCTCCTCTTTCTACGCTGTTGACCGGTATGCTTCCTACAAAATGGATTGGGGTCAATGGTACGAAAACGGCGGTCTGGTGATCTCTGATCGGTACACTACCTCCAACGCAGTGCATCAAGCATCCAAAGAAACCGGCGAAGCCAGAGAAAACTATCTCAAATGGCTCTATGCGTTTGAATATGAGCAATTAAAGCTTCCCCGTCCTGACCTAACCATTTATCTGGACGTTCCCACAGACTTTACTGAAAAAATGCTTCGGGGGCGAGAAACTGCCACCAACACCAAGGCCGATATCCACGAAAAAGACATGCAATATCTTGCCACCTGCCGTCAGTCCGGGCGAGAAGCTGCTGCCTATTACGGCTGGACTGTGATCCAGTGTGTCCGGGATGGAAAAATGCGTTCCATTGAGGACATCCATAACGAGATCTATGCTGCAGTCAAACAGTGTCTGGACGGCTAATATCGTATCTGGAGGACAATCATATGGTCTACATGCTTCTTGGTACAGGCTTTGAAGAAACAGAAGCCATTGCACCGTTGGATCTGCTACGCCGTGCAGGTGTGCAGGTACTGACCGTAGGCATTAACGGCAAAACTGTTTACGGTGGTCATGGCATCGGCATCGAAGCAGATATTACCCTTGCAGAAATGGATCTGACCAACATGGAAATGATCATTCTGCCCGGTGGTTTAGGCGGTGTCGCTGCTGTTCGTGTCAGCGCTCCTGCGTTGGACGCACTGCGATTTGCATGGGAAAACAAAAAGTTTGTTGCCGCTATCTGCGCAGGACCCACGGTTCTGGCAGATCTGGGCATCACCGACGATCACCATGCTACTTGCTATCCCGGCTGTGAAAGTGACATGGGTAATGCAAAATTGATTACAGACGCTGCCTGCGTCCGGGATGGACAGCTGATTACCGGCACCTCTGCCGGCTGCGCAATCAAATTCGGACTTGCCCTTGTGGAAGCGCTGCAGGGCGAAGCAGCAGCAAATGCCATTGCACAACAGATCGTCATCCGCTGACAGGAGGTTTATATGGATAATAATAGAAAAGATCCCGCCAGTCTGGTAAACGGCTGGTTGGACGATATTTTGAAAAAAATAGACATTCCGGAGGACGCTCCCAATTCAGCCGACCCGGAGCTGGGTCCTGACGAAAAAGCAATTGCACAGGCTGGATTGACCCACCCGGACGACATGGAGTTAGAGCGCATTGTGCAGGAAACCCTTGCAGAAAACTGGAATTCAGAACCTGCACAAGAATCCGAGGATTCTACCCGCTACTTTAGCGCTCAGCCTGCTCCGGTAATCGATGCACCAACGGAACCCGAACGTTCCGAGCCTGAGGCAGAGTACGCCGATGAATCTGTAAATGATGCTTTCATCCGCAAGTTGCGGCCCAAAGCCAAAAAAGGCTACGGTTTGTGGGGCATCCCCCATATCATTTCCACTGTCCTGTGGTTGGCTTTGATCGTTGCCATTGGCGTTTCTCTGGGCAGAACCGTATGGCTGTGCGCGAAGGATGTTCTTGCATTGGGCAAAGAGAGCATGTCCGTTTCCATCACCATAACAGAAAAAGACAACATCAGTGACGTTGCACAAAAGTTAAAGGGCGTAGGTTTGATCGAATACCCCAAGCTTTTTGAGTTTTTTACCAAATTGACCGGTAAAGGAGAAAAGCTGCTTATCGGCACCATTGAATTTAATCCCCAGAGCGAAAACAGCACGCAATCCGAGGCTCTTGTCTATGACTACAACGCATTGGCCAATGCCCTTTCCTACCGGGGAACCTCCCGCGTTACCGTGGATGTTATGATCCCGGAAGGTTATAACTGTATCCAGATCTTCAATCTGTTGGAGGAAAAAGGTGTCTGTTCCGCTGCTGCGTTGGAATCATACGCAGCCGAAGGCGAGCTGCCAAGCTATTGGTTCTTAGACGGCATTGAGCGGGGTGATAAGTATTGTTTGGAAGGATTCCTGTTCCCCGACACCTATGAATTCTATATGAATGATGACGCTGACCGTGTTATCCAAAAACTCCTCAGCGGTTTTAACCACCGCTTCACCGACCGCATGATCGATAAGTTTATGGCGCTGAACAGATCCACCGGACTGAGCTTGTCTATCCGGGAGGTAGTCACTATGGCGTCCATTGTAGAGAAGGAAAAAGCTTCCGACAGCGAAGGCTACTCCATCGCCTCTGTATTCTACAACCGTCTGCGAAATCGTGCTTCTTTCCCCTATCTGCAAAGTGACGCTACCATCAAGTATGACGTAGATTACCGTAGCAAGGGGCAACTGATTACAGACGCCCAAATCAACGCCAGTCCCTACAACACCTACACCACAAAGGGTCTTCCGGCAGGTCCTATTGCCAACCCGGGTCTAGCCAGTTTGGATGCTGCCTTGGATCCGGAGATCACCACTTATTTCTTCTTCATCTATGACAAGAGCGAAGGTGTTCACCGGTTCTCCAAGACCCTTGCCGAGCATAACGAATGGGCAAGAAAGCTGGGTTACTCCTGATGCAGAAAATTGAGCTTCTAAGCCCTGCCGGGGATATGGAACGGCTGAAAATGGCCGTTCTGTATGGCGCGGACGCCGTATATCTGGCAGGTACAGACTTTGGCATGCGCTCCTTTACCGGAAACTTTACTCCGGAGGAGCTGCCTAAGGCTGTGGAATTTGCCCACAGCCACGGAGTTTCCGTCCATGTGACGGTGAACACCATGCCCCGAAACAACGAGGTAGTCAATCTGCCTGCTTATCTGGAGCAGTTGCAGGATGCCGGCGTGGATGCCTTGATTTTGGCGGATTTGGGTGCGTTTACACTGGCAGGCAAATATGCCCCAAAATGTGCAAGGCACATTTCCACCCAGCAGTCTATTGCCAATTACGAATGTGCTCAAGCATGGTTTGATCTGGGCGCAAAACGGGTGGTGCTGGCAAGAGAACTTTCCCTAGAGGATATTCGCACCATCCGGGAGAAAACCTCCAAGGAGCTGGAGATCGAGACCTTTGGTCACGGCGCTATGTGCGTCAGCTATTCCGGCAGATGCTTGCTGAGCAACTACATGACCGGCAGAGATTCCAATCGAGGCGCTTGCGCCCAACCCTGCCGCTATCAGTACGCATTGGTTGAGGAAAAGCGTCCCGGAGAATACTTCCCTGTTTTTGAGGACGAAAAAGGTACTTATATCTTAAATTCCCGGGATATGTGCATGATCGACCACATCGGTGATCTGATGGACGCAGGTGTGGACTGCATTAAGATCGAAGGTCGGGCAAAATCCGCCTACTACGCTGCTATCGTTACAGGCGCTTACCGCCATGTGATCGACGATGTAGCCGCAGGCCGGGAGGTTGATCCCATCTGGCGCAACGAGGTAGATAAGATCTCCCATCGGATCTACTCTACAGGCTTTTACTACGGTTTCCCCGGTCAGTACACCGAGCATTCCCGTTATATCCGTCAGTGTCAGGTTTGCGCCATCGTGGAAAGCTGTGACGAAAACGGCTTAGCGCTTTGCAGTCTGCGCAACAAGTTTGCAACAGGCGATGCATTGGAATGTGTCGGTCCGGACACAAAGCCTTTTGCATTTACAGCGGATACGATGGCAGCGCTTGACGGCGCACCACTGGATGAGCCCAGAACGCCTCAAATGCAGTTTTATCTGCACCTGCCTAAGCAAGTTCCCGCTTTCTCTATTATCAGGCGAAGCGTGGACCTGTCCCCCAAATAAACGATCCCCACAGACGATCGTCTGTGGGGATTTCCTTATTTTATTGAACCTTAGAAGCAATGGCATCGTAGATAGTTTTGGTTTCTTCTGCTGTTTTTCCTACGATCACAAGGACGTTGGCGCCTTTTCTCAGCACCACTGCGCCTTGCCCCTGTGCATAGGCGTAAAGGGTGTATCTGCCGAATTCTTTATTTTTGAATGTGCCTGTGGAAAGGCGGGCAGAGGCAAAGCCCATTTCCCGGAAACCAACATCAATGGACTCCCGGTATTCCACGCTGTCCACTTCATCATAGGAAATAGTAAGATCGTCTGAATAGGAAGCGTTGATTTGGAAGCCCGTATTGCCAAAGGCTACCTCAATATTGCCGGTAACCATCAGCACCGTGGTGCCGATCAGGATCAGCGGAACTGCCACCGCAGTGATCCAGATAGCCACCTTGTCGCTCTTCTTATTAAAAACCGGCTCGTATTCAATGCCCTCTGCCTTGTGCTTTTTATAGATGGAATAGGAATAGACAGTAGGAACAATAACGGACACAACGATCATCACAAACATCACACCAACGGCGATCTTCAGGGGCAACAAAGCCGATGCCATAATAAGCAATCCGCCCCAGAACCACAGCTTTCCACCCAGACGGTGCGTCTTTTGCCAGTTCTCATCATTACCCATAGTCCAATGCAATTTAATACCTGTGGTGCGGTTACGGGTTGTCTTGGGCAGATAATTGCCCAGAAAAAAGAACAGCGCGCCGATCAGCAGCGGAATCAGCGTAATGAGATTCCAATCTTTTTCAAGAGCAACGCTATAGATAAAGATATGCACCACCAATGAAATCGCAGGCAGGATTCCGTATACTATAGCGACTATTTTATGATTCTGGGGATGATTCCTTTGCAAAACCGTCTCCGCCAACAGTATAAGCCACTGCAACGCCAACAAAATCAGCGGCATACCGAACACCATGAACACCTTTGGGGCTGTTCCGTCGGCTACACCGTCGCCACCCCAGTGGCTGACCATAGTAGCAGGCAGCCGATCCCACATCATAAGGCCGAACAGCATCGGCAGTAAAATAACTACAGAAGAAAGAATTGCTTTCCATTTATGATTCTTAATCATTCTTGCCCTCTCCTTTCAAGTCACGAACCCACAACAGGATCTCTTCCAGAACAGTCGCGTTCAGTTCGTAATAAATAAATTTTCCTTCCCGGGTATCCCGGATCAAGTCCGCTTCCTTCAGCACCGACAGATGCCGGGAGATAGATGCGTCTGTGACCGGAAAATGACCACTGATCTCCCCTGCTGACAGCCTGCCCTGCTTCAGCAGATTCAAAATCTCTCTGCGAATGGGGTCAGACAGCGCTTTTAGTGTATGCTGCAAACCCATGAAGATCACTCCTTTAACATTTAACCTAATTGTTAATTGTATTATAAAACAAAGACCCTCTTTTGTCAAGAGGGTCTTTTTTGTTAGTTTTTGAGACTTTGCAGAGGGGCAGGAATTCTGCCGCCACGGGCAATAAAAGCTTCGCTGGACTCCGGGTGTACCGGCATCACAGGGGCGCTGCCCAAAAGACCGCCCATTTCCACACGGTCTCCTACCACCTTGCCGGGGGCAGGAATGATTCGCACAGCGGTGGTCTTAGAGTTGACCATGCCGATGGCTGGTTCGTCTGTAATGATAGCAGAAATGGTAGACGCAGGCGTATCGCCGGGAACTGCAATCATATCCAAGCCAACAGAACAAACACAGGTCATCGCCTCCAGCTTGTCCAAGCACAATGTACCGCCTTCTGCCGCTGCGATCATACCCTCGTCCTCAGATACGGGAATAAACGCGCCGGACAGGCCGCCCACATGGTTGGATGCCATCACGCCGCCCTTTTTCACAGCATCATTCAGCAATGCTAGAGCCGCAGTTGTGCCATGCGTGCCACAAACTTCCAGACCCATTTCCTCCAAGATTCGGGCAACGCTGTCACCCACCGCAGGGGTAGGTGCAAGGCTCAAGTCCACGATACCAAATGGCACATCCAGCCGCTTAGAGGCTTCCACACCCACGATCTGACCCATACGGGTCACCCGGAAGGCGGTCTTTTTAATCGTTTCCGCCACCTCGTCAAATGGCTTGCCCTTGACGCCCTGCAGCGCATGGTACACCACACCCGGACCGGAAACGCCCACATTCAGCACGCACTCCGGTTCGCCCACACCATGGAATGCGCCGGCCATAAAGGGGTTATCCTCCACAGCATTGGCAAACACCACCAGCTTGGCGCAGCCGAGACCGTCATTATCTGCGGTTCTCTGGGCGGTAGCTTTGATAATTTGACCCATTTTAGCAACCGCATCCATATTGATGCCGGCACGAGTAGAACCAACGTTGACGCTGGAGCAGACACGCTCCGTTACAGCCAGCGCCTCGGGAATGGAGTCCATCAGAATCCAGTCACCCTTTGTTGCGCCCTTTTGCACCAGTGCGGAGAAACCACCAATGAAATTGACACCGCAAGTCTTTGCCGCCTCATCCATGGCAATTGCCAAAGGCACATAGTTATCAGCATTGCAGGAATTGCCAATCAGCGCCATAGGGGTAACAGAAATACGCTTGTTAACAATAGGGATACCAAATTCCCATTCGATCTGCTCGCCCACTTTTACCAAGTTCTCGGCGCGGTGGGTAATCTTATCATAGATCTTCTTTGCACAGACCTTGATATCCGTGTCGGTGCAATCCAGCAATGAGATGCCCATGGTAATGGTACGGATATCCAAATGCTGCTTGTCGATCATATTCTGCGTGGATAAAATATCATTAAAATTCAGCATTTTCTCACACCCTATGCATTGCTTCAAAAATATCCTCACGCTGCAGGCGAATGGAAAGGTTCATTTCCTTGCCCTTTTGCTCCATCTCCTGGGCCAGCTGCACCATAGGAATGGTGCTGGCAGACACGTCCACCGCCATCATCATGGTGAAGTAACCTTGCATGACGGTCTGGCTGATATCCAGCACGTTTACATTGTAAGATGCCAGCTGTACACACACCGCTGCAATGATGCCCACCGCATCCTTTCCAACAACAGTAACAATTGCTTTCATACTAAGCAGTGGGGAATCGAACACCGATCGCCCCACATCCGTCCTTTCGTTTGTATTATTGTTTATCTTCCTTGCCTTGCGTTGTTATACCTCATAATCTGCTGCCACGCGAGTAGCAATGAAATGGGAGAAATTACCCTTTGCTGCCACATGCAGCGGATGTACTGCGTAATTTTCCAAAGCCTGACGACTTTCAAATTCAGAGTACAGGGCATAGTCCATGCCGTTAAAAGCAAGTCGAACTTCCAGGTGCTGCAGACCGGGAATCTGACCCACCAGAGGGTGCAGAGAATCGCCGATAATTTTGATTGCTTCCTCTTTATTTACGCCCTCTTTAAAGGTGTACAGAACGATATGTCTGACCATAATCATTTCCTCCATAAAATCAATATCGGGGTCGGCGGACCGACCCCGATATGTAAGTTTACAATTACTCAGCCTCAGTCTCGGCCTCAACTTCGGCAGCTTCCACAGCCTCTTCCTCGTCAGCATCCTCATCCTCAACTTCCAGGAGTGCACGGATGGACAGAGAGATACGCTTGTTTTCAGCATCCACATCGGTGATCTTGACCTGAACTTCCTGACCCTCAGCCAGCACGTCCTCAGGCTTACCGATACGCTTGTTAGCGATCTGAGAAATGTGGATCAAGCCATCAACACCGGGAATGATCTCAGCAAATGCGCCAAAGGTCATCAACTTCACGATCTTAGCATCCACAACATCGCCTACGCTGTAAGCAGTCATGAACTGATTCCAGGGGTTCATCTCAGCAGTCTTATAGCCCAGAGAAATCTTGCGCTTCTCGGGATCATAAGAGATAACATACACGTCGATCTCATCGCCAACCTTAACAACCTCAGCAGGGTTCTTAATGCGGTTCCAGCTCAGCTCAGAAACGTGAACCATACCGTCTACACCGCCGATGTCCACAAATGCACCGTAGGAAGTCAGAGACTTAACAGTACCGTGGTACTTTGCGCCCACTTCGATCTCTGCCCACATCTTCTCCTGAGCGGCCTTGCGGGACTCAGAAGTAACTGCACGGATAGAACCGATCACACGACGACGTGCACGGTTGACCTCTGTAATCTTCATCTGGACAGCCTGACCAACCATGCCGGCCATATCGCCGCCCTTTGCAACACCGGACTGAGAAGCAGGGATGAACACACGGATGCCCTTAACGGAAGCAACCAAGCCGCCCTTGTTCTCCTCTGTGATGGTGCCATCGACAGTAGCCTTCTCTTCGCACCATACAGCCATATCGTCCCACACCTTCATGCCATCCAGCTTCTTCTTGGACAGCTGGCAGGTGCCTTCCTGATCGTTGACACGAACCACGAACACTTCGATCTCGTCGCCAACCTTGAGGATATCCTCAGGCTTGACGCCGGGATCTGCGCTGACTTCGTCATAGGGAATGTAGCCGGCATGCTTGGTGCCCAGATCGATCTGGACTTCAGTGGTGCCGATTCCGGTGACGATACCGGTGACCTTATCTCCTGTATTCAAAGTTTTGATGGACTGCTCGAGCATTTCAGCAAAGCTCTCCTCCTGGGCAGTCTCAACCTTAGTAATTTCGCTCATAGTCTTGTTGACCTCCTTTATAATCCACGCCGGTGTTGACGCGCCGGCCGTGATTCCAACATGGCTCGCACCACGAAAAAATTCCGGATCCAGCTCTGATGCATTGTCCACCAGAACGACCCTATCGCAGTGCTCCCGGCAAATCATGGCAAGGCGACCCGTGTTGGAACTGTGGGTGTCTCCTACAACGACCATGGCTTGACAAATCTTACTTAATTTCGCCGCTTCGCTTTGTCGGGATTCAGTAGCTTTACATATTGTATCAAAAATTTTCAGGTTAGTAAACTGTTTTTTTGCAAAATTTACGCACAATTCCCACAAAGATTCTGTTGATGTAGTCTGGCAAACCATGCAAATTGGCAAATCCGCCCTTACCTCAGCGCTTTTTGCCCAATTTTCCAATTCTTCCGGTGTTTGAAAGATCCGGCACTGCCCACACCAGCCGGCAATTCCCTCTACTTCCGGGTGGGAACGTGTGCCGATAATGATAGGAAGTCTGCCCTCTTCCTCTGCCTTGCTGACGATATCGTGAATACGCTTGACAAAGGGGCAGGTGGCGTCGATGATCTGCACATTTTTTTCTTTTAATACTTCGTAAATTTCCCGGGCAACACCGTGGGAACGAATGATTACTGTAGAGCCCGGCTGGGCATCTTCCGGCGCACCCAGAACCTGTACACCCATTGCCTCAAAATGGGCAACTGCGTGACGGTTGTGGATAATGGGACCCAGGGTAAACACCTGTTTCCCCTCCCGGACCGCCTGCTCCACCAGTTCTACCGCCCGATTAACACCAAAGCAAAAGCCTGCACTTTTTGCAACGATTACGCTCATAAAGAGATCTTCTCCCCTATGATCTTCTTCATAGCTTCCAGCACTGCTTCGATATCCAACTCCGAGGTGTCCAAAAGCACCGCATCGTTTGCCTGCTTCAAAGGCGCAATGGGGCGGTTCATATCCTGATAATCCCGTTGCTGAATTTCTTTCAGAATGGTATTATATTCCGCATTCTGTCCTTTTGCGATCAGCTCATCGGTACGGCGTCTTGCCCGCACTTCGGCAGAAGCTGTCAGGAAGATTTTGACTGTGGCGCGAGGCAACACCACCGTTCCGATATCTCTGCCATCCATGATCACATTGTACTTCTTTGCCACATCCCGTTGCATATCCAGCAGCACATCCCGGACAACTGCGTGTGCAGACACCAAAGATGCTTTCTGGGAAATGTCCTGAGTGCGGATCTCATCGGTAACATCCATGCCGTTCATGATCATGTGCTGTTTTCCGTCCTCATCATATTCGATGTTAACAGTCAGCTCATCAATATAACGGGTGACACCGTCCACATCCTTAGGGCTGACCCCCCACAGATCCAGAAAATACGCAACTGTTCTGTAGATCGCTCCGGTATCCACATAGCGATAGCCCAGCTCTTTTGCAAGAGCCTTTGCAATGGTACTTTTTCCTGCACCGGCAGGTCCGTCAATGGCGATGGAATACGTCTTAGCCATACGATTCTCTCCTTTATTTTCAGCTTTGCTGACGCAGCTTAGACAGTGCTGCGGTTTCTCGTTCAACTACCTGGTCAGCTGTAATTCCCAAACGGGAAGCCGTCTGTTGCGCGGTCATTGGAATTCCGCCCTCAAGACCGTATCGCAAGCTTAAAAGCTTTGCATCTTCTTGCGGCAGCACCGACAGCAATTCTGTAATGCGCTGACGCATTTGGAAATATGCCGTATCCTCAACTGCCTGTTCTTCCTCTTGTGGCAGTTCTTCCGGCTCCGGCTTAAATGTCCTGTTTAGCATTCTGACATTTTCCAGCGTTTTTGCTACAGCCATGGTTTCTTCCACGGTCATGTGCAACGCTGCCGCTATTTCTTCTGGGGTAGGATTTCTTCCCAGTTCTCCAAGCAGCCGCTCATCCACACCGCGGTAATCCTCCACAGCTCTGCGCAGTTTCTCGCCTACGCCGCTTTCATAAGCATGGTAAACCACTGCCTTGACAATGTAAAATCGGATCAACCGATCCCGGAAGTCTTGGAATTCCACGCCGTTGCCGCGGAACATTTCAATGGCGCGCCACAGACCGATGGATCCTTCCTGGATCAGGTCCAACAGCAAAACCCCTCTTCCGGTATATTCTGCCGCCAATTCAATGACCCGACCCAAACTCAGGTTTACTATTTTTCCCCGAAGGGTTTCTGCAGGATCTTTAGCAGCATTGGCTTGTCTTAGTTCCTGGGCAAGGCTGCTGATATCGCCACAAACCGGAATGTTTGCCACTTCCTCCAGATATAACCGCAGGGGATCTGTTTTCTCCAGTTGCTCCGGAGTCAGACCTTGTTTTACCATTTGCTGTTCCTGTTTTAACCGCACAGCTGTTTCTCCGCTGACAGCAGGCGCAGGAAGTTCCGAAACATCCGGTATGATATTTTTGCTTTCCAGCTGCAGAAAAATTTCCTCCAACTGCTCCTCGTCTGCTCCTTCGCAATGGATTAACAGCTGGGACGCAGGCATCAGTGTTTCCGGCTGCAACTGTTCCAGCCAGTCACCGTCTGCATCCGTCGAGAACAGGAATTCCAACTCATTCATCCAAAAAATCCTCCAATCCCAAATCAGCACCAAGCATCCGTAGTTTCTCAAATGCCTGCTGCTCGATCTGGCGGGCACGTTCCTTGGAAATGCCCAGCATACTGCCAATCTCCGACAAAGAGTGGAAGGTATCATCTTCCATACCAAAATGCAACCGCAGCACCTGTTGTTGCCGCTCATTGAGCATGCTCAACAGGGTGTTCATGGTATGAACAAGTTCCCTGCGCACCAACTCTTCGTGGGGCTGAGGCGCTTGCACATCTTCCAAAAGGGTCTGCAGTGTATCATGTTCCGAATCACCTGCAGGAGCATCCAACGAGCAGACCTTAGGAATCAGTTTCAGTATTTCCTCCACCTTGTTCTCCGGAATGCCTGTACGCAGTGCCAGTTGGGCAATCTCCGGCTCTAACCCTTCCTGCTGCATAGCTGCTGTAGCGGCTATCAGCTTGCGGGAACGTTCCATATTCTGCCGGGACATACGGATCACGCCCGAATGCATGAGAATGTAACGACCGATGCCTTGGTGAATCCACTGAGAAGCATAGGTAGAAAAACGGCAGTTCTGGGCAAGGTCAAATTTCCGCGCTGCGGTCAGAAGTCCGATACTCCCCTCTTGCACCAAATCCATCAGAGGGACACCCCGGTTTGCATACTCCCGGGCAATGGACACCACCAATCGCAGATTGGAATTGACCATTGTGCGAATCGCATCTTCATCACCACGGGCGCAGCGCTCTGCGATGCTTCGCTCCTGCTCTACTGTGAGCATGGGGTAGCTGCGAATTTCCTTCAGGTACTGCGCAAAATCGTCACAAACTGCCGATGCGCCCATTTCTTCAGGAAGCGTTTGCGTCATTGCTTCGTCCCTTTTCTTTCCTTTAATTTGTTTCTGAATGCCAGCAAATCATCGTCACTGGTAATATTTTTTACTTGATTTTCACCAAGTATGGTTGCTACACAGTCCCGAAATGCCGTTTCGTTCACGGGACCCTGTTGGTTCTGGCAAATACGGCTCAGGTGAGACATTTCCTCACCGGACAGTTCCGTCAGTACACCCAGGCTTACCTCCAGCCCCTGTCTGAAGCGTTGCAGCAACTGGTCAAACACATTGCCTAAAAGGGTTACGGAAAAGTTCTTTCCGGTCAGACCACCCACTTGGCTTAGCAATGCCGGTTCTCTGATCGCAAGTGCGATAACGCCTTCTTCTGCCATTGCAGACTTTACATTGTCGTAACGGATGGTCCGGCTGTCCGGCTGGCGTGTTCGTGCAGGAGCAAGGTCCAGCTTTTCCTGTTTCTTTCTTTGGATCGCCATGCGACGCTTAAATGCCTTCTGGATCTCCAGCTTCATGGAATCGTAAGTAATTTTTCCGGCTTCTGCAATCCGGTGACCGTAGACCTCCCGCTGTACCGCACTGCCTAAGGTGGAAATCAATTCCGCTGACTCGTGAATAAACTTGATGCGTTCATCGTCCACACGCAGGTCATATTTCTTTGCAATGGCGTTTAACTGATATTCCACCCGATTGGAGCAGTCCTCCAAAAGCAGCTTGAATCTGTCTGCGCCGAATTTGTGCAGAAATTCGTCCGGGTCTTTGGCATCCTTCATCTGCAAGACCTTCACCTGGATCCCCGCCTTTTCCAGCATAGGGATCGCCCGCTGAGCGGCCCGCTGACCGGCTTCATCGCTATCGTAAGTAAGCACAACTTGTTCTGTGTAACGGCTGAGCAAGGTCACTTGCTCCTCCGTTAAACTGGTTCCCAAAGATGCAACTGCATTGTCAAACCCAAACTGATGCAAGGTAATAACATCCACGTTGCCCTCTACCAAAATGATGTATGGGTACTTGGTCTTTTTTGCAAAGTTCAAGCCGAACAGATTCTTGCGTTTATTAAAAATAACCGTTTCGTTGGAATTCAAATACTTGGGCTTGGAATCATCCAGCACGCGTCCGCCAAAACCGATCACATTTCCTCTGACATCAATAATGGGGAACATTAAACGGTTGCGAAAACGATCATAGATCCGTCCGTTTTTCTCGCCTACCAGATCCGCGTCCTTCAATTCCTGGTCGGTGTAACCCTTTTTGCGCATGGCGTCCACCAGCATATTCCAGGAATCCGGCGCGTAGCCAACGCCAAAATGGGTAAGAATGCCCTTGGAAAGTCCCCGGTTTTGTGCATAGGCAAGGCATTGTGCGCCAACAGGCTCATAAAGCTGAGCATGAAAGAAACGCCCTGCCTCCTTCATCAACGCCCACAACCGCTCCTGCTGACGGTAACGGCTCTGGTACTGCTCGTCTTCCGGCACCTCCATGCCCGCACGCTGCGCCAGCTTGCGCACTGCATCCGGGTAACTCAGTCCCTCGACCTCCATAATAAAATTGATAGCACCGCCACCCTTATGGCAGCCAAAGCAATAATAAATGCCTTTTTCCGGTGCCACCGAAAAGGACGCTGTCTTTTCCCCATGGAAGGGGCATAGACCGAACATATTGCTTCCGGAGCGTTTTAGGGTAACATATTGGCCCACTACATCCTCAATAGGATTCCGGGCAACCAGTTCATCGATAAATGAAGGGGGAAAAGCCATGACAAAGCCTCCTTTTCTTTTGTATTTAGAATACGCTTTTAATGGGGTAATAAATCGGTCATCAACCCCGGACGTGCCATCCTGAAGGCACAAATATCTGCGTATACTTGTCTACCGCATATTTATCCGTCATGCCGGCAACGTAATCACAAACAGTGCGTTCCATGCCGTCAAAAGACATTTGTGGCTGAAAATCACCGGGCAATGCCTCCGGGTGCTCATAATAATACGTATAGAGCCGTTGGAGCATTTCCTTAGCCTTGCTCTCTTCGCTTTTTGCCACGGGATTTCGATAGACCTTTTCAAACATAAAACTACGCAAATCGTTCAATGCCTTCTGTACCGGATTGGAAAGACTGATCGTTCCTGTGTTTTGGGAGCTAAGGATCATGTCACAAACCAGTGTGTTGATCCGCTGGCTGTGGGATTCACCCAATATCCGCTGAACATCTCTGGGAATATCCCGCTCATTCAGGATCCCTGCCCGGATCGCATCGTCAATATCGTGATTCACATAGGCGATCCGGTCAGAATGGCGGACGATCTGTCCTTCCATGGTTTCCGGGATTCGGTCTCCCGTATGACCCAAGATGCCCATGCGCACCTCATAAGTCAAATTCAATCCTTTGCCGTGGTTTTCCAGCAGATCCACCACACGCAAACTCTGCTCGTTGTGGCGGAAGGGTTTGCCGATGCACTCAGACAGCGCACCTTCTCCGGCATGTCCAAAGGGGGTATGACCCAGATCGTGCCCCATAGCAACCGCCTCGGCCAGATCCTCGTTCAATCGCAATCCTCTGGCAATGGTACAGGCAATGCGCGACACCTCTAATGTATGGGTCATACGGGTACGGTAATGGTCACCCTCCGGCTGCAGGAATACCTGGGTCTTGTGCATCAGCCGACGGAAGGATTTGCAGTGAACGATTCTGTCGATATCCCGCTGATAGTTGGTGCGCACATCAGTTTCGTCTATTACATACTCCCGGGGTCTGCCCCGAGTCTCATCGGAAAATGCAGCCTTTTTATCCAAACGCCCGTGTTCATCCTGTTCCAGCATTTCACGAACTGTCATAATGCTTCCTCCCTGCTTTCTACTGGGAACGCCCGGTATTCCTGACCGATTTCCATGCCCTCCACAGTGCCGGCAGTCATATCGGTCAGCTTGTCCAAAAAGCTTTGCACCTGTTCCCGGGCAACTAAAATCTCCAGTTCTACCTCAGCGGCAAAGTCAGTTTTGCGAATCACCGCGCCAAAAGTCTCCGCCTCCAATTTCACCCGTTCATAAAAGGTGTAGGGGCAAGGTATGTACAACACCGTCCATACCCGTTTTATAGACTTGCCTGCCGCATCAATGGCGATCTTGGCGCCCTTTGTATAGGCGCGAACCAAGCCGCCGGCACCAAGCAAAATACCGCCAAAATAACGTGTTACAACAACTGCAATATTTGTTATACCGCTGCCCTGAATACAATCAAGCATTGGCTTGCCTGCTGTTCCGTGCGGTTCGCCGTCATCAGAAAAACGCGCGGTGCCGTCCTGCAAAACAAATGCATATACATTGTGACGCGCATCCCAATACTTACTTTTTTGAGCGGCGATTATCTCGCTTGCGTCACTCTCACTTTCACAGTGAAAACAAGTTGCTATAAAACGTGAGTGCTTTTCATTATATTCTGCTGTAAAGCTGCCATCAACGGTTTTATATTCCTCCACGGGTTTCCCCTCTTTCTTCTAAACAAAAAAACCGCAATCACCCTGTGGGCCGATTGCGGAATTGCGGTAATAATTATTTATCTTCCATACCGAAACGCTTCTTAAATCTGTCAACACGTCCGCCGGTATCTACCAACTTCTGC
>JAZRUM010000021.1:0-1711 GCA_045652545.1 Faecousia sp. | reverse complement strand
TCTGCTGTTTTTATATGGAAAAAATCTTGCTTTTAGGCGATTTTGCAGGTATAATTTTACCATCTGGCTATCAATCGAAAGAGGAACGAAAATGAAAAGAACACTCACACTGATTTTATGCGTTGCCATGCTGCTGAGCTTTGCAGGCTGCACAACCCTGCCTGCTGAGACTGCCCCCCAGACCGAGGCTACGGAATCTCCCTTTGCCGGCATTGTGGCAGACCCCAAGAGTTGGTATGCGGAATTTGAAAGTCTGCCCATCGCCAACGAAAATATGACCACCGATGAGCTGCGTCAGCTTTGTGTGGATGCTTTCCGGATGAATATGTCCTTCACCTGGACACCCAATGTGCCCATTACATACCAATATACCATTCTGAAAAGGCCCTATGATGTGGAGCTGCCTACGGGCATTGCCTACTCCGGTCTTTGCTATGCCACCGGTCACTCCGGCGGTCATATTTATAAAGTGCTAAGTTATTACGACAAGGAAACCGGCGTGCTGGATGTGGCGTCTATGGGCAGCAATATGCGCAGTATTCTTACCAGCGCTTGCGCCTACGGCGCCCAACAGGCATGGAATCGGGTTTCTAACTCTCATAATCTTGTTTATATGTCGACCTATAACCAGTTCGATTCCAACATTGTGCCGGTGGGACCATATACTTATGAAGTTTTCACCTATAACCATGACTTTGGCTCCCGCACTGCAACTGCGGAGATTATTGAGTTTAACGGGGCGGAGACAATGTACGAATCTTTTGCCCAGATGCATGTGGCTGACGGATTGTATTCCTCTCCCAGCTGGCATGTGATGATGTGCTCCTCTGAGCCGGTAGTGGTACGCAAAGCAAACGGGGAGATCGACCCGGCGCAAAGCTATGTGCTGGTACACGAGCAGAGAGCCGACGGCACCGGCAGCGACAAATATAACACCCAGCAGGAAAACGGTATAACCCTGCGCCCCTTGGGCACGCTGGATAAAAAATATACCTTCAAGCGGCTACTGGATAAAGGTTATATCCCCTTTACGCTGAAGGAGTTTATCGGCGAAGACCCGGTAGAGCCGGGGGAAGTATGGATCAGCAAGGGACAGACGCGGTTGGAGCAGGACCCGGATCTGGAAATTTCTGCGATCAGCGACGAGGTGGTATATGCCAACTATTGCATCTGCGTTATTGAAGGGGAAGTGAGAACACCGGACGGACAAGTGCTTCTTAGCTATGACCCCAGTTTGCAGACGAATCCCACTGACAGCAGTGTGCCTTTGCGGGCAACCATCGTGGAGGACAAGATTGCGCCCTACATGGGCGGAGAAAACACCCTCCATATTTATGTCCGCCTTGCCAACGGTGAGCGGATAGAAGCTTTCCATACAGTTTTGAAATAAGCGATAAAAGAGGTGTGCAGTATGATCCGGATTCCTGCCTTTGAAGAAACAGAATTTTTTGACAACCGAATAACCGATGATTTACGGGTAGCGCTGCTGGAAAATGCTTCGTCTGACCGGTTTGATCAGTATTGCCAGCTGTTGCAATCAGAAGGCTTTAAGGTGGAGCAGGAAACTTTACCCCACCGCAGTTTTGCCGCCTGCCAAAAGGGCAGCACCGGTATCTTTATCAACTATTTTGCAAACACTGCCCAGCTGCAGCTGGCGCTGGAGGAAAACTGTTGCTATTTTGATTTTCGGGATGCCGGCGGTGAAGATTGC
>JAZRUM010000020.1:0-10521 GCA_045652545.1 Faecousia sp. | reverse complement strand
CCGGTGGTGGTGTTCTTCACGCCAACAGCGGCAGCGATGTCGCCTGCGTAGACGATATCGATATCCTCACGGTGATTGGAGTGCATCTGCAGAATACGACCCAGACGCTCACGGGTGCCCTTGGTGCAGTTCAGAACAGTAGTGCCCTTCTCCAGCGTACCGGAGTACACACGGAAGTAGCACAGCTTGCCGACGTAGGGGTCGGTAGCGATCTTAAATGCCAGAGCGGAGAAAGGAGCTTCATCGGAAGCTTCGCGGAAATCCTCTTCCTCGGTCTCGGGGTTGACACCCTTGATGCCCTTCTTATCCAGGGGGCTGGGCATATAGTCAACCACTGCGTCCAGAACCTGCTGAACGCCCTTGTTCTTGTAGGAAGTACCGCAAACCACGGGAACCATCTCATTAGCGATGGTAGCCGCACGGCTAGCAGCCTTGATCTTCTCAACCGGAACTTCTTCGCCTTCCATATACAGTTCCATGATCTCGTCGTCGAACATGGAGATGGCATCCAGCAGCTTCTCACGATACTCTTCAGCCATATCTGCCATATCCTCGGGGATCTCTTCAATACGCAGATCCTGACCCTTGTCATCATAGTAGACGTTTGCCTTCATGGTGACCAGGTCGATGTTGCCCTTGAAGAAAGCCTCGGAACCGATGGGCAGCTGCAGGGGCACTGCATTACACTTCAGACGCTCGTCGATCATCTCGAGAACACGGAAGAAGTCTGCGCCCATGATGTCCATCTTGTTGACATAGATCATACGGGGGACCTTGTACTCGTCAGCCTGACGCCAAACGGTCTCGGTCTGGGGCTCGACACCGCCCTTTGCGCACAGAACGGTGACAGCACCGTCCAGAACACGCAGGGAACGCTCGACCTCAACAGTGAAGTCCACGTGGCCCGGGGTGTCGATGATGTTCAGACGGCAGCCCTTCCAGAAACAGGTGGTAGCAGCGGAGGTGATGGTGATACCACGCTCCTGCTCCTGTGCCATCCAGTCCATGGTAGCAGAGCCGTCATGAGTCTCGCCGAGCTTGTAGTTCTTACCAGTGTAGAACAAAATACGCTCGGAAGTAGTTGTTTTACCGGCATCGATGTGCGCCATGATGCCAAAGTTTCTGGTATTTTCCAGGGAATACTCTCTAGCCATAAAGAAACTCCTTTATTACCAACGGAAATGGGCGAATGCCTTGTTGGCCTCGGCCATCTTGTGGGTATCCTCGCGCTTCTTGACAGCGGCGCCGGTGTTGTTAGCGGCGTCCATGATCTCAGCGGCAAGGCGCTCCTTCATAGTGTTCTCGCTGCGGGCGCGGCTGTAGGTAGTCAGCCAACGCAGACCCAGGGTCTGACGACGCTCGGGACGAACCTCGATAGGAACTTGGTAGGTGGAACCGCCAACACGGCGGGCCTTCAGCTCCACAGCGGGCATGATATTTTCCATAGCCTGCTGGAAGACTTCCAGACCGTTCTTTTCAGTCTTGCTCTCAACGATCTCAAATGCGCCGTAAACGACTTTCTGGGCAACACCCTTCTTGCCGTCGAGCATGACGCTGTTTACCAGCTTGGTAACCAGAACGGAGTTATACTGAGGATCCGGCAGGACCTCTCTCTTGGGAACATTACCTCTTCTGGGCACTTTGCTTCCCTCCTTCATATTAATAATGATTTCATCGGTACTCGAAAGTGTAACTTTCGTTGTGCTTGCCAGAGGTAATCTATTATATAGAAAAACCTTGGCAAGGATCAGCCTTGCGAATAGGCTTGGAATAATTCAAATTTGTTTTGCGCTCAGGGCTTAAGAATTACTTCTTACCTGCCTTGGGACGCTTTGCACCGTACTTGGAGCGGGACTGCATACGGTTCTGCACGCCCTGGGTATCCAGAGTGCCGCGGATGATGTGGTAACGCACACCGGGAAGGTCCTTAACACGACCGCCGCGGATCAGAACAACAGAGTGCTCCTGCAGGTTGTGGCCGACACCGGGGATATAAGCGGAAACTTCCATTCCGTTGGTCAGACGCACACGGGCGATCTTACGCAGAGCGGAGTTAGGCTTCTTGGGGCTGGTGGTACGAACAGCGGTGCACACGCCACGCTTCTGGGGGGAAGGAACAGTAGTAGCCTTGTTCTCAAGGGTGTTCAGACCTCTCTGCAGAGCGGGAGCGGTGGACTTGTAGGTCACCTGCTTACGGCCGGATCTAACGAGCTGATTAAAAGTAGGCATTTCATTTCTCCTTTCTTCAATTCTCACCTTACGGTGGATGTATATTCCACGGATGATCCGTAAGAATCAGATTCAGGCAACGATGGCAGCCGCCGCTGCGCCCACCTCGATGCCGCAGGCATTGCCCAGTTCGGTGGTAGACCGAACCCATGCATAAGCAATGTTATGCTGTTCACAGGTAGCCGCAATGGGCTCCGTGATGGCAGGATCCGCATTCTTTGCCAGAAAAACCTGCTTGGCGATTCCGGCATTCATTGCCTTCCGGATCTGCTTGGCACCTACCACTCTGGGTTGGCTGCCCAGCATCTGAAGGGATGCGTTATCTGCGATATTTTTACCATTTTGCGTACTCATACGGATTACTATTATAAACACTTTTCCAGAATTGTCAACAAATTTTCAGTATTTTTTTCTGAGAATATGCTGAATTTCCAAGGGATTCTCCGCCATACTGACACATGGCGGTGCAAGACGGACACAAAACAGGGGTAATCCGGTTTTTTTGTGTGCCGGGCCAATAAAACGCAAGAAACGGCACTGCTGTGCAAAGACGCAAAACAGTACCGTTTTTCTATCATTTATGGATCGCCACACCTTTACGGATCGATTCCCTGCGCCCACGCAAAGGTGGTTGGCAGCAATGTTACCTTACCGTCTGCTACAGACACCATGCCGCCGGTGCAGGCCGCGTGGCGCTTCTGGCCGTCCAACAGCACCATTGCCTCTCCCCTGCCCAAAGGCGCCACATAATTGATATGGCCTGCCAAAATGCCCACATCACCGGTAGTGGTCCTCACCACCAGCTTCTGGGCATCTCCTTCAAATTGCACACCGTCCGCAGTGACGATCTTTAAAGAAAAGGCATTCATTTTGCCTCACCTCTGAACTTCTCCACCACCTCATCAATGCCGCCTGCGAACAGAAAGTAGGATTCGGGGATCTCATCATGCTTGCCCTCGATGATCTCCCGAAAGCCTCGGATCGTTTCTTTCAAGGGAACATACTTGCCCTGAAACCCTGTGAACTGTTCCGCCACCTCAAATGGCTGGGACAGGAATCGCTGCACCTTACGGGCGCGGCTGACGATCTGCTTGTCTTCCTCAGACAACTCGTCCATACCCATGATGGCAATGATATCCTGCAGCTCCTTATAGCGCTGCAAAATGCGCTGCACTGCCCGGGCAGTTTCATAGTGCTCCATGCCCACCACATCCGGCGCTAAGATCCGGGAAGTGGAATCCAGGGGGTCCACAGCCGGATAGATGCCCAACGATGCAATACCACGGTCCAGAACGGTAGTAGCGTCCAAATGGGCGAAGGTGGTGGCAGGCGCCGGGTCAGTCAGGTCGTCCGCAGGCACATAGACAGCCTGTACAGAGGTGATCGAGCCGCTCTTTGTGGAAGTAATACGCTCCTGCAACGCACCCATTTCCGTTGCCAGGGTCGGCTGGTAGCCAACGGCAGAGGGCATACGTCCCAGCAAAGCGGAAACCTCTGAACCTGCCTGTGTAAAGCGGTAAATATTGTCCACAAACAAAAGCACATCTTGGTGCTTCACATCCCGAAAATATTCTGCCATAGTCAGTCCCGACAAGGCAACACGCATACGGGCTCCGGGAGGTTCGTTCATCTGACCGTAGACCATAGCGGTCTTATTGATAACACCAGATTCGTTCATTTCCCGGTACAGGTCGTTGCCCTCACGGGTACGCTCACCAACACCGGTAAACACAGAAATACCGCCGTGAGCTTTGGCAACGTTGTTAATAAGCTCCATGATCAGCACAGTCTTACCCACACCTGCGCCGCCAAACAGACCGATCTTACCGCCCTTTGCATAAGGGCAGATGAGGTCCACCACCTTGATGCCGGTTTCCAAAATCTCGGTGGCCGGCTCTTGCTGGTCATATTGGGGAGCCGGGCGGTGAATGGGCCAGCGCTGCGCATCGGTCACCTGCTCTCCTTCATCGATGGTCTGACCCAGCAGGTTAAACACTCTGCCCAGGCAGCTATCCCCTACCGGGACGCTGGTAGGCGCACCGGTGTCCACAGCCTGGATGCCCCGGTGCAACCCCTCGGTGGGGCGCATGGCAATGCAACGCACCACATTGTCACCAATGTGCTGCGCCACCTCTGCCACCACCGTTTCCCCATTATGAGGAATTTCGATGGCGCTGAGTAGCTCCGGCAGCTGCCCCTCCGGAAAACGGATATCCAAAACAGGTCCCATGATCTGGGACACTGTTCCTGTATTTTTACCCATAGTTATTTCTCCTTACTGTGAACCTGCAACGATCTCGGTGATCTGCTGGGTAATGGAAGCCTGCCGTACCCGGTTGAACTCCAGGCTCAGCTCGGCAATCATCTCATCGGCATTCTGGGTGGCAGAATCCATTGCTGTACGCCTTGCAGCCTGCTCCGATGCGCGGCTTTCACACAGCGCTCCGTACAGAACACCGCCTACATACTGGGGGATAATGGCCTCAAAAACCTGCTCACTGTCCGGCTCATAGACAATATCCATCGCTGTTTTTCCTCTTTCCGATTCCTGCCGGATCAGCGGCAGCAGCCGCAGCGTGCCCGGCGTCTGCGATAAAGCAGAAACGAAGTTGGTATATGTGACATACACCCCATCGTACGTGCCGTTCTTAAACAGCTTACACAGCTGCTTTGCCACAGCGAAGCAATCGCTCATGGACATAGCTGCCGCTTCGCTGCTATGCTGAGTCAAGCAGGGAATCTTACGGGATTGGAAAAACTCCGCTGTTTTCTTGCCGATGG
This sequence comes from Faecousia sp., assembly GCA_045652545.1. Lineage (GTDB taxonomy): Bacteria > Bacillota > Clostridia > Oscillospirales > Oscillospiraceae > Faecousia. The sequence goes on along the minus strand of JAZRUM010000020.1, from coordinate 5,511 downwards.
GAAGCACCGTTGCTTCCTTATTCTGAATCTCCGCCATGACCAGCTTCAGCACATTGCTGTTGTAGCCGCCTGCCAAACCCCTGTCACCGGCAATGACCACATACAGCACCTTATTGCCGGTACGCATCTGCAGATAGGGTGACGACAGTTCCCGGTTGGTATCGGCAATGCTGTGGATAACCTCATACAATGTTTCAAAGTAAGGGCGCGATGCCATAGCCTGTGCCTGTGCCCGACGGAGCTTGGACGCTGCCACCATTTCCATTGCTTTTGTGATCTGACGGGTGGCCTGCATGCTGCGAATGCGACCTTTGATCTCTTTGGTAGAAACACCGGCCATTTTACTGCTCCTTTCGGAATTCCTTCAGAAGATCAGAAAGCGCAGCCTTCAGGGTTTCCTCTGTGTCCTGCTCCAGCTTTCCGGTGGTGCGAATGGCCGTGAGTACCCCTTCATGCCGGGTTTCCAGAAACTCCCGCAAGCGCAATTCAAACTCCTCAATATCGCTGACGGCAACATCCTTCAGATAGTCGTTTACCACTGCGTAAATAATGCAAACCTGATGGGCCATTTCCACAGGTGCTTTATTCTTCTGCTTCAGTATCTCCACGATGCGCTCACCCAAAGCCAGCCGTGCTTTGGTATCTGCATCCAAATCAGAGCCGAATTGGGCAAAGCTCTGCAATTCCCGGTACTGGGAGTATAAAAGCTTCAGACTGCCCGCCACCTTCTTCATTGCCTTGATCTGGGCAGCGCCGCCAACTCGGGACACGGAAATGCCCGGATTGACAGCGGGCATAACACCGGCATTGAACAGCTCTGTCTCCAGGAAGATCTGCCCGTCGGTAATGGAGATCACGTTGGTTGGAATATAGGCAGAAACATCCCCTGCCTGGGTCTCGATAATAGGCAGCGCCGTAAGGCTGCCGCCACCGTTTTTCCGGGACAGGTGGGCAGCACGCTCCAAAAGACGGCTGTGCAAATAAAACACATCGCCGGGGTATGCTTCCCGTCCCGGGGGGCGACGAATCAGCAAAGAAATGGCGCGGTAGGCCACTGCATGCTTACTCAGATCGTCATAGATCACCAACACATCCTTACCCTGATGCATAAAATACTCACCCATGGTACAACCGGTATAGGGCGCGATATACTGCATAGGTGCCAGCTCGGAAGCGGTAGCAGACACAACAATGGTATACTCCATTGCGCCGCCCACAGTCAGATCCTCCACGATCTGCGCTACAGTGGAGCGCTTCTGACCGATGGCAACATAAATGCAAATCACGTCCTTACCCTTCTGGTTCGCGATGGTGTCGGTGGCAATGGTCGTCTTACCGGTCTGACGGTCACCGATGATCAGCTCACGCTGTCCTTTCCCAATGGGAATCATAGAGTCGATGGCTTTGATGCCGGTCTGCAAAGGTTCATTCACCGGCTCTCGGTCAACGATGCCGAGGGCAGGTGTCTCAATGGGGCGAAAATCTGCCGCCTCGATCGTGCCTTTGCCGTCAATGGGTTCACCCAGAGCGTTCACAACACGCCCCAACAGGTTTTCACCCACAGGTACAGATACCACCTTACCGGTGCGCTTGACGACATCCCCTTCTTTGATGCCGTTGTCGTCACCCAGAATGACGACGGAAACCGTATCTTCCTCCAGATTCTGCGCCATACCGAAAGCGGCGTTGGGAAATGCCACCAGCTCACCGGCCATGCACTGTTCCAAACCGGAAACTTTGGCAATGCCGTCACCCACCAGGATTACGACACCGGTTTCGCTGGTTTCCAGCTTTGCTTCGTAATTTTTAATTTGGGCACGAATGATCTTCGTGATCTCTTCAGGTCTTAATTCCATGTCAGCAGCTCCTTCATAGCATCCAGGCGGTATTTCACCGTGCCGTCAATACGCTTGCCGTCATAATCCAAACGGACACCGCCAATACAGGTGGGGTCTACCCGGCAAAGCAGTTCTATTCTCTTTCCGGTGACTGACTGCAGCTTGCTTTGCAGCTGCTCCCGTTGGGCATCGGTCAAGGCAACGGCCGTTACCGCCAAAACGCGCACAATACCGTTATCCCCGTGGTACTGCTGTGTATACGCCTTAACACAATCAAAAAATGCGCCAATATGTCCTTTTTCTGTGAGCAGCTTCAGAAAATTCAGCACATAAGCATGCACCTTTCCCCGAAAGCTGTCATCCAGAACATCTAAGCGCTGCTGCTTTGACAGGTTCGGTGTTGCCAACAGTCGCAGAAAATCCGGTTCCTGCTGAAAGGCAGCGTCCAGCATTTTTAACTGCCCCAATACGGACTCGGTCTGTCCCTCTTCCTTAGCTAGGCTATACAAAGCCTGGGCATAATTCTGTCCGGTCCCTGTCATACGCTTTCACCCAACCGGTCAATAAACTGCTGCACCAATTTCGCCTGATCGTCGCTGTCAAGACTGCGCCCCACTACCTTGCCGGCAATGTCCATAGCCAGTCCGGCGATCTCATTTTTTGCCTCATTGATGGCTTTTTTCTTTTCACGGGCAATGTCCGCTTCCGCCTTCCGTAAGATGGCATCTGCCTGATTATTTGCCTGACGCAGGATCTCCTCTTCCCTGGCTTGTGCCCGGGCAGTGGCTTCCTTAACCAAGCGGTCACCGGTCTGCTGTGCTGCAGCCAGCTTATCCTCGTACCGGCTGCGCAGCTGTTCTGCCCGGAGCCGATCCTGCCCCGCAGCATCGTACAGATCATCGATTCCCTTCTGACGCTCCTCAATGATCTTCATAACAGGCTGAAACAAAAATTTCCTGGCCACAAAAAAGATCGTCAGCGTATTAAGCAAAACGAACAGCGCAGTCCATGGGTTGACACCCAAAAATGATTCAAACACTTACGTTGCTCCTTTCCGGTAATTTAAAAAATTACAGCAGGAACAGAATCAAAAATGCAATGATCAGAGAGTAGATACCGGTGGTTTCTGTAATGGCACAGCCCATGATCATGGTGCTGCGCAAGGTGCCGGTAGCTTCCGGCTGACGTGCCATGCCGTCCAAAGCGTGGGCAACGGCCGTACCTTCACCAATGCCGGGGCCGATGGCACCGATTCCCATACACAGACCTGCGCCGATGGCCTTACCTGCGATTGCGATTGCACTTGCTAATTCCATATTAAAATCCTCCTGAAGTGATTGTCTTTTATTTCATACTGCCTTAGGTTCGGGCAGGGATGCGGAAATATACACCATAGTCAAAAGCGTAAATACATACGCCTGAACAAAACCGGAAAACAGATCAAAGTAACAGCTAAGGACCGCCGGCACACCATAGGCAAGAATGGGGATTCCTATGAGGATACCTGTGATCTCTAAAATGCCCAAAAGACCCATGACACCGCATAAAGCGCCAACGATCAGCGGTGCTTTTTTGCCGCTTTTTTTCCAGAGCAGCAAAAGCAGTACGCATGCCGCCACCAACACTGCGCTGACCACCCAGCCGCTGGCAGTGATCAGGTTCAGGATTGCCGTGGAAGCAAGGCTCAAAGCGCTGTAGAGTAGCGCTGTAATGACTCCGCCACCGGCCACGTTGCCGAAATGACGAAATGCCATGGATACCGGCTGCGCGATCTCAGAGATGATATTCATGGGTGTCATGACCAGGATCGGCTGTGTAAAACCTTTCAGCCAGCCAAAAAAACCCAGATTTTTAATGTTGTTATACCAGATAATAATGGTGACCATCAGCGCCCACACCAGCGTGCAGCTAAGGTCTGCGGTAGCAGATCGTAAAAAGCCGGTCAGACCGATCAGTGATCCGCAAATAGAGCTGAGAAAAATCGTGCCGATAAAGCTTACCCAGTGGGCGTTGTGTGCGCCCATTGTTTCTGTAACCATATTGCGCAGCAGCATCACACCTTTTTCTGCCAACACCTGCTTTCCGTCGGGGCGATTTTTCAGTCCCTTGCCGAAATACACACAAGCCCAGCAAAGAATTGCCGTGACGATCAAGAAAGACACCGTGGTCTGGGTGATACCAATGCCCCCAAAGACAGGAACGGTAAAGTAAATATACGCACCTGTGACTTCCAGATCCATTTTTCACATTCCCTTTCTGAGAAGTTCCGCTACGGCAAGCGTGGGACGGACAAACACCAGCGGCATCACCATTGCGGGCATATCGAAATAACCGCTCTTTCCGCAAGCGAACAAGATCACTACCAAAACAACCATACGGATAGAATAACACCCTTTGAGCAGTTTCTTCCCTCCGTTCACATCCTGCTGCCGGGCTTTATCCGCAGCCAGTGACACCGTTACCGCCATAAAGAAAAAATTTCCTGTTGCTGCCAGTAGCCCCACCAGACTGCCCAACAGCACTTTGGTGCTGAAATATCCCAGCAGTCCATAGATGCCAAGCATCAAAGCCACACCCACAGTCTGACCTGCCAGCACAATGGTCGTTTCTTTAAAAACCAACTTACGGGAATCCATGCAGTTACCTCCCTGTCAATCATGGTCATGAAAGGACACCGGCGGTGTCTCTTCTTCCTCCTTGTCGCTGCTCATCCGCTCCATAGCTTTCAAGCTGATACAAAGACCGTCCACAGCGCAAACAATGCCCAACAAAATACCCAGCCAAATGACCCAAGCGCCCCAGCCCCGGTCATTGTAAAGCCAGACTGCCAGCAAAATAAACCCCAGCGGCGGAAGTGCCACACTGAAGCCAAGCTGCGTCAGCCAAACAAGCATTTTCATATACCCACAAACTTCTTTCATATTGGGATCGACGTTATATTTTCTGCCCCATCTGCTTTTGCTATGCCAATTTTCTATTTTTGTTTATTACCAGTATTCCCCGATGCTTACCTGCAAATACGGTGAAAAATCACAGAAAAGCCTTTTCATTTTGGTAAAAATATTGTAGAATATAAAAAATACGAAGCAGGAGGGCAGCGCAATGGAACCGGAAGTCTTGCAGGGTGCGATCAGCGCCGTGGTTTATCAGAATTACGAAAATGGCTATGCAGTTCTGCGGCTTTCCTGCCAGGGGCAGACCGTTACGGTAGTCGGCACCATTCCCCTTCCTGCGGTAGGCGAACGACTTATGGTCACAGGCAGGTGGATCAGTCATCCCAGCTATGGCAAACAATTTGAAGCGGAATTTTTGGAACGGCTGATGCCGGAAACTGCACCGGAGATCACCGCCTATCTTTCCAGCCGTATTATTAAAGGCATCGGCCCAAAGCTGGCCGCCCGGATCGTGGCCCATTTCGGTGAGCAGACGCTGCACATTTTGGAGCGAGAACCCCAGCGTCTTGCGGAAATTTCCGGTATTTCCGAAACAAAAGCCGCTCAAATGGGACAGGAGTTTCTGCAGCAGATAGGCATGCGGCAGCTAATGGAATTTTTCACCTTGCACCGACTGCCTGCGGAACTGGCGGTTCTGACCTACAAGCTCTACGGCAACGGTGCCATGGATATGCTCTACGACGACCCCTATCTGCTGACAGAAGAAGGGCTGGACGCCC
>JAZRUM010000019.1:0-26787 GCA_045652545.1 Faecousia sp. | reverse complement strand
CATCTTCTCTTCCTTGCTGAATTTCCTATGTGGTGTACCTTTCTTGCCCATTATTTCACATCCTTTCCAAATTCATTATACTACGAAAAAAGTAGACACCCACACTTTTGTGAGTGTCTACTTTCATTTTACAGGTGCAATCCACCATGTGGATGTGCTTTTTTATATATTTGAAAAAATGAATTTATTGGGTGAGAAAATGCAGAAAGTAGGTCGCAGCCAAAAGATCTGCGCTGCCCCCGGCAGAGAGATTTTTCTCGATAAATTCCTTATCCAGCGCTTCAATGGCAGATGTGCCAGGGTAGGGATTTTCTGCAAGAACAGACGCAATCCGCTCTTTTATCTGCAGTTGCGTCTGCCGATCACTGCGGTGGATCAGATTGGTGTCGTCGATAACTGTAAGCAGATGCAGCAGCGTAGCGCAGCCGGCATCATTGAGAGATAGACCCTGCTGCAGCCCTTTCTGCAACACCGGCAATCCTGTCTTTTTTACTGCCGGAAATCCCTTTTCTGCCTGTCCCCGGATACCGGCAATGCCATACAGGGCATACAGACGCTCCCCGGCAGTTTTGGCGGTTTCTTCCGTAATACCTGCAAAGTCCTGTGCGGTCACACCGGCAGTCATATTGGCGCATTGGGAGCACAGGGTCTCCGGTGTCCAATGCTCCGGTGACAGCCGTCCTGCCGCCGCACACAGAATGCCCAGGGTGAATATAGCACCTTTGTGGGTGTTGACACCGCCGGTTGCCTGATACATGGCCTGCTCCGCCTCTTTTCCAATAGAACGGATGTGGCGGAAGGTCAACTTGGGATCTTCCTTACAGGTGCGATGCCCCTGCGATGCAAACCGGGCAAAAAAGGGTCGCAGTGCATTGGCGCTGGCGAAAAAGTGTCTTAGACCCATGTCCTTATGGGAACCTGTGTTGTTCCGGTCCACCAGACCGGGCTTTGGCGTGGTGGTCAATTCCTGGTTCAAGGCAAGCCATGCCTGATCGGCAATTAATACAGGCAGCCATTGCTCTGCACACAGCTCCAACAGATGCCGGGTCTGCTCCAAAAGCCGGTCAAGACCGTGGGCGCGTCTGCCGGCACAAATCACTGCATCTTGGTTGCACAGCAGGCATTTTCTGCGGCCAAATCCCAATTCTTCCCGGGTGATTTTCCTGCCGTCCGTATCCAGCACATCAATATCAAACAGTCTGCCAATGGGGTCGGTATCCTCCACACAGACCGCCAGCTGTTTCATTGCTTTTGCCGGCATATCCACGGCGTAATAGCCTTCGCAACCGGTATTTTTGTAGTGCACTTGCCGAAACGCAAGGCTATTTTCAGGCAGCACCTTTTCCAGCAGTTGTGTACCCACGAAAAAACCAATGGAAATATCCCGGTCCAGTTTTACAGGACCGGGTATATTCATAGTAAAGCAGATGAGAGGCTTTTGATAGTGTGTCAGCAACGCTTTTTGCGTTTGCGCCCGTGTTTCCCGGGCGTCCAGAATTTCCTTCAGGGTAGGATCCATGCTTACTCCCAACCAGGCATCTGTCGGCGGTTGTCCAGCTTTTCCAGAAGCTCGTCGGATTTTTCACCCACACAGCCTACCAGCATGTAACATTTTTCAAAGCGGTCATAAATGAAATGGTTCATTAGACGGAAATTTTCGATTTGACCGGTGCGGTGTACATGCACCCGCGGTCCGTCACACAGCTGCACATTGTCGCCAATGCTGATATGATGATCGTCCACATAGGTCACAGGCAGATCCTGTGCGATCACCTCGATGACTTTTTTCTCCAACTCCGCAATATCGATGTCTGGAGCAGAGCCCGGGAAGGTAATGGCAAAACCGTGGCGCAGGTCTGCGTGACCGCAGCGCTCGTTGTCCGCATCGTCAATAAACATACCGCAAATATCCTCAGCAGTGTGGGACATAAGACGGTAGGGCAGGGATTTGTACACGCTTTCCTTGATCTCATCTGGCTCCGGTCCGAATACATTGGGACGCGCTACCAAAACCTGCTCGCCCACACCGATCAGAAGATTGGCGTTGGCGCCCAGCAGGGGGTAGATGAGATCAAAGTGCTCCACCACCACACGCTTGCCCTTGTTCAGTGCTTCAGAAATGGCGTCTGCCAGTTCAGACATTTGGGTAAAGCCGTTTTCAAAACGGATATCCAGATGGTAGGTGTGAGGGGAGAAGAAAGCGAAGGTCCGGTTCTGCTCTAGAATGGGCAGAGGGCGGACATATACACCGTTATCATCGTTGGTCAGCTCCAGTCCGGGGAACATGCCGCGGATGATGGCGCTTTTGCCGGAGCCTGCTTCACCGATAATACCGATCAGTTTATCGCTGGGAGACAGATATTGCTGAGCGATCTGCTGACCCAATGTATACATACGGTGGGCGCCTCGGGGTGCATAATAGCTGCTCAAAAGATGGGTAGTTTTACTTGCCATTTGAATCGCCTCCTTATTTTAGATAGCCGTTATTGTTTAAGTATTCGTATGTGGTTTCCGGAAGTAATTCCCGGAGGGCTGCCAAATTGCCCTCTTTTATATGGGCGCGGACAGCGCTGGCGCTTACCGGTTGCCCCAGCTCCAACCGGGGAATTTCCCGCAGAACAATGCCTTTTTCCGGAAGATGCTGCTTCAGTGCATCGTTATACTGATTTGTCATGGGTGACAGGGGTTCTGTGCCCACATATCGCCGGGTAATTGAGAATTTCGGTGCGTAATACTTGCAGAAAATCTCAATGTCCAGCAGACAGTGTACAGCTTCCGCATTTTCCCGATCCTTTAGAAAATAGGTGGGGAAGGTGGCAGAGGAGATGAGATACGGGCCGGTGGGCAGCACCGTTACATTGGGCAGATCTGCCGTACCCCGCTTCACCATTTCCAGCCGATCCTTGGCGGAAAATTCACTTTTATCCTCAGACAAAACAAAGATGTACAACCGGTCACACTCTTTGGCGGCAGTTTCGATCAGATACCGGTGACCTTTGGTAAAGGGGTTGCAGTTCATCACCGCTGCGCCTACAGTGCCCTGACAGGTGTTCACCGGCAGGGTGTCCAAAAAGCTTTGGATACCGTCTTGCAGATTTTCCATTAGCAGCACTTGCTTTGTTTCTGCGATGGGGTAGAAAAACAGAGAAGTGAACATATAGCGGTTCTGGGGTTTGGTGTACAAAAACAGATGCTTGTAGCCGTTTTGAAAAGCATCCTGCCGCAGCGTTGTCAGCAATGTGGCGGTAAGCCCTTCTCCCTGGTGGGAATCGTCCACAGCAATACATTTCAAAAGATTCCCTTTGCGGGATGCTGCAGCGATCAGCTGACCTGCATCGTCCCGAATGAGCACAGTGCTGTCGCTGTCGGTATCCGGCTCCAGATCGACCTTGTGCAGCAGCGCTTCCCAATGGGCAAGGGTGCTGCCGTGAAGGGTTCGTACCAGTTGGGTGTCCATAGGGCTCTCTCCTTTTTCCTGCTTTTAATTCTATTATACAGAAACTGCCGAAACTTGCAATGAAAATCTAAAAAAAAGAATTGCAATCTATCTCCATATGATATACAATAGACCATATTATGAGCAGATTTATGCCCAATCGGTAGATCTGCACTGAGAAAGGGGATCAAAACCTTATGGCTATCATAAAAAACGCATGTGCCGGAACTATGGAATCCAGTGATGCGTATGTGGAGATCGAGCCTTCAGAAACCCTAAGCATTCAGTTGGAATCCGTCGTCAAGCAGCAGTTTGGCGATGCGATTCTGGCGGTGGTAGGTGACGTTCTAAAGGAGAACAATGTGGAAAAAGCCAACGTCCGGGTGGTTGACCGGGGTGCGTTGGAATGCGTGATCCGGGCACGGGTGGAGACCGCCATTGTCCGGGGAAGGGAGGATGCCTGATGCGTCGCAGTATGCTGTTTTTGCCGGGCAATAACCCCAACATGCTCATCAACGGTAATTGCCTGGGCTCTGATGCGGTGATTTTTGACCTGGAGGACGCAGTTTCTCCTGCAGAAAAGGATGCCGCCAGAATTTTGGTGCGCAACACCATACGGTATATGGATTTCCGTGGCTGTGAGCTCATCGTGCGTATCAATTCCATCGACACGCCTTACTGGAAGCAGGATCTGGACCAGATTTTGCCCTGCAAGCCGGACCTTATTCTGCTGCCCAAGACCGGTAGTGCTGCCGATGCCTTGGAAGTGGACGCCTACATCTCCCAAGTGGAAGAAAAGCTGGGCATGGAGAAAAATACAGTGGGTCTGATGCCACTGATCGAAACGGCAATGGGCGTGGAGAATGCCTTTGCCATCGCATCTTCTACCAAGCGTGTGAAGGCTCTGTTCTTAGGCGCGGAAGATCTGACTGCCGATCTGCAGTGCAAGCGCACAAAGCAGAGTCGGGAGATCGAGTACGCCCGTACCCGTCTGGTGGTTGCCGCCCGGGCAGCCGGTGTGGACGTGTACGACACACCCTTTATCGACGTGAACGACGACGAGGGTATTGTCGAGGATGCCCAGATCGCCAAGAATTTGGGCTTTACCGGCAAGGCATCTATTTCTCCCCGTCATGTGGAGGTTATCAACGCTGTGTTTAGTCCCACCCAGCAGGAAGTGGACTATGCCTATGAGGTCATGGAAGCCATCGCCCTTGCCAAGTCGCAGGGTAAGGGTGCTATCTCCCTGCGTGGCAAGATGATCGATGCACCCATTGTGACCCGTGCTGAGCGTACCATCGCTATGGCCGAGGCTCTGGGAATGGAAAGGGGGAACTGATATGAGCAAGGTCGTAAGTTCCATTAAAGAGGTTGTCAAGCTGGCAGGCCTTAAGGACGGCATGACCGTATCTTTCCACCACCATCTGCGCAACGGTGACTTTGTGCTGAATATGGTCATGGAAGAAATCGCTGCGCAGGGTTTGAAGGATATCAACGTCAACGCTTCCTCCTTATTTGATGTACATACTCCCATTTTGGAGCATATCAAGACCGGTGTGGTCACCGGCATTTCTGCTGACTATATTGCAGCCCGCGTGGGCCGTGCCATTTCTGAGGGCATTATGGAAAAGCCTGTTCAGTTCCGTACCCACGGTGGCAGACCCAGTGACATCGTTAAGGGCGTCACACCCATTGACGTGGCATTTATTGCCGCACCCACTGCGGACAACATGGGCAATTGCTCCGGCAAGTATGGCAAGTCTGCCTGCGGCAGCCTTGGCTACGCCTTTGCAGATGCTATGTTTGCCAAGAAGGTAGTTGTCATTACCGACAATCTGGTGCCGTACCCCATGCAGGACTTCTCTATTTCCGAGGACTGGGTGGATTACGTGGTGGCGGTGGATGCCATCGGCAATCCTAAGGGTATCGTTTCCGGCACTACCCAGATCACCCGTGATCCGGTGGGACTGGTCATGGCATCCCATGCGGCCCAGGTCATTGCCAATTCCGGTCTTTTGAAAGACGGCTTCTCTTTCCAGACCGGTGCCGGCGGCGCATCTCTGGCAGCGGCCAAGTTTCTGAAGGACATTATGCTGGAAAAGGGCATTCAGGGCAGCTTTGGTATGGGCGGCATCACCGGTTATTTGGTGGATATGCTCCATGCCGGTTGCTTCCGCACCCTTATGGACGTGCAGTGTTTTGACCTTAAAGCAGTAGAATCCATTCGCACCGATCCCCGTCATCAGGAGATCAGCGCCATGCAGTACGCCAGCCCCAGCAGCCGCAGTGCGGTGGTGGATAGCTTGGACGTGGTGATTTTGGGCGCAACGGAGATCGATACGGATTTCAATGTTAATGTACATACGGATTCCAACGGCTATATCATGGGCGGATCCGGCGGTCACAGCGATACCGCAGCCGGCGCAAAGCTTTCCATGATCATTGCACCTATGTTCCGGGCAAGAATGCCCATCGTCACGGACCGGGTCACCTGCGTTTCCACACCCGGCAAGGATATCGATGTTCTGGTCACCCAGGGCGGTATCGCAGTCAACCCCAAGAATGTGGAGCTGACCGCAAATCTAAAGGCAGCGGGATTGCCCATTATCGACATCCACGAGCTGAAAGAAAAGACAGAGCGGATCACAGGAACACCTGCCAAGCTGCCTAAGGGCGACAAAGTGGTGGCTGAGGTCATCAGCCGCGACGGCGGTGTGCTTGATAATATCTATAATGTACCTAAATAATCTGGAGGAGAGAGTGTTATGAGAGAAATTTCTGCACAAAAAGTTACAGAAGTGGTCAGAAAGCTGTGCATCAATGCCAACTGCTATCTGCCCCAGGATGTGAAGACACGCATTGAGGACTGCCATGCTGCAGAACCCTGGCCCCAGGCTCAGGAGATCTTGGAGCGGATCATGGAGAACTATCAGATCGCAGAAGAGGGCGCACGCCCCATCTGCCAGGATACGGGCCTTGCCTGTGTTTTCGTGAAGATCGGCCAGGACGTCCATGTGGACGGCAATCTGGCAGAGGCCATCCACGAGGGTGTCCGTCAGGGTTATACCGACGGCTATCTGCGCAAGAGCGTTGTCCGGGATCCTCTGGACCGTGTCAACACCGGCGACAACACCCCTGCTATGATCTACTACGACATCGTTCCCGGTGACAAGCTGGAGATCACCATTGCCCCCAAGGGCGCCGGCAGTGAGAACATGAGCCAGATCAAGATGCTCAAGCCCTCCGATGGCATCCAGGGCGTGAAGGACTTTGTCCTGTGGGCTGTGGAGAACGCAGGTCCCAATCCCTGTCCTCCAATTGTGGTGGGCGTAGGTGTGGGCGGCACCTTTGACAAGGCTGCATTCCTTGCCAAAAAGGCATTGACCCGTGATCTGGATCAGCATAACCCGGATCCCTTCTGGGCAGATTTGGAAAAAGAGCTGCTGGAAAAAATCAATGAGCTGGGCATTGGACCTCAGGGCCTGGGCGGCAAGACCACCGCTCTGAGCGTGAACATTGAGAAAATGCCTACCCACATTGCGGCACTGCCTGTGGCGGTCAATATCAACTGCCACGTTGCAAGACATGAAACGGAGGTACTTTGATATGCCTATTTCTATTCAAACTCCCTTGACCCGGGAAAAGGCCCGTCAGCTGAAGTCCGGCGACAGCTGCCTGATCTCCGGTGTGATCTACACCGCACGTGACGCTGCCCATAAGCGCCTGTGTGAGCTGGTGGAGCAGGGCAAGGAATTGCCCATGGATGCCAAGGACAGCATCATCTACTTCGTAGGTCCTACCCCCGCCCGTCCCGGTGAGGCCATCGGCTCTGCCGGTCCTACCACTTCTTACCGTATGGACGCTTACAGCCCCACCATGATCGCTCAGGGTCAGACCGGTATGATCGGTAAGGGCAAGCGCAGCCCTGAGGTCATTGCCGCCATGAAGGAACATGGCGCCGTGTACTTCGGCGCGATCGGCGGCTGCGGCGCACTGCTTTCCAAGTGCATCAAAAAGGCCGAGGTCATCGCTTACGACGATCTGGGCGCAGAAGCCATTCGTCGTCTGGAGGTTGAGGATTTCCCTGTGATCGTCATTATTGACAGCGAGAGCAACAACCTGTATGAAACCGGCAGAAATGCCTACCTGGCTCAGCAGAAATAAATAAAAACCGCCCTTCCTAAAAAGGAAGGGCGGTAACTGTTATGTATTTCACATATCATTAAGGGCAGCATCGTAGACTACATTTTTGGGCAGGTTCAGTTCTTTGGCAGTTTGCTTTACCGCGTCTTTGCGGCTTATGCCTTGATTTACCAGTTCTGCCACACGGGCAGCTGCATCCTGTGGAGTTGCTGCCACAGCTTCCTTAGGGGTGCAACCTGCTACCACCAACACAAACTCACCTTTGGGTGATTGCTGGTTATACAGGTCTATGGCGCCACCCAAAGTGGTGCGGATCACTTCCTCATGGAGCTTGGTCAGCTCCCGGCACAGACTGATGGGGCGGTCATTGCCGAATACCTCTGCCATGCTTTCCAACGTAGATAGAAGCTTGTGGGGCGCTTCGTAAAAAATCATGGTACGCTGCTCGTTTACAAGACCTTCCAGATGCTCCCGACGGCTTTTCTTTGCAGTGGACAAAAACCCTTCAAAGCAGAACCGACCGGTGGACTGTCCGGAAATACTTAACGCTGTGATCACGGCGCAGGGACCGGGAATGGCGCATACTGTAATACCGGCCTCAGCGCACTGCTTCACCAACTCCTCACCGGGATCGGAAATCGCGGGACTGCCTGCATCGGACACCAATGCGCAGGTCTGCCCGGCAAGGATCCTGTCCAGTATCATATTGCCCTTTTGGGCCTTGTTATGCTCGTAGTAGCTGACAAGGCTTTTTTTAATGCCCAGATAATTCAGAAGCTTCAGACTGACCCGCGTATCTTCGGCAGCAATAAAGTCTGCATTTTCCAGTGTCTCACGGCAGCGCTGAGAGATATCTCCCAGATTGCCGATGGGCGTGGGAACAAGGTATAACATTCCTGCCATGGTTTGACCTCCTACAAATGGTATAGGGTGCGGTAATAGTCAGTGGGTGTGCCGTCGGGATGAAACAGGCTCTCTTCCTCCCACAAAAGTCCCGGCTTGCCGCCTTTGCGGCATTGCACCAGAACCAGAGTCACCGGACCGTCGGTGCGGTGACGCAAAAGCTGTAGTCGTTTTGGCTCTAAAGAATGGGCCTCTGCCTGGGCACAAAGCTCAGCCAAGCGTTCAGGACGGTGAACTAAGAAAAAGTCACCGCCATATTGCAGCGCCCACTGCGCAGCGGCCATTAATGCATCCATACTGCACAGATCGTCCCGCCGTGCATGGGGGACAGTCTTGCTTTGAGGACCTGCGGAAAAATAGGGGGGATTGGAAACACATACGGAAAAGCTTCCCGGGGCAACCGGTGAGGATATGTTGCGGATATCTGCGCATATACTTGCAAGACGATGACAGATCCTGTTTTGCACTGCGTTATGCAATGCTGTTTCATGTGCAGAGAGATCAATTTCCACTCCTGTAACATGACAGTCAGGATCCTTGGCACACAGCAAAAGCCCCAAAGTGCCGCAGCCGGAGCCAAGATCCAGCACCCGGGCGTTTTTCGGCAGCCGTGTAAATCCTGCAAGGGCGACGGAGTCGGTGCTCAAGGGAAATGCCCCCGGGCACAGCTCCAAGGTATAGCCGTTATGCAGCTGTTCCATAGTACCTCCTAAAAAAACTGCCTGCGTACCGGAAAGCCGGCTGCGCAGGCAGATTGCGGAATCGGAGAATCACTCTTCTACGATCGCTTCAACGGGGCAATTGTCGACGCAGGTGCCGCAGTTTACACAAACATCAGCATCGATGACGTACTTTTCGTCGCCCTCGGAGATTGCATCAACAGGGCAGTTATCGGCGCAGCTGCCGCACTTAACACAAGCGTCAGTAATATTGTAAGCCATGATTTTTCCTCCAGTAATATGTTTTATAGGTTCGTCTATCTATAGACGCACCTATATTCTAGCACGGATTTCTGAAAATGCAATTCCTTTTTTACAGAAACGGTATATTTTTTCTGACCACAGGGAAAAATTTCCGGACAAGGAGGGAGAAGTGTGCGCTACGCAACAGATACAAAACAGATTTTGCTCAATGCAGCAGCCGCAGCCAGAGATATGGGGCACAGCTATGTGGGCAGCGCCCATCTGCTACTGGCGTTGCTGCGTGAGCCGGGAATTTCCGGGCAAATGCTGCTGGGCGCGGGAGTGGAAATTGCCTTTGTGGAATCTGCCATTGTGGCGCTTTACGGCAGGGGAACACCCCATTTGCCGTTGCCACAAGGTTTCACGGGACAGATGCGGCATATCCTCCGGGCAGCAGGCGGTGAAGCGCGGCTGCAGCAATGTAAACAGGTGCAGGGGATACACCTACTGTTGGCACTGCTGCGGATCGAAAAAACCGCTGCCCGGGATATCTTACTGTTAAGTGGCGTTGACAGCCACACGTTGTTCACCCAAACGGTTGAAATTTTAAAGTGGGGCGGGGGAGCACCCTGCAGTCAGAATAAGGAGGCGGTCAAAACGAAGCTGTTGGAACAGTTCAGTGAGGATCTGATCCTCAAGGCAGGGTCTATGGATCCTGTGATCGGCAGAGATGCTGAGATTGAAACGGTGATTGGGATATTGAGCAGAAAGAACAAAAACAACCCGGCGCTGATCGGCGAACCGGGGGTGGGCAAGACCGCGATTGCGGAAGGGCTTGCCCAACGAATGGCAGCAGGAAACGTACCGCCCCAGTTGAAATCAAAGCGACTGATCAGTTTAAATATGGCAAATTTGGTGGCTGGAACAAAATACCGGGGTGAGTTTGAAGAACGGCTCCGGGATGTACTGGAGGAGATCAAGCGCAGCGGTGATGTGATTCTTTTTGTGGATGAAATGCACACCATTGTGGGCGCAGGCGCAGCCGAGGGCGCCATTGACGCCGCCAATATTTTCAAGCCTGCATTGGGCCGGGGGGAGCTGCAAATGTTGGGCGCTACCACCCTGACGGAATACCGAAAATATATTGAAAAAGACCCGGCTTTGGAGCGACGCTTTCGACCTGTGCTGGTGGAAGAACCGGATGCAAAAGCCACCATGGCGATTCTCAAAGGGTTAAAGCCGGGTCTTGAAAACCACCACCGTCTGCGCATCACAGAGGAGGCTATGCAAGAGGCAGTCCGTCTTTCCGTGCGCTATCTGCCGGATCTGTATCTGCCGGACAAAGCCATTGATCTTCTGGATGAGGGCGCTGCCCATGCAAAAATGGAGGAGCTTCGCGTCAGCAAAGGCATTGGGCGGCAGGAATTGGAAACTCAGTTACAGGATGCCATTCGGGAAGGACGCTTTGAAAAGGCGGCACTTTTGCGGGATCGGCTGCAGCGGATCTCCGGACGCACTTCAGAATTGCGACGCAGCCGAGGGGTCACTCCCGGGGATGTGGCGTGGGCAGTGAGTGTTCGCACAGGAATTCCTGCAGGCAGGTTGACAGCGGATGAGCGTGGGCGGCTTCTGCAGCTGGAGCAGCTGCTGGGCAAGCATGTGATCGGACAGGAGCGGGCGGTGAAGTGCGTGTCCCAAATACTGCGGCAGGGACTGTCCGGCATCCGGGATGAGAACCGCCCTGTGGCATGCCTGCTGTTTACCGGACCTACAGGTGTGGGAAAGACGGAGCTTTGCCGCGCCATCGCCCGGGAGGTGTACGGAAACCGGGACGCTATGATCCGTCTGGATATGACAGAGTATATGGAGAAGCAGTCGGTTTCCCGGCTGATCGGTGCGCCTCCCGGCTATGTAGGCTATGAGGAAGGGGGCAAGCTGACGGAAGCGGTACGGCGCAGACCCTACTGCTTGGTCTTGTTTGACGAATTGGAAAAAGCGCACCGGGATGTGTCCGGAATTTTATTGCAGATCATGGAGGAAGGTGAATTAACCGATTCCACAGGAAGAAAAGTCAGCTTCAAAAATGCTGTGATCGTTATGACCTCCAACATTGGCGGGGAACTGAAAGGGGAGGGACTGGGTTTCAACCCCGATGGAAAAGAGGCGGAAAACACCCGGCTGCTGCAGCAGCATTTCACACCGGAGTTTTTGGGCAGATTGGATCAAGTGGTGCGCTTTGAACGATTGCAACGGGGCGCAATGGAGCGCATCGTGGGAAAATACCTTGAACAGATCATGCAACGGGCGGACCAGCAGGGAATGCAGCTGCATCTGCCGGAGGAACTTCCTGCAAAGCTGTGTGCTACCTTAAAAAAACAGGACAGCGCCCGGCAGCTTCGCTGTCTGGTACGGGATCAGGTGGAAATACCGCTGTGCAACTATCTGCTTAACTGCAGCAAAAAGCCTACCCGTATCCGGTCATGTTTAGAGGATGGAAATCTACAATTTTCGGGGTAATTCGTTCTTTTATTTAGAACAAGTGTTCTGAATAGTATGAAAATGAGATTTTTCTCAACTTTTTTTGAAAAAATATAAATAAATATCTTGATTTTTCAAATAAACTCCTTTATACTGTCATTAAATGGAGTAAAAGGGTAGCTAAGTGGAGCAAAATGGAGCGAGGTGAGCAAAGTGATCGGTAAATACCCTGCAAAATTGGATGAAAAGAATCGCCTTTTTGTACCCGCCAAACTGCGTGGGGAGCTGGGGGAAGATTTTTACGTCACTTTGGGCGTCAACTGTGGACGCCGTTGCCTTACGGTTTATACCGCTCAGGATTGGCAGCAGCTGAATGAGAATTTCAGCAACCTGCCCCTTTCTCAGCGGGCAGGCGCTACCAGTATGATCTTTATGAATGCGGCCCAATGCACACCCGACAAGCAATTCCGCTTTTCTTTGACCCAGCCGCTTTTGACCTACGCAGGCATCGGCAGAGATGTGGTGATCGTAGGCCGTGCCGGTCAGGCAGAGATCTGGGCAGCGGATGAATTTGCAGCCTTTGAATCTGAGAATCTTACTCCCGAAAAGCTGTTGGCTTCTCTGGAGGCAATTGGACTATGAGTGAATTTTATCATGTATCGGTGCTTCTGGAGGAGTGTCTGGAAGCGTTGGATATCAAACCGGATGGCATTTACGTCGATGGCACCCTGGGAGGTGCAGGGCATTCCAGCCGGATTGCAGAGCGGTTAACCACCGGCAGACTTATCGGTATTGACCGGGATCCTGTTGCACTGCAGGCTGCCGGAAAACGCTTAGAGCCTTATAAAAACAATATCACCCTGGTGCATTCCAACTTCTGTGAGATCGCGCAGGTGTTGCGTGAGCAAAATATTTCCGGCGTTGACGGGATTTTGCTGGATCTGGGCGTGTCCTCACCGCAGCTGGATGATGCCCAGCGGGGCTTTTCCTACATGGCAGACGCACCGTTGGATATGCGCATGAACGGACAGGATGCGCTGACCGCCAAGCAGGTGGTGAACACATGGCCCCGGGAGGAACTGCGTCGCATCCTGTACACCTATGGGGAAGAACGCTACGCCCCTCAGATCGCATCTGCCATCTGCCGTCGCAGAGAGGAAAAACCCATCGAAACCACCTTGGAATTGGTGGACGTGATCCGCAGTGCGATGCCGCCTGCCGCTTTGCGGGAAAAACAGCACCCGGCAAAGCGCAGCTTTCAAGCGATTCGCATAGCGGTGAATGATGAACTGGGTTCTGTGGAAACCGTTATGGCAGATGCCATACCGCTGCTGAACCCCGGTGGACGGCTGGCGGTGATCACCTTCCATTCTTTGGAGGATCGCATCGTAAAAACCGCTATGGCAGAAGCGGCAAAAGGCTGCACCTGCCCTCCCAGCTTTCCGGTGTGTGTCTGTGGAAAGAAACCGGACGTTAAGCTGATCAGCCGCAAACCGATTACAGCAAGCGATGAAGAATTGGAACAAAACCCCAGATCCCGCAGTGCAAAGCTTCGGGTCTGTGAGAAATTATAATACAGAAGGGGAGTTTGAACATGGCACAGCGCACAGATATCCGGTACGTTCAATATTATACCGATGGCAGCGCTGCCCGTAAGGTGGCGCCCGTTGCACCGCTGAAAACCATCAAGCTTCCCAAAATAAAGAAACAAAAGCGCATTACCGTCTGCATAGACCCTGTGGCAGTTGCCAGCATCGGTATGGCATTGGTAATGGCAGTACTTATCGTGGTGGGTGTGCTACAGCTTAATAGCGCCCGTCAGGAAATGCAGAGGATGTCTGCCTATGTAAACACGCTGCAGGAAGAAAATGTGCAGCTGCAGCAAACCTTCTCTGAGGGTTACGATATTGAGCAGATTGAGCGTACAGCCCTTGCCCTGGGACTTGTCCCCAAGGAGCAGGTGCAGCATATTTCTGTCAGCTTGCCTCAGCTGGAAGAGCCTGCAGAGCCGACTACCTGGGAACGGTTTACCACGTTTCTGACAGGCTTGTTTGCATAAAGGTCGTCCCGACCAATAGAATAAAATAGCAGCTGCAATGGGCGGCGAGGGATTCCCTTGCTGCCCATTGAAAGCCTTAGCGCAAATGCGTACGGAAGGTCGGGATAATATGGCAAAACACGGCAGAAAGAAGGAGTATGCACGGATTCGTGCAGATTCCGGACAGCACAAAAGAATCCTTGCTGCCGGCTTGGTTTTTGGTATGGTAGCCTTTGTTCCTGTGGCTCTGCGTCTGTATGATCTGATGGTCACAAATTACGACTACTATGCAGACCTTGCGCTGCGCAATCAGACCCGTACCACCCGCGTTACAGCGGACAGGGGAGAGATCTACGACAGGAATATGAACATTCTTGCCACAGACAAAAGTGTGGAGAATGTGTACCTTGACCCCCATGAGCTGCGACAGTCCAAGGCAGACTTAGAGGCCATTTCTCAAAAATTGGGACAGCTTTTGGATCTTGATCCTGCATGGATCGCACAGCAGGGGAAAGATATTACCAAGCGCTACAAACAGATCGCGGCCCGTGTGGATGAGGAAATCGGGGCGCAGATCCGCAGCTATATTCTGGAAAATAATATTGCCGGCATCCACTTAGAGCCAAATGCCAAGCGTTATTACCCCTATGGCACATTGGCGGCACAGGTTATCGGCTTTACCAATAGCTCCAATACCGGCTCGGAAGGCATAGAGGCGGCATACAACAGTTTTCTGGAGGGGGCAGCAGGAAAAGTCATCACCACAAAGGGCAATAACGAAATGGATATGCCCTTTTCTTACGAAAAATATGTAAATGCTCAGCCGGGGTGCAGTGTGATCCTTACACTGGATGCCACGGTGCAGGCCTGTTTGGAAAAGCAGATGAAGGCGGCCATTGACCGCTATGCTGTGCAAAACGGCGCTTTTGGCATGGTGATGAATGTAAACACCGGAGAAATTCTGGCAATGGCAACCTTAGGGAGCTATGATCCCAACCAGTACCAGAGCATCGCAGATCCGGAAACGGCTGAAAAGCTGGAGCAGCTGCGGCTGGAGTATCTGAAAAATCCGGCAAACAGCAGCGCCTATGCCGATGGGAAAATCGCCTACCAAAAAGCGTTGACAGAAGCGCGGCTGAAGCAGTGGCGCAACCGATGCATCTCTGACGGTTATGAACCGGGTTCTACTTTCAAGGTGCTGACTATGGCAGCGGCGTTGGATTGCGGCGCCATTGATCTGGATACCAGCTTCCATTGCTCCGGAGCAGAGCAGATACCCGGAAGATCCCAGCGGCTACACTGTTGGCGCTCCACCGGACACGGCGCGGAGAAAACGCCCCAGGCATTGCAAAATTCCTGCAACCTTGCCTTTGCCCATATTGCGTTAAAGCTGGGCGGAGAAACGTTTTATGAGTATGTAAAAAACTTTGGCGTACTGGACAAAACGGGAATTGATCTGGCAGGGGAAAGCAAGGGCGTGTTTTTTGACAAAGCGCTGGTGACAGATACGGACAAGTGGGGAACGGCTTCTTTGACCTCCGGTTCTTTCGGTCAGACCTTTAAATTGACACCCTTGCAGCTGGTCCGGGCTATCAGTGCGGTGGTCAACGGCGGCACGCTGATGGAGCCGTATATCGTCTCCGAGGTGATCGACGGTGACGGCAATACTGTGATGAAGCAAGAACCGACAGAAGTGGGACGGGTCATCCGTGAGGAAACCTCCAAGACCATGTGCACTCTGATCGAATCGGTGGTTACGGAAGGCACGGCAAAAAATGCCAGTGTTGCCGGGTTTGCCATCGGTGGAAAAACCGGAACAAGTGAAAAAATCGATGTGTTTGATGCCAACGGACAACGGGTGCAGGATAAAATTGTATCCTTCGTAGGGATTGCCCCAATGGACGATCCGGAGTATATTGTATTGGTAGCGTTGGACACCCCCTCCCGGTCCACCGGTATCTATATTTCCGGAGGCGTTATGGCAGCGCCTACGGTAGGCGCGGTGATGGCAGATATTTTGCCGTATCTGGGTGTGAAGCATAACTATACCGAGGAGGATGCGGCCGGAAGAACGGTGGTGCTGGAGGACTATACCGGCATGACCGTGAAGGATGCCCAAAAGAAGCTTTCTCAACTGGGGATCGGCTGTGTACTGCAGGGCAATCAGGATGTGGTCACTGCGCAGCTTCCGGAAGCAGGGCAATCCGTGCCCGGTGACAGCCAAATTTTGCTGTATTTGGGCGATGAACCGGAGAAAACCCAAGTGGAAGTCCCGGATTTTGCCGGCATGACCCGTCAACAGGCAAGCGATGCAGCCGGCGCGCTGGGATTGTACATTTTAGTAAGAGGAAACAATGCTATTTCTCCCGGTGTTACGGTGGCGTATCAGTCTGTTGCCCCGAAAACAAAAATAACGGTCGGTTCTACTGTGGAGTTGACCTTTGCAGATACGAAAGCAGCTGATTAAGGAGCGTAATATGAAACTTGCACAACTGTTAAAAGATGTTAAGGTCATAAAGGCGAATGTTGACCTGCAGACAAATGTTGAAAATATTGTATATGATTCCAGAAAGGTGGAATCCGGCAGCCTGTTTGTGGCGGTTACCGGCTTTGTTACCGACGGAAATAAATATATTCCCATGGCACTGGAAAAGGGCGCTGTGGCGGTGGTCACTGCGGTAGAACCCAGTGGGGATGTTCCCTATATTCTTGTGGACTCCGACAGACTGGCTTTGGCGCAGCTGGGCGCAAATTATTACGGTCACCCGGCAAAGGCGATGGAGCTGATCGGTGTTACCGGTACCAATGGAAAAACCTCCACCACGCTGCTTTTGAAGCATGTGCTGGAGGTGACAAAGGGTGCAAAGGTGGGGCTGATCGGCACCATGGAAAATATGATCGGCAGCGAGGCTGTTCCTGCAGAACGCACCACGCCGGAAAGTCTTGACCTGCAGGCGCTGTTTGCCCAAATGCGCGATGCCGGCTGCACCCATGTGATCATGGAGGTGTCCTCCCATGCCATTGCGCTGGAACGGGTAGGGGGCGTGGAATTTTCCGTAGGCGCCTTCACCAATCTGACAGAGGATCATCTGGATTTCCACAAAACCATGGAAAATTACTGCGATGCAAAGGCACAGCTGTTTGCTCGCAGCAGAAAGAGCGTAGCCAACCGGGACGACAGCTGGTTCGAGCGGATCTGCGCTCCGGCAAAAAGTCCTGTGCTGACCACCTCTGCAAAGGGTGAGGCGGATCTGTATGCCACCGATGCGCAGCTGCATGCCGACGGTGTCAGCTTTACTGCCAACTATGCCGGGCAGCAGCAGAAGATCCGCTTGCCGATCCCCGGTAATTTCACTGTATACAACACACTGACCGTTCTTGGCTGCGCTCTGCAGCTGGGCGTCGGTCTTGCTGAGGCGGCAGAAGCTTTGAAAACCGCCAAAGGTGTCAAGGGCAGAGTGGAGGTAGTTCCCACTCCCGGTAAACCCTACACAGTGCTCATCGACTATGCCCACACCCCCGACGGACTGGAAAATGTGCTGTCCTCCGTCAAAGGCTTTTGCAAGGGTCGGTTGATTGCCGTTTTCGGCTGTGGTGGCGACAGAGATCCCATCAAGCGCCCCATTATGGGAAAAATTGGTGCGGAAATTGCAGATATTGCCATAATTACCTCCGATAACCCCCGTACGGAAGAGCCTATGGCAATCATTCGGGATATTTTGGCAGGACTGGAAGAAAAAAATAACTACCAAGTTATCGAAAATCGCCCCAAAGCGATCCATCACGCTATGGACATTGGGCAAAAGAATGATATAATTGTATTGGCGGGCAAAGGTCACGAGACCTACCAGGAGATCAACGGTGTAAAGTATCACCTTGATGAACGTGAGATAGTCCGGGAATATCTGCAGGAAACGAGGAAATAACATGGGAGCAATCACATTGCAGCAGGCTGCCCAATGGTGCGGCGGCAAGATAGATCCCAAATATAAAGATGTCACTTTCTACGGTGCCAATAACGATACCCGCAAGCTGGAGCAGGGACAGCTGTTTGTTGCTCTGCAGGGCGCACGGGACGGTCATGATTTCATTCCTGCCGCCTTGGAAAAGGGTGCGGCAGCGGTGCTTTGCACCCAATGCAACGGGGATTATCCCGCCATCGTAGTGGAGGATACCCGTATCGCACTGGGCGATATTGCCCGGGGCGAAAGACAGCGACTGGGTTGTAAGGTGGTTGGCATTACCGGCTCTGTGGGCAAAAGCACCACTAAGGAAATGACAGCCGCTGTGTTAAAAAGTACATACCGGGTGGGCAAAAGCCCGGTAAATCACAACAACGATATCGGTTTGCCTATGGCGATCCTGGCGCTGCCGGAGGATACCCAGGTGGCAGTTTTGGAAATGGGCATGAACCACTTTGGGGAGATTGCCTATCTCAGCGCAATCGCAAAGCCGGATGTGGCGGTGATCGTCAACATCGGAACGATGCACATAGAGCATCTTGGCTCCCGGGAAGGCATCCTGCAGGCAAAGCTGGAGATCCTGGAGGGCATGGAAAAAAGCGGCAGCGTGATCCTTAACGGTGATGAGCCGCTGCTTTGGAACCTGCACACCACCATGACAGGCGTCACTTACTTTGGAAAGCAGAACAGTCAGTGCGCTGTGTCAGCTATAAACATACAGCCCGGGGAAGAGACCGTCACCTTTGATGCTGTGTGGGAAAATACTGTGCTTCCTATCAAATTGCCCATGGAAGGGGAGCACTATGTTGAGGATGCCCTGGCAGCGGTAGCGGTTGGCTGGAAGCTGGGCGTTTTGTCGGAGAAGATCAGAAGAAGTCTGTCTGCCTTTGAAAATATGCAGGACCGGCAGGAAATCTACCAAGCCGGCGGTTACACCATTATCAAAGATTGCTACAATGCAGGACCGGAGTCTATGGCAGCAGCGTTGGCTGTGCTGGCAGGCAAATTCGGACGTAAGGTGGCAGTATTGGGCGAAATGCTGGAGCTGGGTGACTGCACCCCTGCGGAGCATTACAAGCTGGGAAGAATGGCTGCGGAAAAAGCGGATGTGGTGCTGGCGTACGGACCGAACAGTGAGCGTGTGCTCAAGGGTGCGATTACCGGCGGCATGTCCGATACCCGTGTCAGCGCATATGAAGACAGAGAGCGTCTTGTGGCTGCGCTGAAACAACAGGCACATCCCGGTGATGTCCTGCTGTTTAAGGGCAGCAGAGGTATGCGCATGGAGCTGATACTGGAAGCATTCCTGTGTGAAGACAAATAATCGGAGGAAAAACCATGACAAGAATCATTGTGACAGCGATCGTCGGCGCTGTGCTGTCCGGCATAATCGGCTGGTTTTTGCTGCCGGTTTTGCGGGCGTTGAAGGCGGGTCAATCCATTCGTGAGGTGGGCCCTATTTGGCATAACTATAAAGCGGGCACCCCTATGATGGGTGGTCTGATGTTCATTTTTGCAGCCATAATCTGTATGGTGATCAATCTGTTTACCATACAGGATCCTACCGGATTTTATGTGCTTGCACTGGGTCTTACTTTTGGCTTGATCGGTTTTTTGGATGACTTTTTTAAGCTGAAATACAAGCGGAATCTGGGGCTGACCTCTGCCCAGAAGGCAATGCTGCAGATGGCAGTTTCCGCGCTGTATCTGTACGTTCTGTATAAACGGGGCGTCCTGTCCTGCGACCTGTACATTCCCTTTGCCAACGTGGCATTTCCGGTACATCCGCTGGTGTATATTTTCTTTGCTATGTTTGTGATCGTTGGCTGTGTCAATGCAGTAAATCTGACCGACGGTGTGGACGGACTTTCCAGTTCCGTTACCATTCCCGTTATGGTATTCTTTACGGCGGCGGCTGCAGCAATGAAGCAATGGGATGTGGCATTGCTGCCGGCAGCGTTGACCGGCGGACTGGTGGCATACCTGTTTTATAACTGGCATCCTGCAAAGGTGTTCATGGGCGATACCGGCTCGCTGTTTTTGGGCGGTATCGTGTGTGCTCTGGCCTTTGCGCTGGACATGCCGCTGATTTTGATCCTTGTGGGTTTTGTGTATATCGTGGAGACCCTGTCTGTTATTTTGCAGGTAGGCTACTTTAAGCTGACCCACGGCAAGCGTATTTTTAAAATGGCGCCTATCCACCATCATTTTGAAATGAGCGGCTGGAAGGAAGAGAAAATCGTATATACCTTTACTGCCGTATCCGCAATTATGTGCGTTGTGGCATGGTTGGGTATCACAGGACTTGTAGCCTGAGCCGATCAGATGCCCGGTTGGGCGGGTTCGGATTATACTAAGTCGAAAGGAGCTTCTTATGGCGGTGCGTTCTGCGCATGCCAAAGAGGAACGTCGCCCGGCACTGCGCCGGACGGGAGAAAATGTCGACATTCCGTTTTTACTGATCCTGCTATTGCTTCTTGCAGTGGGATTGACAATGCTGTATTCTGCCAGTTATGCCCAAAGTGAGTATGATACCGGCTATACGGACTCCACCCGGTATTTGCAAAAGCAGGGTGCTTGCGCCGTGATCGGTCTGCTGGCTATGGCGCTGCTGAGCCGTGTGCCCCCGGAGCTTTGGCTGCGGCTGGCGTGGCCTTTGTACTGGGTGGGCATTGGACTTCTGCTGTGCGTGTTGCTGTTCGGACAGTCTGTCAACGGCGCCCAGCGGTGGATCAACATTGCCGGGTTGCAGTTTCAACCTTCAGAGATTGCCAAATTTACCATGATTTTGCTGTTTGCCCGGCTGACAAAGGGGTTTGGCAGTGCCGCCCGGGAATTCCGGTATGGGGTTTTGGGGTTTGGAGGTGCGCTGCTGGGCATCCTGGTACCGCTGGCGTTGGAGAAACACCTGTCTGCCATTATGCTTATGGGATTGGTTGCGGTGGTGATGATGTTCGTTGCAGGCACACATCCCAAATGGCTGCTGGCAGGTGCCGGTGCAGCAGTGGTCTTTGTGATCGTTTACATCAGCTTTATGGGGTATGCCGGTGACCGGGTCACTGCATGGCTCCATCCGGAGCAAGACCCCGGAGATACCGGCTATCAAATATTGCAGTCGCTGTACGCCATCGGCTCCGGCGGACTGCTGGGCAGAGGCTTGGGAAAAAGCCGACAGAAATATCTGTATCTGCCTTTTCAGTATAACGACTATATCTTTGCAATCATTTGTGAAGAATTGGGACTTGTGGGAGCGGTTCTGATCATTGCTCTGTTTGCGCTTTTGATCCTGCGGGGGTATTGGATCGCCCTGCGCGCACCCAATCGATTTTCCACAGTGCTTGCTGCCGGACTGGTCACCTTGATCGCTGTGCAGACGGTACTGAATCTGTGCGTTGTAACGAATCTTTTGCCGTCCACCGGTATCGCGCTGCCGTTTTTCTCTTATGGCGGCACGGCCCTGGCGGTAAATTTGGGAGAAATGGGTATTTTGTTAAGCATCTCCCGGTATAGAAATCAGCCTACGGAGGCGATAGAATGAATGTGATATTTACCTGCGGCGGCACCGGCGGCCATATCAACCCGGCGATTGCTGTAGCCAATATATGGAAAGAGCGCCATCCGGAAGATAACATTTTGTTTATCGGCGCAAAGGACCGGATGGAGGAAAAACTGGTGCCCCAGGCAGGCTACCGGCTGCATACGATCCCTGCATCGGGTCTGTCCCGGGGAAAGAACCTGAAGGCGCTTAAGCATAATCTCCGGGCGATCAGTTATGTGCTGCAGGCTGTGGGAAACTGCAAAAAGGTGATCCGGGAATTTGGAGCAGACGTGGTGATCGGTACAGGTGGCTATGCCAGCTTCCCGGCACTGATGGCTGCCAGCATGTTGGGGATTCCCACCTGTGTCCATGAGGCCAATGCTATGCCGGGTCTGACCACCCGGATGATCGCAAACCGGGCAGATAGAGTTTTGACTTGTTTTCCGGAAAGCGCCAAGTATTATCGGAATCCGGAAAAAGTTGAAACTGTGGGCATGCCGGTGCGCAGAGAATTTATTTTTACAAAAAAACAAGCTGCCCGTAAGGAGCTGGGTCTGGATGAGCGGCCTTTGATCGTGTCTGCATTTGGCAGCCAGGGCGCCAGAATGATGAATGAGATCATGGCCCGGCTGTTTGCGTTGGAGAAGGCTGCGGATTATCCGTTTCAGCATATCCATGCCACCGGCAGCTACGGTGTGCAGTGGATGCCGGAGGCTGTGGCGCAGCAGGGTGTGGACCTGTCGGAAAATAAGGGCATTACCATGCTGGAATACATCTACAACATGCCTACGCTTATGGCTGCGGCAGATGTGATTATCAGCCGGGCAGGGGCATCCTCCTGTAATGAGATCGCGGCATCCGGAACGCCCTGTATTCTGATTCCGTCGCCCAATGTGACAGACAACCATCAGGAGAAAAATGCCCGGGCGCTGTCGGAGCACGGAGCGGCGGTTCTTGTTCTGGAAAAGGATTGTACGGCCGAGGTGCTGATGGAGGAAATCAACAACCTGCTGTCTGATTCGGAGCGTAGAAAAAACATGGAACAGGCGCTTTTGAAAATGTGTGTACCGGACTCTGCCGAGCGCTTGTGTGAGATTGCATACAACCTTGCTAAGGAGAAAAAATAACGATGGAAACAAAAGAGAAACGCCGTCCTGCCGGGACTGCACAACGACCTGCAGCCCAAAGAACCGGCACGCAGCGACGTTCTGCCCAGTCCGGCACCAATGGACAGCGGCGGTCTGCCCGGCCCAATGCTACAGGGCAGAGAACTGCTGTCAACAGGCAGTCGACCCAGAGAAGCGCCCGTACAGCTGACTCCGGCCGTACCGGCACAACCGGTCAGAGACGTCGTCCGTCACCGCAAAGACGCCGCCCCACTCAAGCAACCCCCTCACCGGATGTGGTCTACGTGCAGCCTGCACCCTTTAACCGCACCCGATTCCTGCTGTGTTTGTTGGTCGTTGTGGCGGTGGTGCTGGCAGTGGTGTTCGGCATGTCCATTTTCTTCAAAGTAGATGCGGATAAGATCGTGGTGTCCGGTACGGAGAAATACACCCCATGGCAAATTCGGGAGGCCTCCGGCATTAAAGACGGTGAAAACCTGCTGTCTATCAGCGAACCTCGCATCAGCAGCAATATAGAAGAAGCGCTTCCTTATGTAAATAAAGTCCGGGTGTGAATAAAACTGCCGGATACGGTAAAAATTGAAATTGTAGAGCTTGATGTTGTCTATTCCGTTGAGGCGGCAGACGGTTCTTGGTGGCTGATCCGTTCCGACGGTCAGGTTATAGAAAAAACAAACAGCGCCGATGCCCAGCAGCATACAAAGCTGTTAGGCGTCCGACTGGCAGACCCTGCACAAGGTCAGCAGGCAGTGGCAGAACAGCCTGCACCTCAGACGGAGGGAGAAGAAACTGTCCCTGTGACGGTGCTTGCCTCCGAACAGCTGGCAACAGCGTTATCCATTGCCCAGTACCTTGAGGATTGCGGGATCATTGGACAGGCTGCCAGTATCGATGTCACCGACGTGGGCGATTTGCAGCTATGGTATGCAGAGCAGTATCAGGTAACCTTAGGAGACGGCATGGAACTGTCCCGGAAGATCAGAAGCATGAAAGCCGCCATCGACCAAATGGGAGATTATCAGAGCGGTGTTTTGGATGTCAGCTTCACAACTTGGCCCAATGAAGTGGGATATACACCATTTTCTTGAGAATAATCAGAAAAAATGTAAATTATTTGACGAAAAATTAGATTTTCTATTGACCAAACTGTATTTTAGCTGTAGAATATACAAGTAACAGTGTAAATATGGTGTCAGTGGGTGAGCCCTGCTGATACAACGATACATAGGAGGAAATAACAAATGGCTGAATTTCAGGAGCGCGTTGTTAAAATCAAAGTAATCGGTGTCGGCGGCGCCGGCAACAATGTCATTAACCGTATGATCACTGCCGGTGTGGATGGCGTAGAGTTCGTTGTCATCAATACCGACAAGCAGGATCTGAATAAGTCTGTCTGCCAGAATAAGGTCCAGATCGGCGAGAAGCTCACCGGCGGTATGGGTGCCGGTTCTAAGCCCGATGTTGGTCAGAAGTCTGCTGAAGAATCAAGAGCAGCCATCGCAAAGGTTCTGGAAGGCGCTGATATGGTCTTCATCACTGCCGGTATGGGCGGTGGCACCGGTACCGGTGCAGCACCCATCGTGGCAGATCTTGCCCACGAGGCTGGCATCCTGACTGTTGGTGTTGTCACCAAGCCCTTCAAGTTCGAGGGTGCAAACCGTATGCGTCAGGCTGAGCAGGGCATTGCCGCTCTGTCCGGTAAGGTTGACTCTCTGGTTATCATTCCCAACGACCGTCTGAAGTACGTCACCGATCAGAAGATCACCTTTGCCAACGCTTTCGGCATCGCTGACGATGTGCTGAAGCAGGCAGTTATTTCCATCTCCGAGTTGGTCGGCGATGCAAACAATGTGGTCATCAACCTGGACTTTGCTGACGTTTCCGCTATTATGAAGGATGCAGGTCGTGCACACATGGGTGTGGGTACTGCCGCAGGCCGTGAGAAGGCTGAGCAGGCTGCTCTGGCGGCTGTTGCAAGCCCCCTGCTGGAGACCTCCATCAAGGGTGCAACCGGTGTTCTGGTCAATGTTACCGGTTCTGCTGACCTGACTCTGGACGATGTTGAGACTGCTGCCGGTATCGTACAGCAGGAAGCAAACCCCGAAGCAAACATCATCTTCGGCGCTACTTGGGATAACAGCTTTGAGGATGAGATGCGTGTCACTGTCATTGCCACCGGCTTTGAAAAGAAGGAAGCAGAAGAGGAAGCACCTGCTGAAGGTAAATCCGCAAAGGATGATATCGACGATATCATCAAGCTGTTCAACCGCTAATGTAATACCAAAACATCCCGGACAACCGTCCGGGATGTTTTTTGCAAAGGGAGGCACCTGCTATGGATGCGTATCATAACCTTGCGTCCAGCTATGATCGGTTGACCAATGATGTGGACTACCAGGCGGTGGTGGACTTTTATTGGCAGATCCTGGAGAAAGAGAGACTGCAGCCGGAAACGGCGGTGGATCTTGCCTGTGGCACTGGTTCTGTGGCGCTTTTGCTGGCAAAAAAAGGCTTGAAGGTCACTGCTGTGGATCTGTCCGAGGAAATGCTTTGTCAGGCATCCCAGAAAGCGCAGGGGCTTAAAAATCCCCCACGCTATATCTGTCAACCGCTGCAAAAATTACATCTGCCCAGGGGCGTTGATCTGGCAGTTTGCGCGCTGGACAGTCTGGATTATATCACTGACCCGGCTGACTGCGCGGAAGCCATCCGGCGCATTTACCGGGTTCTGAATCCCGGTGGCTGCTTTATTTTCGATGTGAACACCCCGGAAAAGCTGCAGGCTATGGATGGACAGATTTTTCTGGATGAGGATGAGGATGTCTATTGCGTCTGGCGAGGGGAGTTTGATGAGAAGTCCAATATCTGCAGCTACGGAATGGACTTGTTCCAGCGACACGGCAATGCATGGAATAGATCATTTGAAGAGCATAAAGAATATGCCTATTCCGCTGAGCAGCTGGTTGGCTTTTTGAAGGCTGCCGGATTTACGTCTATCCGTGTGTACGGTGACCGGAAATTCTCCGCACCGGAGCAGGGAGAACAGCGTATTTACATCAAAGCAAGAAAGGGAAAAGTCAAATGAGTGATTATCTGGTTCGTGGCATGACCATGGACGGCTTTGTAAAGGTGGTTGCCATCCGTTCTACGGAAATGGTAAGACGGGGTGCGCAGCTGCAGAAAACCACACCCAATGCCACAGCGGCCTTCGGCCGGGCGCTGACAGCCGCTTCCATGATGGGCAATATGCAAAAGGTTGAAAACGGTTCCATGACATTGCAGATCAAAGGTAGCGGTCCTATTGGCGGCATCGTGTGTGTATCTGACCCTGTGGGCAACGTCCGGGGCTATGTATATAATCCCAATGTGCCTTTGGAGGAAAAGTTCCCGGGCAAGCTGGACGTTGGAGCGACAGTAGGTGCAGGCACCCTGACGGTAATCCGGGATCTGCAGATGAAAGAACCCTATGTAGGTTCTATCGAACTGATATCCGGTGAGATCGGTGACGATGTGACCGCTTATTTCGCCCAAAGCGAGCAGACACCAACTGCCTGCGCACTGGGTGTTCTGGTAGACCGAGATCTGGACGTTAAGGTGGCAGGCGGATATTTGATCCAGCTGCTGCCCGGTGCAACAGAGGAGACGATCACCGCTGTGGAGCAGGGGATTCAGCGTGCCGGTGCAGTCACCGCCATGCTGGAGCAAGGAATGACCCCGGAGGACATTCTGGGGCAGGTCCTGGGGGATCTGGGTGTGGTATTCATGGAAACCACGCAGGTTGCCTATAAATGCTATTGCAGCCGGGAACGTGTCACTGCGGCACTGATCAGTTTGGGACGGAAAGAATTAACCGAGATCGCAGAGGAAGGAAAGGACTTTCCTGTGGAATGTCAGTTTTGCGATGAGATCTATTCCTTCACCCCGCAGGACATTGAAAAAATCCTGAAAAATGTATAAAATACGGCGCAATTTGGCGGTATTGTCAGGGGAAAGTAAGCGTAAAAATTCTTATGAAAAAATGAGAAAAAATGCTTGACAAACAGGGGTTCCTTCTGTATAATAATACCCGTCGCTGAGATGCGCAAGCAACTCAAACGCTGTATGGGAGCATAGCTCAGCTGGGAGAGCACATGCCTTACAAGCATGGGGTCACAGGTTCGAGCCCTGTTGTTCCCACCAATTTGGCCCGGTGGTGCAGTCGGTTAGCACGCCAGCCTGTCACGCTGGAGGTCGACGGTTCGAGTCCGTTCCGGGTCGCCA
>JAZRUM010000018.1:0-6476 GCA_045652545.1 Faecousia sp. | reverse complement strand
CTGGGCGCCGTCGGGATTCTGCCGGGGGATCACGCAGACATTGATCTTGTCCAGCAGTTCATCGCCCAGAGAACCGGTGAGCCACTTGATCAGCGCCAGCGCCGCTTCGCCGCCGGCCGGCTCATTGCCGTGCATCTGGGCACGGATGAGAACCGTAGGCTTGTCTTTGCCCATAGCCTGGGCTGCCTGCTCCAGATTCTTCGCAGCAGACAGATCCGCCTGGGTAAAGACCGCAATGGGAATATCCTGCATATAGGTGCTGGAGGTGCCGGCGCTGTAGAGGTACATCCGGTCATCGGCAGCGTCCAGCGCCGCCAAATAGGCTTCCATCTGGGCCTGGGTGGTCATTTGATGGTCTGCGTGTTCCTCGGTATAGTAAGGCGAGGCGAAGACCTCCGCATACTTCGGCCACTGGGCCGTGTCATCGGACAGAGCGCCGTCCAGCAGTGTATTGGCAAAGATACCCACCTTCTGGGTTTCCCAATCCCCCCTGGCCATTTTGCCGGGGGTCACATCCATGGTCACCGAGGGCTGTTCCGGGGTGATCACAATATTCTTGGTGACAGAATAGTAGCCGCTACCGGTGACGATGCAGCGATAAGCGCCGGAAAGATCCGCATAGTAATAGCTGGTCCGGGTTTCCTCCTCCACCACCTTGCTGGGGGTGATCGCCTTTCCGTTTTCAAAACCGGAGCTAAGGCTCACCGTAACATCCGGTGCTGCCGTCAGCACCAACCCCTGATACGCCGCTTCCTGCTGTCCGCCGCAACCGACGTTCAGACAGGACACCGTCATCAACAGCGCCAGGAAAATACACAACTTTTTCATGCTCCGTTCCCCTTTCGGTCGGCTGCTTGCCAGCCCGAATCTGTATGAACCGATTATAGCACCATTCTCGCCGTTTGTAAACGACCCTCTTCGTTGCGTTTCGTGATTGCGCAATCCTGAAAAAGCTGTTACAATGAAGCTGCAGGAGGCGAGAAAGATGAGATTTTTGCAAAAATGTATTTTTCTGCTAACGGTGCTGGCTATGGCAGCATCCCTGGCCTGCTGCGCAAAGGAAACGGAGCAGCCCCCCGAAATCAGCTCATACATGGAGCAGCTGATGCAGGCAGGTTTCCCACAAGACTATGCTGTGCAGCTGGAGCAGCTCCACGAGCAGCATCCTGCCTGGACTTTTGAGCCGGTGCTGATCACCGATGCCAACCCAACCTACACCTGGAATCATGTGATCGACCAGGAGATGTACCCCAGGCGAAATCTGGTGACCACCGGCACCTGGGCGCCCACGGGCTACAATGCCTACTACTCGCCCTACTACGATGCCACCAACCACACTTTGTACGATTCCGGTTGGCGTCAGGCAAGCCGGGAGGCTGTGGAGTACATGATGGATCCCCGGAACTTTCTCAACGAGGCCGACATCTTCATGTTTGAGACCCTGGAATTTAACCCGGCAATCCACACGGAGGCAGCGGTGGAGAGCGCCCTGAACGGCACCTTCCTGGCCGCATCCGCCCCCGACGGCGCGGATACCTATGCGGCGATTCTGTACAAGGAGGGCAAACAGTATAACTGTAACCCCGTGTACCTGGCCAACCGCATCATCATGGAGCAGGGTACGGCAGGGGCAAGTCCCCTGGTGGGCGGCACCATCGGCACGACCCTATGGAGCTATTACGATGTTCCGGCAGTTGCCCTTGACGGCGACAAGATCATCTGGGGCGGTCAGTACGACAGTACGGTTTTTTCCCAGCAGGAGCTGCTGGAGCTGGATGGATTGTATAATTTCTTCAATATGGGCGCCTCCGGCACGGGTTTGTTTGCCATCTACATGAACGCCTCCAAGGAGGCCCTGGAGGAAGGCTGGACCACCAAGACAGCCGCTGTCTGCGGCGGCATCCGGAAGGTCCACGAAAAATACATCGGAAATTTCCAGCACACCCCCTATTTTCAGAAGTTCAACGTCCATCCAAGCTCATCCAACAATTTCTGGGGTCAGTATATGCAGGATATCTCCGGCGCGCTCATCGGCGGACGCCGCGGTTACAGCGACTACCTGGATACGGGCAATCTGGAGGTGGCGCACCACTTTGTGATCCCGGTATATGCGCAAATGCCTCAACTGCCCTGCCCGGACCCAGCCAACGGCTTGTCTTACTACAGCCCCTCCGTTATGCCGCAAGACAACGCATAACCGGGAAAATTGCAACCAAAAACTGCCACCCGGCCGGGTGGCAGTTTTGTTGTTAGCAATTTGCCCTTGATAGCAGCCTGTACTGCTATTAGCAAAAGAGGGAAATTAAACATAATCGTGCTTTGTACGCAAATAGGATGCCATATAAGTAATCAACTCAAAATCAGAAGGAACACCGCACTTCATGCTAAAACAATTTCGGAAGAACCCAACCATTTTGTCCACGTTGTTGCTCTCCCAAAAGTATGTGGTTGCACGCTTCACGCCATCTTTGAAAGCAGAAACAGATATTTCCAGTTGTTCTGTAACAAATTTAAACCCATCGTTCTGCTTTCTAAAATGTATGGGGTTGATAACCGCTTGCATAATCGCAAAATGCAAATATTTATAGCCAACCAAGTGTTTGGGGACATCCATTTTCGCCAAAATGCAATCAAGGTCATCGCTTATCAATTTTTGCTGCTCTTTTTTATCCATAGCAACAGTTCCCTTCCATCTTTTCTATAAAAAATATATCATTCATATTGCACCTTATTTGGTACAACGCAACCTCTTTATTTCATTTTAACAATTATTTTTCAAAACTCAACTATTTCAGCAAGAAAAATCCCGTGGATTTCTCCACGGGATTTTATTAGGAAATATTAGAATTACTTGCCTTCCTTGATGGCAGCCTGGGCGGCAGACCGCAAAAGTGGGAATAACTTAGAAAGAAAAATCCTTCCAATTAAGACTCGGGTACTTTTCAGCCAACTCTTGATGGGGTTTTTTCTGTCTTTCGCTCCGGCGCTTTGCCGTATACTGCCTTGCCCGTTCCAACCAGACATCATCTGCTATGTTGTTTCCTGTATCCGGCACCACAAGGAATTGGTCCACCTCATCATCCCCAATGGCAATAAAGTTCCCATCGAGTATACAAAATTCCTCAATGGCACTTCCGGCAGGGCCGCCGATTACCAGGTAGTTGGGCAGGCAAGGCAGTTCATGGTAATAATACAGATAAAAAGGATT
This sequence comes from Faecousia sp., assembly GCA_045652545.1. Lineage (GTDB taxonomy): Bacteria > Bacillota > Clostridia > Oscillospirales > Oscillospiraceae > Faecousia. The sequence continues at coordinate 3,268 of JAZRUM010000018.1, read as the reverse complement.
TACTGCCGGCAGCTCCGTGACATTTTTGTCAAAATAGATGTGATGAAAGGATGCGTTACAAAAGGCATCCTCGCCCACGGAAGTAACATTCGCTCCCACTTTCATACATTTCAGGTTGTGTACACCCACAAATGCGCCCTCTCCAATGTGTGCCACATGATCCGGCACCGCAAAATAGGGTTCAGGCTTTTGGGGAGGGTATTTCACCAGTGTTTTCAGATCTCCGGTGTAAAGCACATCATTCACAAGCGTATACCAACAGTTTTCAGGACTGATTTGTACTTCCTCCAAGACAGCCAATTTCCACCAAATACGGGGGTCGATTTCTTTGACAGTGGAGGGAATAAGAAGTTTTTCAATGGTCCCGGGAAACAAGTCAGGCGCTTCTTCCCGGGCAAGACAATGGCCCTCAGCCATTCGCGGATCTAAACGGGTCAGCAATTCTATGAAGTAGTCCTCTGACAGACTGTCCAAAAATGGGACATCCAGGGTAGCAACCCCTTCCAAAATCTCCAGAGTCAGCTTGTAGCTGGGAATGGGAACGCCATCCAAAGTTACCCGTGAAATTACTTTTTCTACATGTAGTTTATAGTTTTCAGCTTGTTTCACATCCGTCACCACTTTCACGCAAGGCCATATAATCCAGCCATTTTGTACGAAACGCGTCTATTTCCGCATCCGAATAACCAAACTCACGCATCTCCCCCATTAGGTGTTCTTCCAGCGTGCGTGAGGGGGAAAGTTGTACGCCATCGTCCCACCAAGGCTGAAAAAAGGCCATCATATAGTCCAAATAATCAGGGATAACAGCCATAGCCTTGGAGAAACTTTTTTCTTCCGGGAGTAAAGTTAAGGTTTTACTTCCCCACCAGCTTTTATATCCAAACCTGCCAAACAGATACACACGCATAAGCATCAAAGACATTTTACCCTGCGCTTCTATACTGCGAAACCAGACAGTGACAAATTGCATTTGTTCCTCCTGGCTAAAATTCTGTTCTTCCATCGCCAGAAGCAAATAATGCAGTTCTTCGTCCAAATCCACCGAGCCTTCATAAAGATACTCTTGCTCGTAAACGCCCGTAAGAAAATCAATATACGCAGGAACAAAGGAAAGTGCCTTCTCAAAGCTTTTTTCTTCAGGCATCTCCGTATGCATCTCTTTGAAGATTTTTCCAAACAGTCGCAGATGCATAGAATACAGAAACACTTTCTCATAGGTCAGCATCTGCTTGGTAAAGTCGATAATAAAGGTATCAATTTGCTCTTGGGTGTATCCATGCTCCTGCATTTCCTTTGTCAACTCACACAGCTCCAGATCCGGCATATACCGATAAAGATTGTACCCTCTGGGTTGCATATACCCTTCCGTGAACAAAAACGTCAGCTCGTTTCTTTGGTCCTCTGAATACATAGCAGCAAAATATTTGGGAAGCGTAGCAACGGCCTTTTCCAGGCTTTTTTCTTCGATGGATTTTATTTCCTGCCCTTCTTTGTCCTGACTTGTCAATGGGCCATTATATTCCCCAAAAAGATGCAATCTCAATTCTACAAACACATTGTGTTTTGAAATATTTGCCACTTTCCTCACCTCTTGATCCAATTATAGCATGTCGTATGTCTTAAAAAAAGGACTTTGCTCAAAAAAATCCCCGCCGAGTAATCGGTGGGGATTCGTTATTGGGTTAAGCGATTAGCCCTTGATGGGGAGCGAGCCGACTGCCGCCGGTGGCGGGAGAAAGGAGGCGAGCGAGTGGCAGCGGTCGATAAAATCGAGGATCAGCGCAAGCCCGAAGATTTTATCGGGCACCGCAACAGGGGCGCCTGGGCTGCAAACCGCAAAAGGAGGAAATGCAATCAGCAGCACCACTACGTAGAACCCACTTCTACGGTTAATGCTGCTGATGACCAAAGCACCGGCTTGGTCGAACCCACTTCGACTGCGGATGCTACTGATAGTAGAAGTCTCACAGCTCATCAATGCCAACGGCCCTGACGCAACGGCTAAAATCGATTCTGTGGTGACTTCTAATTGTGAAAGTGCCCCGCAGACTTTACTTGCTGCGGTTACCAAAATTGGCAACACTTCCTATTAACAATATAGCGAACATCAAAAATAAAGTCAAGAAAAATCGCCACCCGGAATGGGTGGCAGTTTTTTTGTTAGCAATTAGCCCTTAATAGCAGCCTGGGCTGCAGTCAGCAAAAGGGGAAATTTGTCTGAATATCAACGCACAGGATCGCCCCCTGTGCTCTTATTCGGTTAAGGGATTTTAGTTTTGGCTTTAATTTAGAGCCTCGGAAACAACTTTGACGACCCGATCGTCATCGTCAAACATAATAACGATCTCATAGCCGCCGGCACGCCATGTGACGTTTGTTACCATCTTATCTTCAGCCTGCACGCGCTTGCGTTCTGCAGGTTCTCCCAATGCAGCTACGAACTCATCATAGTGCTTTCCTCTCATATTTCCTAAACTCATAACAGCTTTTGCCAATTTCTGTCGTGCTCTAGTTTTCAGCAGATAACCAACCGCACCAACGAAAACCAAAAAACACAGAACGAACAACCAACCAAATACAGAAAGATTCCTCGGGAAAAAATAATACATACAAACATCCTCTCTCTTTGAATATCCCGTATTGGGATATTTTTAATATACCATTATGGGATAATAATGTCAAGAGGAAGAGGTGGTTTTGTGCGAATAAAAGAATTACGAAAAAAGAAAGGTCTATCACAACTTCGATTGGCTATGGAATTGAACACTACACAAAACACAATAAGCCGCTATGAAACTGGCGAACGAGAACCTGGAATTGATGAGTTGATTAAAATAGCAGATTATTTCCATGTTTCTGTTGATTACCTGATCGGTCGCACGGAGAACCCTAAAATGAATAGATAAATAAAAATCGCCACCCGGTTGGGTGGCGATTTTATTGTTGTCAATGCTATCAAAAAATCTCCCGGATTGCTCCGGGAGATTTTTATTAGAAATTACTTGCCTTCCTTGATGGCAGCCTGGGCGGCAGCCAGACGTGCGATAGGCACACGGTAGGGGGAGCAGGACACGTAGTCCAGGCCGATCTTGTGGCAGAACTCAACGGAAACGGGGTCGCCGCCGTGCTCACCGCAGATACCGCAGTGCAGGCTGGGACGAGCTTCCTTACCGTTGGCAACGGCCATCTTCATCAGCTTGCCGACACCGTTCTGGTCCAGCTTGGCGAAGGGATCGTTCTCGTAGATCTTGCTCTCGTAGTAAGC
>JAZRUM010000017.1:0-18518 GCA_045652545.1 Faecousia sp. | reverse complement strand
CAGTCGCCGTAGGTGAAGTCCATCTCCTTGCCGCCTACGATGGCTGCCTGGTCTGCCAGGTCAGCAGGCACGACCCAGTCCAAGGTGATGTTGCTAAAGGGTGCCTGTGTGCCCCAACGAGACGGGGTGTTCACGCCATAGACGAAGGACTGGATGCACTGCTTGACTTCCTTCTGGGTCAGGTTGTCCACCTTTACGAAGGGAGCCAGATATGTATCAAAGGAGGAGAAGGCCTGTGCGCCTGCCCACTCGTTCTGCATGATGCCCAGGAAGTTCACCATCTGGTTACACAGGGTGGACAGGTGGCTGGCGGGGGCAGAGGTGATCTTGCCGGGAACGCCGCCCAGACCCTCCACGATCAGCTGCTTCAGGGACCAGCCTGCGCAGTAACCGGTGAGCATGCTAAGGTCGTGCAGGTGGATAGCCGCGCTGCGGTGTGCCTCTGCGATCTCGTTGTCGTAGATTTCAGAGAGCCAGTAGTTGGCGGTGATGGCGCCGGAGTTAGAAAGGATCAGACCGCCCACGGAATAGGTAACGGTGGAGTTCTCCTTGACACGCCAGTCGTTGATCTTCAGGTAGTTGTCCACCAGATCCTTGTAGTTCAGCAGTGCGGAGTTGACGTTTCTGATCTTCTCACGCTGCTTACGGTACAGGATGTAGGCCTTTGCCACGTCGGCATAGCCGGTCTCAGACAGGACCTTTTCCACGCTGTCCTGAATGTCTTCCACAGAAACCAGACCGTCTTTGATCTTGCTTTCAAAGTCGGCGCTGACCTGCAGAGCCAGAATGTTGATAACGCTGGGATGATGCTGCTTGCCAACGGCATCAAATGCCTTGACCATAGCAGCGCTGATCTTGGAAAGATCAAATTCGACGGTGCTGCCGTCACGCTTTTGTACCTTGTACATATCTCTACCTCCATATATAAAGTAAAAAATAATACGAACACATGGTAGCCCAGTGGGGCTGACAGTGTTCGTATTATATCCCATAAGATTCCAAATGTCAATATGTTGTGTTAAAAATATTTTTCAATACACTATATATTGTGGTTTGTGTACAGGTCATTGATTACGAATTGTAACCGATTTGATATAAGATGTTAAAATGTCCGCGTATCGCAATACGTCGTTTTCCGTCGGCGCACACAAACCGCTGTATGCCACGGTGTCCCGGTCCACAAAACTCTGCAAAAACAGCTTTTCCGGTTTTTTCCCGGGTACTAAGGACCCGAGCCACTTTCCCATGGCCTCTATGGACACAGCATCGTGGAACTGCTCCACCAGCGTGGTGCGCAGCTCATAGGGCGTGTCTCCTGCAATCAGCAGGCGCAGACTTTCCTCCACCGCCGCCACGTCACAGTCACAGCCTACCGTCTGAGCATAGTTTTCCGGGGCATTTTTGGCATCCACCGCCACGTAGTCCAAAAGGCCCTTTTGAAGCAGCCGCTTCAGCACCGCCGGACGGCTGCCGTTGGTGTCCAGCTTTACGCTGTAGCCCATTGCCTTGATGTTCTCCAACAGATCTTCCAAACCGGGATCGCCGGTTGGCTCACCGCCGCTGACGCAGACGCCCTCTAACAGTCCCACCCGGCTTTTCAGAAACGCCAGAAACGCATCGGTTGACATAACTTCCTCTACCTTACGGTCAAACAGCTCCGCATTATGGCAAAAAGGACACCGGTAGTTGCAGCCGGCAAGAAACACCGTACACGCCACTTTCCCCGGAAAATCCAAAAGGGTCATTTTCTGCAAGCCTGCGATCATGATCCCACCTCCTATGTTCTTATTCATTGTATCATAAACTTCTGCCGTGGGCAACGATTGGTTTTAATTGAAAATTGAAAGTTGAAAATTATCAATCCCCCATTGTCATTTCGAGCGAGCCGAAGGCGCAGTGGAGAAATCCGGAATACCCAGAGAACGGATCTTTCGACTCCGTGCTCTCAGCACTCCGCTCAAGATGACAGAGGAAGTACGACAGACCCAAATATCTTTCAAGCTAGCTCTTGTCATTTCGAGTGAAGGGCGACAGCCCGGAATCGAGAAATCCGGAATGTCCTTTTTAGATTTTCCTCTTTTCTTTTTTTGCTCTTTATGTTATACTAAGGTAAAAATTACTTACCTGCGGAGGTGTTTATGGAACTTTCTGCCCGAATCAAAGCTGCCCGTTTGGAATCAGGCCTTTCCCAGCGGCAGCTGTGCGGCGATGTGATCACTCGCAATATGCTATCGCTCATTGAAAGCGGACGGACCCGTCCGTCTATGGATACGCTGCAGCATTTTTCCCGGGTGCTGGGTAAGCCCATAAGCTGGTTTCTGGAGGAAGATACCGTCACCTCCCCCAATCAAGCCATCATGGCACAGTGCCAGGAGGCTTACGCTGCCGGGGAATATTCCAAGGTCCTTCCCCTGCTGGAAGATTACCGCGCCCCGGACACGGTGTTTGACGGCACCCGGTATCTTCTGGAGGTGCTTGTCTGTCAGGCGCTAGCCAGCCGGGCGCTGCAGGAGGGAAAGAAGGCCTATGCCCTGCGACTTCTGGAGCAGGCAGACGCTGCCGCTGCCAAAACCCCCTACGCTCCCGATCCGGCACAGCGCACCCTGCTGCGTTGGCAGGCAGATCCGGCAACTGCGCGCACTGCACGGCTGCCCATCACCCAGGCGCTGATGTTCCACGCTGACGCAGCGCTGCAAAAACAGGAATACGCCCGGGCGGCGGTTATTTTGGATGCCGCCGTAAACACACCGCCCCAGTGGCATCTGCTGCGGGGCATTGCCGCGCTGCATCTGGGGGCAACGGCAGAGGCGGTGAAGCACCTGCGTGCCGCAGAAAACACCTACCCGGAGCAGGCAGTTCCCCTGCTGGAGCAGGCATACCTGCAGCTGGGAGATTACCGCCACGCTTACGAATACGCCAAGCGTAATTGACAATGGACAATTGACAATTGACAATTGTCAATTCATAATCCTAAATTCCCCTGTCATTTCGACCAAGCGTAGGGGCCGATGACCACATCGGCCCGGCAGAGAAATCCGTAATATACGGATCTTTCGACTCCGCTCCGTGTTACTCCGCTCCGCTCAAGATGACAGCAAAAATTCTCAATTCTTAATTCTCAATTCTCTATTATTATAATGAAAAGACCGCCGGAAACCCGGCGGTCTTTCCTTTTTAAGGGATCAAAAAAGAAGAGAGGTAGAAAAAGGGTATGCATCGAAAGGCTTGGGTTACGGCTCCAACGCCTTTCTGGAATTATCATAAAGGATAATTTTGAACACCGGGTAACGAAAATACGAACAATTTTCGACATTTTTATGAATAATATAACCCTTTACTGGTTGAAATCCACACCCCGGGCATCTACCCAATACCGCAGTGCCTGCTCCACATCCCGCTGGGGCAGGTCGAAATACTCCTCCAACTGCCACAGCTCTGTGTGTCCGGCGGCAAAGGCCTTCCGAAACGCTTTCTCCGTAAGAAATTTTTGCGCTATGTACCGGTTGGCTCTGTGTTCACTGCGCTCCACCGACTCAAAGGGACTGTTTGCTCGGTGCAGCGCCCCGGTGGCAACATGGCTCATCTCGTGGCAGCAGACACCTCGCAACAGTCTCGTGGAACGGATCTTTGTGAAATCCAGAAAAATCGCATACCGATCCCCATCCCGTATGGTGGCACCGGGCTGCGGAATGCCATCAAAGGGAATCACCTGCACTCCGTTCTCTTTGCAAAAATCGTAAAATCTTGCTAACTCAAACACGTCTCATTCCTTCTTCTGTCGCATTAGCCGGACCATGGAGCGCACAGCGCTCTTTTGCTCCTCAGTCAGCTCCTTAAAATCTCCGTAAAAGGCAACGTCCACCTCATCCAAAAGATCGTGCTCCTCCTGTCCCAGAAGATACGCTACCGTCACGCCGAAATAGCCGGCGATCTTTTGCGCGGTTTCTGCAGACAGGCTTTTTTTGCGGCCCATTTTCAGATCTGTCATCAGCCCCCTGCTGATGGACAGCTGATCACACAGCCGCCCCGGGCGGATCCCATCCCGCTCACAAAGTTTTTGGATAGATTCGTACAAATTGCCCATAAAACCTCCCCCGTACTTGTGCAAGTACACAAAATGCCATTATCGGCACATTTATCTCTTGACTTGTACTTATTCGTGTACTACAATACGGATGCAACGTACTTGCTCAGGTACGTTTTTCAATCCGTACCCTTATAATAGTACATGAACGTGTACTTGTCAACAAGAATTTGTGAGGTGACAATGAAAAGATATCAAATTTACAGTCCCATAAAACGCCCTGTTCTGCAACGGATGCCCTGGTGGCAGGTGGACCTGCAGGCGTTGCCGCCCTACAGCTGGTGCGACCTCTGCGGCGCGGAGGTCTACGCAGCCGACGCCTGCCTGTGTCAGCGGTGTCAGGAAAAATACCCCATATAAGAAAGCAATGTCATTTCAACTAAGCGTAGGGGCCGATGACCACATCGGCCCGGCAGAGAAATCCGTCCTCTCCATCGGATATTGCGGATCTTTCGACGCGCTCCGCCTTGCTCCGCTTGCTCAAGATGACAGTGGAAGTACGATAGACGCAAGCATCCATCAAACTACCTCTTGTCATTTCGACCGACCCCGAGCCTAGCCGAGGGGGAGTGGAGAAATCCGTAATGCCCAAAGGACCGGAGCTTTCGACGCGCTTCGCTTGCTCAAGATGACAGTGGCTTTCATTAACGCAATGACCTTGATATAAGAAAGGAGTGACTTCATGTCAGAACGACGTATGTTCCACCGGGCGCTGGTGGAAAGCGACCTGTTTTTAGAACTGCCCATCGGCGCCCAGGCATTGTATTTTCACATAGGGATGCATGCCGACGACGATGGGTTTTGCAACTGCTATCGACAGATCGCCCGAAAACTGCACCGCCCCAGGCGGGAGCTGCAGGCGCTTGTGGACGCCCAATTGCTGCTGGATTTTGACGGAATCGTGGTGCTGCGCCACTGGCGGGTGGCCAACGTTTTGCGCACAGATCGCATGAAACCGTTGCAGTATCCTGACATTTCTCAGCAAATATACGTTTTGCCCAATCGGGAATATTCCTTAGAGCCCCAACAGTTTTCCCCGACGCTGTTTGAGCTGCGGCGGCAATTTTTGTCTGTCAAATGTCAGCGTAAGGTAAGAGAAGATAATATAACAGAAGATAATATAAATGAAGATAAGATAAATCAGGACAAGACGGATTACGGTCCCGACCTGACCTGCGAGGATCCGCTGGAGTATCTGCAAAGCCTAAAGGACATTCCCCTGTCCCTGCGGCATAATAACGATTTTGATAGGAGTGATAAACGATGACTTGTCCTTGTAACCGCTGTGTGAAAGTACCGGACCCCCATCAGTGCGAGAACAAAGACTGCCGGCAATGGCGGCAATGGTTTATTGACAAATGGGATACCCTGCGTGTGAAACCCCGGCTGGAAATGGAAGCCAACCCACGGCAAGCAGAGGGGGTATGCATTGGCGGCAGATACTATGCGCTGCCCCACCGGGTAGACAGCTACCTGCACACAGACCCCTGTGAAAACTGTCTGTGTCCCCGGGATCTGTGCGTGCTCCCCTGCCGCATCAAGCGGGATTGGCAGGCCGCCCGGCAGAATGTATTTCAGTAATTTTCGTTTCAGAAAGGAGAATCACTATGACAGAAACAGAACTGATCCAAGCCATGCAGGCATTGCCCGCCATGCGCATCACTGTGCAAAATTTAGACAACGCCCTGTCGCTGCTGACCCCGGAGGAGCGGCTTGTGGCAGGACTTCTGCTGCTGCACCCCAAGCGGAACAACATCCAGCTGGTTTGCCAGCATCTGAACGTGGAGCAGGCCACCGCCTACCGCCGCCGCAGGCAGGTGATCGACAAGCTCATCGCCACCCTCACCGGAAAAGGGCAATCGGCTGAAAATTTTCAAGTATAAATCCTTTGTTTGCTGAAAAAATATTTTTGAAATACTTGCAAACAAGGAGCGTCATCATGAACAAAGAAAAACACGATGAAAAACAGCCGATCCCCTGGGAAGCCACCGACCCCAAGCCGCCGGTGATCCACTCCGGTCATATGGAAAACCGCCGACAGTATTGACCCCGCACTGTCATTGCGAACCTGTAGGGGCGAGCATTGCTCGTCCGCAGGCACATGGAGAAATCCGTAATACCCTTTACGGATCTTTCGACTCCGTGCTTTCAGCACTCCGCTCAAGATGACAGCGGATAATTGTCAATTGTCCATTGTCAATTGTCAATTTTCAATTCCGTCTTGCGATTTTCCACCAGTTGCGCTATAATAGGCCGGTGAGGTGATCCTATGAAAAAGATGCTGTTCATCCTGAACCCCTGCGCCGGCATGCGCAAGGCAAATAAAGTATTACCGGACATTCTCAGTCTGTTCAACCGGGCAGGCTACGATGTGTCTGTTTATATTACCGCTGCCCCCGGTGAGGGAAAGGTCCAGTGCGCCCGGCGGGCGGCAGAGATGGATCTGATCGTCTGCTGCGGCGGCGACGGCACATTTAACGAAACCGTTTCCGGTGTGTTGGAAAGCGGCGCAAACACCCCCATAGGCTATATCCCTGCCGGCTCTACCAACGATTTTGCCGGTTCTTTGGGTCTTTCCACCAACCCGTTGCAGGCGGCAAAGGCCATTGTGGACGGCACACCCACATGCTATGACGTGGGCAGCTTCGGTGACAGGATCTTCACCTATGTGGCATCCTTTGGCGCATTCACCCGCGCCAGCTACGCCACACCCCAGTCGGTGAAAAATCTGTTGGGCCATACCGCCTATGTGCTGGGCGGCATCTCTGAGCTTTCCCAGATCAAGGATATTCACGCCAAAATTCAGCTGGATGACCAGGTGCTGGAGGGCGATTACATTTTCGGCGCCGTGTGCAATTCCACCAGCATTGGCGGCATCGCCAAGCTGGATCCCACCCAGGTGGACATGGCAGACGGTCTGTTTGAAGTGCTTTTGGTCCGTGCGCCTAAAGATCTTACGGAGCTGGCGGCCTGCATCACCGCCGTACAGAAGCAGCAGTATAACTGCGCCATGATGACCTTCCGCACCGCATCGGCTCTGACGGTGACCACGGAAGAGGGCACCAACTGGACGCTGGACGGAGAAATGGCGCCTGCCCACGGTCCGGTGGAGGTAAAAAATCTGTACCACGCCATCCGATTGGTCAAGTAACATGAAAAATACCACACTGTGCTACATCACCCGGGGGGATGAAGTGTTGATGCTTCACCGGGTCAAAAAGAAAAACGACATCAACAAGGATAAATGGATCGGCATTGGCGGCAAGTTCCAGCCGGAGGAATCTCCCGATGAATGTCTGCTGCGGGAGGCGCTGGAGGAGACCGGACTGACCCTCACCGCATGGAAATGTCGGGGCATCGTCACCTTCTGCAACGATTGCTGCGAGGGAGAATTCATGTATCTGTTCACCGCCGACGGCTTTGAAGGGCAACTAAAAGACTGCGACGAAGGCGATCTGCAATGGGTGAAACGGGATTTTCTGGACCGGCTTCCCACATGGGAGGGAGACAGAATTTTTCTGGACCTGCTGTGGCAGGATGCGCCATTTTTCCTGCTGACTCTGCGCTACAGCGGCGACCGGCTGCTGGAGGCCATACTAAACGGCAAAAAAATACGGTAATTTTCCACTGTCATTTCGACTGAAGGGCGACAGCCCGGAATGGAGAAATCCGTTCCCCAAAGTACGGATCTTTCGACGCGCTCCGCTTTGCTTCGCTTGCTCAAGATGACAGATTCGTATCGGCACACAATTCTTAATTCTTAATTCTCAATTTTCAACTAAAAACCGCTGCTCTTACACAGTAAGAGCGGCGGTTTTTTGTCCGTTGGAACACGATAGCCTTGTGAGAGGCTTTTTATAAAAGGTTCGTCCATAATGGGAGCAGAAAAGATTTGCCGCCACACGGCAAAAAGGAGGTTATCATGGTCCTAACCAATCTATACCAGATCGACGGCAAGCCGATGGTCGCCCCGGATTGCAACGTTACCATGCAATTCGAGGATCTGGACAGCGCCCAGTCCGGACGGGACGAATCCGGCTTTATGCACCGGATCCCGGTGCGCAAGCATGTGGGTGTGTGGGAGTTTTCCTACAGCCATCTGACCCGGGAGGAATATGCCTACATGATGTCCATTTTGCCCAAAGGGGCAAGCTTTGTGTTCACCCACCCCTCCCGGCTGGACAGCGCTGTGCCGGAGAACACCCGGGCGTACATCTCCAAGTACGGCATCGTCTGGCACAGCGCCCGGACCGACAGCTACCGGGACTTAAAATTCAGCGTGATCCAGTGCTGAGCCATTGCAAAGGAGGGAGTTTGATTGATCCGAAACTTAGTGGTTCTTGCGGACGGCACGGAGCTCTTTTCCGGCAGTGACGGGTCGGCGGTCATTGCTCTGGAGCTGACGGAAACCGTCAACACCGCCACAGAGCTGTCCCCCGGAGCGGTATGTGCCGCCATGGCGCAGCTGACATTGCTGGATATGGGAGACATCTCCATTCAAGCCGGGGATGCGCTGACCCTGTACCGGGTCGATGAGGCGCAAAATCGCACCTTGCGCGGTGTGTTTTTGGCGGAAAAACCCCAGCGCAACGGAAATCTTCTGACGGTCACCGCCTATGACCGGCTAATCCTGCTGGACAAGGACCTGACCCTGTGGCTGCAACAGCTAAATGGCTGGCCCTACACCCTGGAAAGCTTTGCTCAGATGGTCTGCCAGCAGTGCGGTCTGACGATGGCAGATGGGACGCTGCCCAACGGGGAATTTGAGATCCAGCGGTTCGCCGCCCAAGGGGTCACCGGGCGGCAGCTGTTTGCTGCTGAATGGCTTGTATTTCACTTTCTGTCACCTCCCCGGTAGAACGCAGGATCGCCTCCAGCAAAGGACTGTCCTGTGTTGGCGCGCTGCCGCCCTCAAACAGCCCAAGATACTTGCCCAAAAGCTCCAGCGCCTTGAGCTTGTCATAGAATTTGACCTTAATGCCGCCGGCGCTTTTTTCAATGGATGCAATGGCGCAGCGCAGCTGTTTTGGCAACTGATCGGTGGACGTGATCTCCACCGCGCCGTCGCGCACCTGCACCAGAGCGGTGGTGTCGGCCATGGCGATTGCCCGCAGCTGATATACAATGTCCTCAGCCTTCACATCTTTCACTTGCGTTCCCCCTTTCGCCTATGAGCATAGCCCACAAAAAAACAAAAAGCCTCTCACGAGGCTATCACGTACGTTCCCGGAACGCAAAAAACGACAGGTCACACCGACCTGTCGTTTTTTATTAAGCATTACCAATTAAAAATTAAATTCCGATTTAGCGAGCTGCCGATTCCTAAAAATTAAGAATTAAAAGGTGTCGCTTCGGGACTATTTAAATCATTTCTGCAGAAAAATACCACAATTCTTAATTATTAATTCTAAATTCTTAATTATCAATTAGACTCTCGCGTGTCCCTGACGGCAGATCACATCCACCACTTCGTCCACACAGGCTTGGCAGATTTCCTGGGTATCTGCCTCCACCATCACCCGGATCACCGGCTCTGTGCCGCTCTCGCGCACCAGGATTCTGCCGCTGTCACCCAGCCGCTTTTCCACAGCCGCCACAGCTGCCTTGACCTCGGGATCGTTCTGTGCCGCCGGCTTGCTGACCACCCGGACATTTTTCAGCACCTGGGGATAGATCTTCAGCCCCTCGCTCAGCTGAGAAAACGCGCGCTTTTTCTCCAGCATCACTTCCATCAGCTTCAAGCTGGTGAGGATGCCGTCACCGGTGGTGGCATACTTGGATACAATGATGTGTCCGGACTGCTCACCGCCCAGGCGGCAGCCGTTTTTCACCATATACTCATAAACGTACTTGTCGCCGACCTTGGTCTTGGCATAATCGATGCCCCGAGCCTCCAGCGCCTTGTAAAGACCCAGATTGGACATGATAGTGGTGACCACCGTATTGTTGTCCAGCTCACCCTGCTCTGCCATATAATTGCCCAGTATGTACAGAATATGGTCGCCGGTAACCACCTTGCCCTTTTCATCCACGCACAGGCAGCGGTCTGCATCACCGTCGTAGGCGAAGCCTACGTCCAGCTGATTTTCCACCACAAATTTCTGCAGGTTTTCAATATGGGTAGAGCCTGCGTTGTTGTTGATATTGGTGCCGTCTGGCTCTGCGTTGATCACATAGGTCTTAGCGCCCAGTGCGTCGAACACGCCTTTGGCAATGCTCCATGCAGCGCCGTTGGCGCAGTCCAGACCCACCTTGACCCCCTTGAAGGAAAATTTCCCCAAGCTGATCAGATAGCCAATGTAGCGGTTTCTGCCGGCAACGTAGTCCACAGTTCTGCCGATCTGAGCCCCTGTGGCAAAGGGCAGCTCAGGCATTTTCTCACCGGATATCTCCAGCTGACCGTCCAGATAGGTTTCCAGCAGGTCCAGCATGGACTCCTCCATTTTCTCACCGTTGCGGTTGAGCAGCTTAATGCCGTTGTCATGGAAGGGATTGTGGCTGGCAGAGATCATCACGCCGCAGTCAAATTCATCCATCCGGGTAACGTAGGCAACCGACGGAGTGGTGGTCACATGGAGCAAGTAAGCATCCGCACCGGAGGCAGTAATGCCGGCGGCCAGCGCATATTCAAACATATAGCTGGAGCGTCTGGTGTCCTTGCCTATGACGATTCGGGCAGGCTCACCGGAAGTCTGCTTCTTCTGCTCGGAGTAATACCAGCCGATAAAGCGACCTACCTTGTAAGCATGATCCGCAGTCAGCTGTACATTTGCTTCCCCACGGAAGCCGTCTGTGCCGAAATATTTACCCATAAAATAAACTCCTTTAATTTAGGCTGAGGGGATTTACCGTTTCATTTTCACTGTGCCATCGTTTTTGTAGATGGCATTTTCCGGGACTGTGCCCCGCACGCAGGATGTGGGATACACATTGGAATTTCTGCCGATGACCGTACCGGGGTTGAGCACGCTGTTGCAGCCCACCTCGACGCCGTCGCCCAGCATTGCGCCCACCTTTTTTCTGCCGGTGGGAATTTCCTGCTGTCCGTGGATCACCACCAACGACTTGTCAGACTTCACATTGGAGGTCACCGAGCCGGCACCCATGTGGGCCTTATATCCCAAAATGCTGTCGCCTACATAATTGTAGTGGGGCACCTGCACGCTGTCAAACAGAATGACGTTTTTCAGTTCCGTGGAATTTCCCACCACACAGCCGTTGCCGATCAGCGCTGCGCCCCGAATAAATGCGCAGTGGCGCACCTCGGTATTTTCACCCACAATGCAGGGAGCGCCCAAATAGGCACTAGGCGCTACCTTGGCAGTCTTATGCACCCAGATCTGGGGTGCTACCTGATCAAAGCTGTCGGTAGGCAAGGAATTTCCCAGAGAAACGATCAGCTCTTTGATCCCCTCCAGAGCCTCCCAGGGATATGTAAATTCCTTTAAATACGCTGCCGCCAAAGTATGATTTAAGTTAAAAAGTTCTTGAATCTTCACAAAAATCCCACCAAACCTTTCTAATCCGGCAAATTTAACACGAAAATTTTATCACAGGCTGACAGGAATTGCAAGAAAAAATCGTCGGAAGCCGGCCAATGTCATTCGTTAATGCAATTGTCATTTCGACCGACCCCGGGCGTAGCCGAGGGGGAGCGGAGAAATCCGTAATGCCCTTTACGGATCTTTCGACTCCCTCCGGTCGCTCAAGATGACAGTTGATTTCTTACGTAATGACATTAGGAAACCGGCAGCGCATTTTTCCTGTTCTCTGCCCGGCGATAACCGCGTTTACATATTGCCTTTAATGACAGAAATCAGAATATCGCCGGCAACTACCCGGTCCTCCGGGGCAAAGGCAGTTTCAAAATTATCCGAATACAGCACCTGGGCATTGGGCGGGAACTCGTCGTCACCCTCCCAAACCATAATCTGCATGGCAAATCCCGGCAGCAGCTCCAGCTGATAGCCGGCATCTCCGTGGCTCAGGGGCAGCGCACCCATTCTTTCACAGGCGGCACGGAAGCCTGCTACCCGGGTTCCAAAGGTAAATGCCGCCCGGGTCAGCACCCGTCCGGTATAGGGCTTTATGTACAGCTCACCCCAGGGCATCTCCCGGAACGTCTTCCATGTGCCCTGCCAAGCAACCGCCTTGCCCTCCAAAAGCCAACGCAGCAAAAAGGTCTGCACAGGCAGCGGGATATTCGCCTGTCCTATCGACAGTTCCCTGTCATTTCGACCGACCGAAGGGAGCGGAGAAATCCGTTCCCCCGAAGCAATGCTGTACTTAGGATGGGAAATGGCGTACTCCACACCCAATAAGTTTACATAAAACTTTTTTCCGTCCCATTTTATACCGGTGCGCTCCGCCATCTCGGCGGCATCCGCCTTCTCAAACAGCCCCTGATAATGCTCAAAAGGCACTTCTTCTTTATGATTCTCAACTTGCATATATTTCTCCTTGCCTCAACGGTGGAAAGCCCCCCTTGCCTAAAGGGGGGTGGCTCGCGACCCGCGAGCCGGGGGGATACGTTCCTGCACGATTCTGTCGATGTGTTCACATACCCCTGGAAAATTCTCGTTGATATAGTTATTGGGAATTCGCACGACTGTCAAATCCCGCTGTTGTAACTTTTCTGTTCGCAAATTGTCCGTCTGCATCTGCGCAGATTCATAATGTTGTGAACCGTCCAGCTCGATGATCAATCTTGCCTGATGACAGTAAAAATCAACAACATAATTGTCAATGACTTTTTGCCGTAGAAAACGCACCGGGTAATCACGCAAAAAATCATACCACAGATGCCGTTCTTCTTTTGTCATGTTTTTTCTTAACTGCCTTGCGTTGGAGGTTAAGGCGCAATTGTGTTTTCTGTTCATGTTTTTATATCCCCCCGCCCCTTCGGGGCACCCCCCTTTAGGCAAGGGGGGCTTTTCTCAGCTTATTTGGGGCACCCCTTTTTAGACAAGGGGGGCTTTTTACTCTTGCAAAGAATTGGGGAACAGGCTTGCATCGGTATGGGGCAGAAAACATGCCGCCACAAAGCTATCCATATAGCCGGGGTAGGTGGAAAGCTCCAGATAGGTCATGTTGGCAGCCACTTCGCTGCACTTGGCAATCGCGCCATCGCTCATGACCATAGCGTAAGCGCCGGTCAAAGAGGAGTTTCCGATATAGTGGTATTTGCTTAGGTCCACATCCGGCAGCATGCCGATGTTGATGGCATTTTTCATGTTAATGCCGGAGCCGATGCCGCCGGCAACCAGCACCTTTTCGATGCAGTCCGGGGTCATATCCACCGACTGCAACAGCGTGTCGATGCCGGAATAGATTGCGCCCTTGGCACGGATAAAGTTGTCGATATCCACCTCGTTAATGGACACTTCCCTGCCGGTCTCACTTTCCTCGGCAGTTGCCAGCACATAGCGACCCATACCATGGTGGTCACGCTTTACCCGGCTGCCCTCCCGGACGAACTGACCCCGGGCATTGATAATGCCGGTGCGGAACAGCTCAGAAATGATATCGATAATGCCGCTGCCGCAGATACCCACCGGTTTTTGACCGGCATCGCCCACAATGGTGAGCTTAGGCTCCATGGTTTCTTTGTCAATGGTCACTGCCTCCACCGCGCCGTCGGTGGCGCGCATGCCGCAGGAGATGTCGCCGCCCTCAAAGGCAGGGCCGGCAGAGCAGGCGCAGCTCATCAAAAAGTCCCGGTTGCCGAACACGATCTCGCCGTTTGTACCCAGGTCGATGAACAGCACCATATCGTCGGTATCCCACATCATGGTGGCCAGTGTGCCGGCGGTAATGTCGCCGCCTACATAAGAGCCGATGTTGGGGGCGATGACCACCCGGGCATTGGGGTTGGCCGGCAGACGCAGATCTCCGGCAGTCAGATCTTCCCAACCAAAGAAGCTGGGAATGTAGGGATCCATACGGATAGGATCAGCCTCCACCCCCACCAGCAGGTGATTCATGGTGGTATTTGCGCCAACAGACAGCCGCAGGATGGACCGAGCGTTTATGTTGGCGGTTTTGCACAGGTTGGCGATGATAGGGTTCAGGGTTTCCTTGATAATGGCGTCCTGCAGCTTTTTCTTGCCGCCGGGACGAGAAGCTTCAATGATCCGGTTGATCACATCCGCGCCGTAGCGGATCTGTCCGTTGCCGGAAGAACCCTTTGCCAGCAGCTTGCCGGTTGCCAAGTCCACCAGCACCATGGAAACGGTGGTGGTGCCGATATCGATGGCGCAGCCCACGATGGCAGCATCAGCCGGGGCGCAGATATCCATGCAGATAAAGGTGGAATCTTGCAGCTCGCCCTTGACGCAAACAGAAAAATCGTTTTCCCGGAGCGTGCTTGCCAGGCGCACCATGACACCGTAGGGCACTTTCACGGTTTCGCAGCCGAGGGATGCCTGCACCGCCCAGGTAAGCCGCTCGATGTCCGGCATGGTGTCTTCCTCCGAGGGGGCATCCATGGTCAGCTGCAGGGCATGAAAATGGTTGGAAAAGGCGATGCCGCCGTTTTCCATATCGGCTTTGGCGTTTTCAAAGATCGCCACCTCCTCCGGGGAGGAAAGGTCGGCGGTTTTCATTCTGGATTGATAAGCGCTGGCGATGTCCGGCACAAACACGGTGCAATCAGACACTACCTTCGTGTTGCAGCTTAAGCGCCAGCCTTCTTTATATTCTTCATCGGTGATATGTCGGGAGGGAATGGTGTCCACCTCTCCCTCGATGAGCTTCACGCGGCACTTGCCGCAAGAGCCGTTGCCGGAACAGGGAGCGTCGATGGCCACATTGGCGCGGCGCGCCAGCTCCAGCAGGTTATCACCTACATTGCATTCGATCTCAACAGGGCTTCCGCCCTCAATTTGGAAAAAAACTTTCATGTTCTAAAAAATCCTCTTAAAACGCTCATATGTAGGGGCGATTGAGACACATCGGCCCTCTTGTTTTTTTAATCAGCCAGAACCAGATCCGGTCGTTTGGCCTTCAGAAACTGCTTGAATTCTTCAAATGTTCCTTTGGTAAAACAATCTGTCCTCAGCATAACGCCGTTGCGCTTTCCCAGCATTAACATATAGCTATGCTTTAACCGGATCACCCGGGTGATTTTCCGGTACTCAATGGTCAAATGCACCATTCCTTCATGCAATTCGATCACATCACCAAAGGTGACGATCGTTTCCGGCAGTACGTCATCGTTCTGCTTTTTGCCATTTCGTAACGCGCTCCACGCATAAAGATGGGGCATAAAATCTACCGCCAGCATAGAAATACCCAGAACGATCAATAAGGGCAGCTTGTCATACAGCTCCACAGCCGCAATGCACGGAATCAGTAGAAATAAATATAAGGCCCAAAACAATATAACGATCGGCCATTTGGGGCCAACACTGAACTTTCGGGCAAATTCAGCGATCATATTATGCGTGCTGTAATATCTGTTCTCAAATTGCACTTCCATAAACACCCTCCTGTGATCTGCGTCAAGGCGATGAAAAATACTTATCCTCAACCCATTTCCCGGGATTGCCCATAATATATTCCGCAATTTCCACATATTCTTGTTCACTGCGAATAACATGGTCATAATAGGAACGCTGCCAAATGCTTTGCCCCAGCTCTTTCGTAATCAATGTCTTCCAAGTTCGCATCAAATCCGGAATATTTACTTCCGTAGGGGCCGATGACCACATCGGCCCGTTTCCCGGGTCCTTTGCGGAAATATGTAATATCATATGCACATGATTCGGCATGACCACATAATGACCAACTCCCGGAATCGTCTTTATATACTTCTCCACCACCGCACCGATTTTTGATAACCGTATCTGCGGGTCGATGTGGTCATCGACCCCTACAACGGTAGATAAAATGCATCTGCGATCTTTTGTACAAACGGTGATAAAATATGCCCCCGATTGGCTGTAATCGTAGTCAGCCAATCGGTTTTTCTTTCGATTTTTCATATTTGTTCTTCTGTAAGGGCCGGTGTGGTCACCGGCCCCTACACCTATTCTTACAGCAAAGATTCCATACCCAGAACGGGGTGGTTCCTTTCGGTCAGCCATGCAAGCAGCTGCTCGCCATCTTCCGTTATGGTCTCGTCAGCGATCATATCCACAAAATTCTCGATGCCGTACAGCTCAAATGCGGTCTTGTTCAGCCGCTCTGCCACATCGTCTTTCAGCTCCTTAGGCATCCACACGATGCGCTCGATGCCGCCCTCGGCAGCGATGAACTTCTTAGAGGAAATGAAGTGTCTGCCGTGACCCATGTAGCCGGGGGTCTGGACACCGCCGCCGGTGCAGCTGGCCAGTTCGCCGAAGGTCATGCCGGCAGGGGTCATGCCCTTGAACTCACGGTTGACCACGATGAAACCGCCGGACATAGGCTCGATGCCGCAAATACACTCGAAGCAGCCGCAGGAGGTCATGGGGTCTTCCAAAATGGAGTACAGGGTGACGGATTCCACTGCACCGTGGGTAGCAGAAGCGATGGCCTTGTCAACGCTCTCGAAACGACCGGTACGCTCGTCAGTGCAGCCTTCTTTGAAGATTGGCTGGCAAGGACCGTTGGGGTCAAGCTCGTTGGTAGCCTTGGCATCCAGCCAGGAAACGGCACCGCACAGACCCAAACGCTCGGGGGTGACCACGCAGCAGTGGGCAGGGGCAAAGCTCTGGCACAGGATGCAGGTGTAGTAGCGATCCACAGCCTCGTCGGTCATGGATGCCAGACGGTCGTCACGCTGGACATAACGGGGCATTGCGATCTCGTCACGGAAAGCGGCAGCCTCGGCGCTGTCGGTGATAATGGTGATCTGGCACTTGTCAACAACTGCGTCGAACTCGTCCATGATCATGAAGTACAGCACTTCTGCAAAGTCCTTGATCCGCAGACCGTTTTCAAAGGCGCTCTTAGAAACACGCACACGCACCTGATTGCGCTGACCGGTGTGCATGACGCCCTCTAAGTAGTTGAACCAAGCGTGGAACTTACGCTCGATAACGGCTTCAAAGTCCTCCTGCATCCGCTTGCCGGCAACCTCCACATAAGTAGCCAAAGCGAACTCGTTGCCGCTGTCCAGGTCAGGACCGATCACGGTGATCTTGTGATCCTCAATCTGGCTCATGTCACGCATCATGACCAGCTCTGCGGTGGGGTTCTTGCCGGAGTAGAACTCGGCGTGCATGTCGCTCTTACGGATAATTTCGCCCTCAAAGGCGGCGGCAAAGGCCACGGGAATGGGCAGCTCTTTTACCTTGATCTTGATCTCCCGCAGCTCCAGAGAGGTCTTGACGGTCTGGGCATGGTCGCAGATGGAGACCAGTGCGCCGGGCACCTGATTTTCACCCAGGTCAATGTCCACGATGACGGGGAAGCCCAATGCGATGGCGCCTGCGCCGGCGGAGACCACCACTTCGTTCAATGCACCAAAGGTGTTGACGAAAGCGGGAACACGCTTTTTGGTGTAATCCAGCAGACCTGCCAGGTCGCCGGGCTGTACATTGCCGAAGATCAGCGCTGCACGGACAGCCACAGTGACAACATGGATGACGGAAGTCACATCATGACCCAAAGGAATCACACGCAGCTCCAGACCCATCTTCACGCCGCCTTCCAGGCACTGCTCGATGACATCGCCCACCAGGAAGGTCATGATGCCCTTAGACTGGTAGTCCTTGACCACGCTGACCACATCGGCAGCATTGTCAGCCTTGCCCAGCACCACGGCAACGCCGGGGATATCGCCGGTAACCAGCGGCACGCCCAGAGAGCGGATGATGGGGTCGGGCACGAAACCAATGCCGGATTCATTTGCGTAGGGATCTTGATCTAAGTACTTCAGACCTTCGATGATCTCAGCGCCAACAGCGGTGGCAAGGCCGGCATTCAATGCCTGACCCAGATCTTCCTGATTGGTAATCAGGCTCTTCAGCACGCCGACACAAGCGGTCAAATCGCCCAAGGTCTTGACCTTTACGCCGGTGGCGGCATAAATGGTGGGGAAATAGTAGGCAGTATCGGGGAATGCGATGGCTTTGTCAGCGCCGTACTTGGCGATGGCATCGTTCACCGCGCCTTCGGTGAGACCGGCAACAGCGTTGCTGCCACCATAGATCAGATCAGTCAATACGCTCATACTGTTTACCTCCATTAAAATAAAATATCTTTGATTTTTGAATTGATAATTGAGAATTGAGAATTAAATTCCGATTTAGCGAGTTGTCTATCGATAGAATTCGTAGGGGCGAGCATTGCTCGGCCGGCGGCACAATGTTGCGTATGTGCCGAAAGTGCGGGCGAATTCGTAATGTTTCTCTGCACGGGCGTGGTGCTCCGCGCAGCGAATCTAAAATATTAATGATTGCCGGGGGCAATCATACCTAAATTAAACAATGGTCGCCCCTACATCCAA
>JAZRUM010000016.1:0-2794 GCA_045652545.1 Faecousia sp. | reverse complement strand
CGACCATTGTTTAATTTAGGTATGATTGCCCCCGGCAATCATTAATATTTTAGATTCGCTGCGCGGAGCACCACGCCCGTGCAGAGAAACATTACGAATTCGCCCGCAATTTCGGCGCATACGCAACATTGTGCCGCCGGGCGAGCAATGCTCGCCCCTACGAATTCTATCGATAGACACCTCAATAAACCGGGATTTAAAGGAGAGATTATGGAACTGGATAAGGATTTAAAGGCACGTCAAGAAGCACGTTGCATGATAAAAAATGCCGAAGCTGCCCAAAAACGACTAGCAGGCATGACCCAAAGCCAGCTGGATGCCATTGTAGAGGCAGTTGCGAACGCTTTTTATAACGCCGCGCTGGAGTTGGCAGAGCTGGCTGTCCGGGAAACCGGCTTCGGCAATGTAGAAGACAAAATTACCAAAAATCATTTTGCCTCCAGGACAGTTGCCGATGCCATCCGGGACATGAAAACCGTAGGCGTATTAAAAGGAACACCTGAGGATAAACTAATGGAAATCGGTGTGCCGGTGGGTACCATCGCTGCCATCATTCCCAGCACCAACCCCACCTCCACCGTATGCTATAAAGCCATGATTGCCCTAAAAGCCGGCTGCTCTATTGTATTTTCCCCCCATCCTAAAGCCATTAATTGCACCATGCTGGCAGCAAAGATCGTGGCGGAAGCCGCAGAAAAAGCAGGCGCGCCCAAAGGAAGCGTGGGATGCCTGACCATCCCCAGTCTGGATGGCTGTAAAGAGCTGATGAGCGCACCGGAAACCCGGCTGATCCTGGCAACAGGCGGACCTGCCATGGTGCGTTCCGCCTACTCCTCCGGAAAACCTGCCATTGGTGTTGGCGCGGGCAACGGACCGGCCTATATCCACCGTTCTGCAGATGTTTCTCACGCGCTGGATTGTATTGCCCGTTCCAAGAGCTTTGATTACGGAACTGTCTGCGCCTCAGAGCAGAGCATCATCGTGGAAAAAGATATGGAACAGCAGGTAAAAACCGCTGCCGCCGCCAAAGGCTTTTATTTCATGGATACAGAGCAGGCAGGTCGCCTTGCAAAGCTGCTGTTTAAGCCCAACGGCACCTTGAATCCAGAGATCGTGGGCAAGCCCGCGTTGCAGCTGGCGCAGATGGCAGGATTTTCAGTGCCCTCCAACACCCGGGTGCTGGTTGCCCGGGAGCAAGAGGCAGGTCCTACCCGCCCTTATTCCATGGAAAAGCTTTGTCCTGTGCTGGCATTTTTTGTCTTGGACAGCGAAGATTCGGTGCTGCAAAAAGCAATCGAGGTGCTAACTCATGAAGGCAGCGGACACACCTTTGCCATCCACGCCCAAGACACCGCCGTAGTAGAAAAATTCGCTCTGCAAATCCCTGTATCACGCTTTTTGGTAAATACCCCGGCTGCCTTAGGCGGCATCGGCGCTACCACCAAGCTGTTCCCGGCGCTGACCTTAGGCTGCGGTGCCGTAGGCGGCAGTTCCTCCAGTAACAACATTTCCCCTATGGATCTAATTAATATTCGCAGAGTAGCCTGGAACAATCAGCAGCATCAGCAAAAAACGGCAACCACGCAAATTGCCGATGACGCATTGGTAGAGCTTTTAACCGCTAAAATTTTGGAAAAATTAAAATAAGGAGTTTTTATTATGGATACAAATTCTTTGGGTATGATCGAAACAAAAGGTCTGATCGGCGCCATTGAGGCCGCTGATGCAATGGTCAAGTCTGCCAACGTGCAGCTGGTAGGCAAGGAAGCCGTAGGCGGCGGTCTTGTAACCGTCATGGTCCGGGGCGACGTGGGCGCAGTAAAGGCCGCCACCGATGCTGGCGCAGCTGCCGCTGAAAAGGTCGGCGAGCTGGTATCAGTCCATGTGATCGCAAGACCCCACACGGAAGTGGATGCCATTTTGCCTAAGGGTCGGCTGAGCGGCAATCCTCCTGCAAGTAAGTAATGCTGTTTTCCCTAGAGGCTGTCCAGGCGAATATTCGCAACCGGGACGGAAAGCGTGTGTTTTATCTGGCAAAGGGCGACCAACTGACCAGCGAGGCAAAGGACTATCTGTGCAGACAGCGCATTGAGATACTGCCTGCAGAAACTGCCAAGCCGGAACGCTATCGGCTTTTGTCCGGTGGTTTTCTGGAAGAAAAACCGGAGCATATGACCCATCTTTTTGGGGATGTGCTGGTGGAAAAGACCCACCCCCGGATCGCTTTCCGGGGTGCTATGGACACATTGGAAGCAGAATTGCTGCTTTGTCAGCTGCGACTGCCTCACCTTTCTCAGCCACTGCAGGAACTGCTGTCTCTTTCCAGGCAGTTGCTTAGCGCAGAAGTTATGGGTGAGACGATGCCGGAAACACCCTTAGGCGGCTTGGATGCCCAACAGCTACGCTCCCAAAGCCACCGTCCGCAGGATTTTTTTGGGCAGCCTCATTTTATGCCCCAGGTCAGTGATGGCGAAACGGTATTGCTTCTGAACCGTCTGCGCACAACGGTGCGCACCGCAGAACGGGCAGCAGTGGCCGCCATACCGGACAAAACCGACCTTTTGCAGGCACTCAATCGCATGAGCAGTTTTGTCTATATCTTGATGATCCAGGAAAAAAGTAAATAAATTCTGATTTAGCGAGGTGTTGCAAACTACACATGTCATTTCGACCGAGCCGCAGGCGAGCGGAGAAATCCGCTGCCCTGCAATAAAATTTACGGATTTCTCGACTCCGCTAACGCTCCGCTCGAAATGACAGAGGAAGGATGAAACAGCTCGATAAATTAGAATTT
>JAZRUM010000015.1:0-7975 GCA_045652545.1 Faecousia sp. | reverse complement strand
AAATTCCGATTTATCGAGGTGTTGCAAACTACACATGTCATTTCGACCGAGCCGCAGGCGAGCGGAGAAATCCGCTGCCCTGCAATAAAATTTACGGATTTCTCGACTCCGCTAACGCTCCGCCCGAAATGACAGAGGAAGGATGAAACAGCTCAACAAACTGGAATTTACAGCGCAAATTGCCGCGCCGCGGTTGCGGTGCGGCAATTTTATTATTTACCGTTTAACCTCTTCCATGACGAAGCATTCAAAAATGTCGCCTTCCTTGATGTCGTTAAACTTCAGGATGCTCATGCCGCACTCAAAGCCGGCAGTGACTTCCTTAGCAGCGTCCTTGAACCGCTGCAGAGAACCGACTTCACCTTCGTGGATAACGATATTGTCACGAAGCACACGCACCTGGGCATCCCGGGTGACCTTGCCGTCCTTGACCATACAGCCGGCAATGGTGCCGATAGCAGAAACCTTGTAGGTCATGCGCACTTCTGCGTGACCAATGACAGCCTCCTGATAGGTGGGCGCCAGCATGCCCTTCATAGCAGCCTCGATCTCGTCGATGGCGTCGTAGATCACGCGGTAGAATCGCATATCTACCTCGGTACGCTGGGCGCTTGCCTGCGCGCCGGAATCGGGACGGACATTGAAGCCGACAATGATCGCACCGGCAGTGGATGCCAGAAGAATATCGCTTTCGTTGATAGCGCCGACACCTGCATGGATAACACGGACACGGACTTCCTCGTTGGAGATCTTCTCCAGAGAGGCTTTCACAGCTTCCGCAGAACCCTGCACGTCAGCCTTGACGATCAGAGGCAGTTCCTTCATCTGGCCTTCCTGCATACGGGCAAACAGGTTATCCAAAGTGACCTTCTGCATCGCATTGGCAGCGGCATCCTTGGCGGCCTGCTTACGCTGCTCCACCAGTTCTCTTGCCATACGCTCGTCGGTAACTGCATTGAATTCGTCGCCGGGGGCGGGAACCTCTGCCAGACCGGTGATCTCCACAGGAACGGAAGGACCTGCGGTCTTGACGGTACGACCCTTGTCGTTGGTCATCACACGGACACGACCTACGGCAGTACCGGCAATGACGATATCGCCCTGATTCAATGTGCCGTTTTGCACCAGCAGGGTTGCGATAGGACCGCGGTTCTTGTCCAGACGGGCTTCAATAACCGTACCCTTAGCGCGGCGGTTGGGGTTGGCCTTCAGCTCCTGCACCTCGGCAGTGAGGATGACCATTTCCAGCAGATCGGCCAGACCCATACCGGTCTTTGCGGAAATAGGAACGATCACCGTATCGCCGCCCCACTCCTCGGGGATCAGCTCGTGCTCGGTCAGCTGCTGCTTTATTTTATCCGGGTTCGCCTCCGGTTTATCCATCTTGTTGTTGGCGACGATGATGGGAACCTCTGGAGCCTTAGCGTGGTTGATGGATTCAATGGTCTGGGGCATGGTGCCGTCGTCGGCAGCCACCACCAGAATGGCGATGTCTGTAGACTTTGCGCCACGGGCACGCATAGAGGTAAAGGCAGCGTGACCGGGGGGGTCCAGGAAGGTGACCATGTTGCCGTTCACATCCACAGTGTAAGCGCCGATGTGCTGGGTAATACCGCCAGCCTCGCCGGCAGTGACAGAGGTCTTACGGATGGCATCCAGTGTGGAGGTCTTACCGTGGTCAACGTGACCCATAACAACAACGACGGGCGCACGGGTCACCAGCTCTTCGGCGGTGTCCACATGATCGTCGATGATCTTCTCTTCAATGGTAACGGTGATCTCACGCTCTACCTTGCAGCCCAACTCCACTGCCACAAATTCAGCAGTATCAAAGTCGATGGACTGGTTAATGGCGGCAATCACGCCGTTTTTCATCAGGCACTTAATGACCTCACCGGCGGTTTTCTTCATCCGGGAAGCCAGCTCGCCAACCGTGATCTCGTCGGGGATCTTAACGGTAACAGGCGCTTTGCGAGCCACTTCCATTTGCAGTCGGCGCAGTTTCTCCTGCTCCTCGTTACGAGCCTTGTTGCCCTTAAACTTATTGTCCTTTTTGTTCTGCTGCTGACCCTTCTTGTTGAACTTCTGCTTACCGCCCTGGTAATTCTGTACACGCTCGGAAACCAGGTTATCCACATCGTCAAAGCGACGGGTGTTCACCTGAACAGCAGAGGTATCCACCACACGGCGTTCCCGCTTGCGCTCCGGCTGGACGGGCTTTGCAGGTTTTTCTTCCTTCCTAGGCTGTTCTGTTTTGGGTTGCGCAGTTTTTGCCTCAGACTTGGGCGCTTCTGCTTTGGGAGCCGCTTCTTTTTTCTCCTCCACTTTAGGCGCTTCTGCCTTGGGTGCAGGTTGAACGGCAAAGACTACTTCCAAAGATTCGATCTGGTTGGTCTGGGTGATGTAGTCAAAAATCACGTTCAGCTCGTCCTCGTTCAGCACCTGGGTGTTGGACTTAGGCTTTTCAAAAAACTGCTCCATGATCTGTGCGATCTGCTTAGGCGCAACGCCAAAATCCGTTGCAACTTCCTTCAACCGATATTTCGTAATACTCATATTCGCACCTCCGATAGTTACTTCTTCTTACCTGTGCGCTTGTTTTGCTGATGTGATTTGGCCTCTTTCTGGCGCTGGCGGATGCGATTTGTCCGCTTGTCCAGACTTTCAATGATTGATGCGTAGCTTTCCTTTTGGGGAAGTGCTTTTACAAAGGCCAACGCCAGCGCAGGGTCGGTAAATGCCGCGATGGCAAGGCTGGTTCTGCCGATGGACTGACCCAGTTGATCCTTGTCAAAGGGGACCCGCAGGCAAATTTGCTCCGTACCTGCCACAAAGCTGTGGGCTCTGCGCCATGTGTGGTCCGAAGCATCTGATGCCACGATAACAAGCCGGGCGTGCTGCGCTCTTGCGGCAGCGCCCACAGGCTCTTCACCAAGCTCGATCCGCCCGGCTTTCCGGGCAAGAGCTATATAGTTCAGGGCTTTATCCATTGGATGTTGCCCCCATTTCCTTTTCCAGCCGTAGGTAAACCTCCTCGGGGATGGGTACTTCCAGACTCCGCTCCAGAGATTTTGACTTTTGGGCTTTTTTGAGGCAGGCGGGATCGGGGCAAATGTATGCGCCTCTGCCGTTAAGCTTTCCGCCAAAGTCGAGACTTACCGATCCGTCAGTTCCTCGAACGATACGGATCAGCTCTTTCTTGGCTTTTCGCTCGCGGCATCCCATGCACTGCCGCTGGGGAATTTTCTTTTGCATGGCGATACCCTCCTGTAACGGTTTATTCAGCCTCCTGTGCCTGGCTTTCCGGCTTGATGTCGATCTTATAACCGGTTAGGCGGGCAGCAAGACGGGCATTCTGACCTTCTTTGCCGATGGCAAGGCTCAGTTGGTTGTCGGGCACCACGACGGTGCAGCCCTTGGGGGTGGTGGCAGACAGCGTAACGCTGACCACATCGGCAGGACTCAGTGCGGCGCGGACGAATTCACAGGGGTCTTCGCTCCAAACCACAATATCGATCTTCTCACCGTGGAGCTCTTCCACAACAGCGCCTACACGGCCGCCTCTGGGACCGACACAGGCGCCCACGGGATCGACACCCTCTGTGGTAGCCTGTACAGCAATCTTGCTGCGGCTGCCGGGCTCACGGGAAATGTTGCGCACAACCACCTGACCGTCAGCAATCTCGGGGGTCTCCAGCTCAAACAGACGCAGCACCAGGTTGGGGTGGGTACGAGAAACCTGCACCAGCGGACCACGGGTGGATCTGTTGACAGTCAGTACGTAAACACGGATCAGATCGCCGGGAGCATAGCTTTCGCCGGGGATCTGCTCGTCTACCCGCAGCACAGCGTCGCTTTGCTCGTTGCCCTGACCGATGCGCACGAAAATATCGCCGGTGGGATCGATGCGCAGCACGGTACCGGTGAGCATTTCCTGTGCCTTGGAGGAGAAGCTTTCGTATGCGGCACCACGCTCAGCCTCACGAATGCCCTGAATGACCACCTGCTTGGCGGTCTGGGCAGCAATACGACCAAATTTCTGAATGTCAACAGGAATGGTCACGGCATCACCCACCTGCACGTTGGGGTTATAGTTGCGGGCGGCGTCAATGTGGATCTCCACAGCGGTGTCTTCAACTTCTTCCACTGCAGTTTTGACCAGGTGCATGGAAAGACCCTTTTCACTCAGGTCCACTACCACGTTCTCGGCAGGGACATCCCGGTGATCCTCGCGGTCCTTACGGTATGCGTTGGTCAGCGCCTGCTTCAGTCGCTCCACCATGTATGACACAGGGATACCCTTGATCTTTTCCAGTTCGGAAAGGGATGCAAAAATCTCTGCACCGATATCTACTTGGGGTGCTTCTTGTTTCTTGGCTCGTCTAGCCATCTGTATATTCCTCCTTATATTTATGTTCCGCCTCTTGCAAGGCTCCACGGTTTACAATGTTTATTAAATTCCGATTTGGCGAGCAGTTGCTCGAATTAAGAATTAAGAGTTAAGAATTAAGAATTGCACCACAAGTGATTTAAAAATGTGCATATTAAGGACACAATAATTCTTAATTCATAATTATTAATTTTTAATTATTTATCGCTCCAACAGAGCGATAAGTCGGAATTTGCCGGTCAGAATTCTACCCGCAGACGCACAAGGGCGACCTCGGATTTCTCAAAAGTAAGGGTTTCTTTGCCGGCTTCGGCAATGATACGTCCGTCCTCGTAACCACGCAGCACTGCAGGAAATTCCTTCAGTCCGTTTTTGGGGCGGTAGAGCTTAATGAGAATAGGGCTGCCCATAAATTGGGCAAAATCTGACGGGCGTTTCAGCGCGCGTTCCAGACCGGCAGAGCAGACCTCAAAATGGTAACTGGTGGCAATGGGGTCTTTTTCATCCAAAACCGGATCCACTGCCCGGTGGACACGCTCACAGTCCTCAATGTCAATGCCGCCATCTTTATCGATATACAGCCGCAAGAACTGCTCAGAGCCTTCCCGGACAAATTCCACGTCCCACAGCTTACAGCCGTTGGCCTCTACGATCGGTCGGGCAAAGGATTCTACCTGTTCGGTTATTTTCATGTGTTCACTTCCTTCATAAAGCTTCACAAAAAAGAGAGGAGCTGCGGCTCCTCTCTTTCGTAAAGTATACTCTAGATTGTCTGTATTATAGCACGATTATTCCGGTTTTGCAAGGGGTTTTTAAAGAAAACAGAATAAATTTTTGATTTTTCTCTAAATTAATGTGCCGGCATACCCTGCACATATTTCTGATCCCAACTGTCATCAAAAATATTCATCACCTGTCGGGCATTGCAAAGGTCATCGGCAAGCTCCCGGAGAACCTGACCGGACTCCAAAGATTCCAGATAAAATTCCGGAAGCGCCTCTACACCGAGACGGGCACCCAACAGTGCGCCGGTGATGGCGCCAACAGCACCGCTGCGTCCGGAGTGGTTCACGGAAACGATCATGGCCTCGTCAAAATTTGCCATGTGGATGATGCTTGCATACACAGCGCCTGCCAGGCATTCCGGTGCAGTGGTGCAACCCAGCAGCGTCATAGCGGCAAGGGGTGTCAGCTCCGGATCCTTGGTCAGTGCAATGGCCTGGTTAACAAGGGCGGTGATGTCATGAATTTGCGGCCACTGCTCCCCATAGCGAAGCTGCAGCTCCTCGCACAGCTGCTGATACAAAGGAACCAGCGGCTGGTCAGGTTGCTGCAAGAGCTGGGCAATGGCAGCTGCCAAAAATGCGCCGGAAAGAAACGCCTCCGGCTCGCCATGGGTAAAGGCAACGGCGTTAGCGCCCATTTGGCAAATCTGCTCCGGGTCCAGCCGGGCAGTTTCGTGACACAGACCGATTGCTATCGCAGCAGTCAGCGCACCGGGAAATTCCGAACGGAACACAGGTTTCTCGGGTGTCCCCAAAGTTTCCCGGTTTAAAGCATCCAGCATTCGGGTGTCCATGCACAGGCGGCGGCGCATAGCCGGCACCTGCGCTACCCAGCAATAGGTTTTTTCCGTAGCGCCGCGGAATTCCTGGCTTTTTGCCCATTCC
This sequence comes from Faecousia sp., assembly GCA_045652545.1. GTDB lineage: Bacteria > Bacillota > Clostridia > Oscillospirales > Oscillospiraceae > Faecousia. The sequence continues at coordinate 1,915 of JAZRUM010000015.1, read as the reverse complement.
CGCATAGCCAGCACCATATATCTGGTGTACAGCTCCGGATTGCCCCGAATGGCGCCCAGCAGCAGTCCGTTGCACAAAAATGCCGGCAGCTGGGTGTAGGACGTGATGTCGGCGCAGCCGTTGACCAGATCATAGCCCAGAAGTCCGTTGGGGCCGTAATCCTGACAGATCTCGTCCCAGCTTTTTTTATCCACGGTGTAGCCCATGGCATCGCCCACGGCAAGGCCCAGCAGGCAGCCGCTGTAGGCTGCGACCTTCTGATCCATATTGTGCACCTCCTGCAGTAGTTTTTACAATATTATACCCATTCCGACGGAAAATGGCAATAGTTTTCTGCGTGCACGGTTCACTTGTTTGGAAATGGGTGAAAAAATATTGTGGGTTTTCCGTTATTGTGCTATACTGGCATTAACCTGTCAGCAACACAGGAATCTTGCATGACTGTGAAAGGAATCAAGGAAAATGAAAAAAGTGATCGCACTTCTTCTGAGCGTTATGACAGCGTTTTCCCTCTTTGCCTGCGCGGAACCCGGTGAAACGGAGCTGGGACCTGAGGTCGTTGAGAAAAAGGACTACTCCAAATATGCCGGCATCGTGATGGACACCAAGACCTGGTACGACGAGTTTATGGCGCTGCCCATCGCCAACGAGAATATGACCGAGCAGGAGCTGCGCCAGCTGTGCGTGGATGCCTTCCGGCTGAATATGACCATACCCTGGACCCCTAACAAGCAGATCACTTATACCTACGAGCTGCTGGATCGTTACAAGGATGTCAGCCTGCCCATTGGAATGGCATATTCGGGTCTTTGCTATGCAACCGGCATCAAGGATGCCACCTGCGGCAATGCCTGGAAGATGCTGCCTTACTATGATGTGGAGACTGGTGTGCTGGACGTGGAAGCCATGGGTGAGGAGAATATCCTGAATAATATCTCCAGCGCCTGTTCCTACGGCGCGCAGCAGGGTTGGAATCGGGTTTCCAATAGCCACGGCCTCGCCTCCATGGGCTCCTACTGTAAGGAAAAATCCAATATCGTCCCTGTGGGAACCTATACTTACGAGCCCTATATGTACAACTATAAATTCAGTTCCAGAACTGCCAGCAACGACATTATTGCTGCCAACGGCAACCAGGTCATGTACGAATCCTTAGCTCAGATGAAGATGGCTGACGGTGTGTACTCATCCTCTGCATGGCACGTGATGATGTGCGCACAGGATCCGGTGGTGGTGCGTTTTCCCGACGGCTCCGTCAATCCCATAGAGAGCTATGTGTATGTCCATGAGCAGGGCGGCGCCCATCCCGAGGAACAGCAGCAGAACGGAAAGATCCTGCGCCCCCTGGGCACCATCGACAACAAGTACACCTTTGAGAAACTGATAAGCAGCGGTTACATCCCCTTCACGCTGAAGGAACTCATCGGTGAGGCTCCTGTGGAGCAGGGCAAAGCATGGGTCGGCACCGAGACGGCACCCATGGAAAACGGTGCGGATATCACTGCCAACAGCCTTTCCAATAAGAAACTCTGCGCCAACTACAACCTGTGTAACGTGAAGGTTGAGGTCAAGGCGCCTGACGGAACAGTTCTGGTCTCCTACTATCCCCAATTCATGACTGCCCCCCAAACCTTCAGCATGTCACTGATGGGTTACCTGCAGACCGAGCGTGTGCAGCCTTACGCAAACGGAAAGAACACCATCCATATTTATGCCCAGCTTGCCAACGGCGAGCTGCTGGAGGCCTTCCATACCCTGCTGAAGATTGACTAAATTTTCAGAGTGTCACAAAAGGCCCAAACCGTCAAAACCATATTTGGCGGTTTGGGTTTTTCGTTTCTATGATAATTTATTCAAACAGGGAATGCCTCAAAACAACCAAAATAGCAAAATACTTGCTACGCAAGGGTTTTGA
>JAZRUM010000014.1:0-9547 GCA_045652545.1 Faecousia sp. | reverse complement strand
TTGTCTTCCTAAGACCGCTTGGCCTCCGACTTCATAAAGATCACCTCTAACTATTTATTCTATCATGACTGCCACAGAAAGACAATCCGGGAAAAACTTCACAAAATAAAAAAGGCTTTCTTGTCAGAAATACAGGTTGCTCTGAAGCACGTGCTATGGTATACTATCGTAGTATTATAGCCGTCTCTGGATACTCCACAGAATATCCTTGGACAGGTGAAAAAAAGGAGGAAACCATCCCGTCTGACTAGCGGTGCGGCAGTGTGGAGACCTGTCGTAATGCGGCGCCTGATATTTTTGCAGGGCCGTGATGTCACAGCATGCGGAGGCACTGTGATGATAGTCGTAACACATGGCAAAAGTTACTCTGAAGAACGTTAAGAAGCTCTATCCCTTCATCAGCGGCGAAGAGAAGAAGTCCAAGAAGAAGAAGAAGGACGACGCTCCCGAGAAGCCCAAGGTTAACCTGCAGATCACCGATAAGGGTGTCGTTGCTGTTCAGGAATTCAACCTGGAAATCGCTGATAAGGAATTCATCGTTCTCGTCGGTCCTTCCGGCTGCGGCAAGTCCACTACCCTGCGTATGGTCGCCGGTCTGGAAGAGATTTCCGAAGGCGAACTGTGGATCGGTGACAAGCTGATGAACGACGTCGCTCCCAAGGATCGCGACATCGCCATGGTCTTCCAGAACTATGCTCTGTACCCCCACATGACTGTTTACGAAAACATGGCTTTCGCTCTGAAGCTGCGCCACACTCCCAAGGAGGAGCTGGACCGCAGAGTTAAGGAAGCTGCCGAGATCCTGGACATCACCCAGTACCTGGGCCGTAAGCCCAAGGCTCTGTCCGGCGGTCAGCGTCAGCGTGTTGCAATCGGCCGTGCTATCGTTCGTGACCCCAAGGTCATGCTGATGGACGAACCCCTTTCCAACCTGGACGCTAAGCTGCGTAACCAGATGCGTGCTGAGATTATCAAGATGCGTGAGCGTATCGACACCACCTTCGTTTACGTTACCCACGACCAGACAGAGGCTATGACTCTGGGTGATCGTATCGTTATCATGAAGGACGGCTTCATCCAGCAGATCGGTACTCCTCAGCAGGTGTTCGATCATCCCTACAACCTGTTCGTTGCAGGCTTCATTGGTTCTCCCCAGATGAACTTCTTCAATGCTAAGCTGGTGAAGAAGGATGGCAAGTACGCTGTTGAGCTGCACGGTCACCTGGTAGAGGTTTCCGAGGAGAAGCAGGCACGTCTGGCTGCTAACAACGTTGAGGAGCAGGAGATCACTCTGGGCGTTCGTCCTGAGCACATGATTCTGGACGACAACGGCATCGAGGCCAATATCGAGGTCAACGAGCTGATGGGCTCCTCTGTCCACCTGCACGTGGATGTAGAGGGCAAGGACGTGATCGTTATTGTTTCCACCATGAACATGACCGGTGCTGAGGTTGCTGCTCTGAAGGCAGGCGCTACTGTCAAGATCGACTTCCCCGCAAATGTTGTCCATATGTTCAACAAGGAGACTGGCATCAACCTGGAGGCCTAATCCCCTATACATACAACAGACCCGCTTAGCGGGTCTGTTTTTATATGCATAGGGTTATTAAAAACCGCCAACTGTCAGTATTTTGACAGTTGGCGGTTTTCAACATTCTTTTTATTTTTGTGCAGTTTCGGCATCCTGAGGAATATCTTCCGTCTCAGTTTCTTCGCAAGCCGGTGCGGTGGCTGCATTTACAAAGGACATCAGCTCATCACCGGTGATCGTTTCCTTTTGCAGCAGGAACAAGGCGATTTCATCCAGTAGTGCGCGGTTTTCTGTCAGCAGTGTGACGGATGCATTGTAGCTTTCCTCCAAAATACGACGAACTTCAGTATCTACTTTATTGGAGGTATCCTGAGAGCAGTCCAGATAGGCATTTCCCTCCAGATACTGATGTTGCACTGTGGCAGGCGCCATAACGCCCAGCGCCTCGCCCATGCCATACTGAGTGACCATGTTTCTGGCCAATGTGGTTGCGCGCTGCAGGTCGTTGGCAGCACCGGTGGTCTTAGTGCCAAACACGACTTGTTCAGCAGCTCTACCGCCTAGCAGTGAGCAAAGACGGGAGCGCAGCTCGTCGGCAGTGGACAGATATTTTTCTTCTTCCGGCAGATACAGGGTGTAGCCAAGAGCACCTTCTGTACGGGGAACAATGGTAATCTTGGTCACCGGCTCGGAATCCTTTGTCAGTGCGGAAACCAGCGCATGTCCTACCTCGTGGTAAGCAACCAAACGCTTTTCGGTATCGCTGAGCACAGTGTTTTTCTTTTCTGCACCGGCAATGACTGTTTCAAAAGATGCTAAGAGATCCTCTTGGTTGACAGCGGCTCTACCCATGCGAACTGCACGTAATGCCGCCTCGTTCACAAGATTTGCCAAGTCAGCACCCACACAACCTGCGGTAGCTTGGGCTACTTTTTGCAGATCTACGTCCTCGGACAGCTTGATTTTTCTTGTGTGTACCTTTAGCGTGTCCAGTCTGCCTTGCAGATTGGGTCGGTCCACTACGATTCGCCGGTCAAAACGGCCGGGGCGCAGCAATGCTTTGTCCAGAATCTCCGGGCGGTTGGTAGCAGCAAGACATACGATGCCCTTGGAGGAATCAAAGCCGTCGATCTCGCCCAACAGTTGATTCAAAGTCTGCTCATGCTCCGTATTGCCGCCGTAACGGGAATCTCTGGAGCGACCTACTGCGTCGATCTCGTCGATGAAGATAATGCAAGGTGCGACTTTCGCTGCTTGATTGAAAAGGTCCCGGACACGGCTGGCGCCCACACCCACAAACATTTCCACAAAGTCTGAACCGGAGATGGAGAAGAAGGGAACGTTTGCCTCACCGGCAACTGCTTTGGCAAGGAGTGTTTTACCGGTACCGGGCGAACCTACCAGCAGTGCGCCCTTAGGCAGTTTTGCGCCGATAGCGGCATATTTTTGCGGATTGTGCAGAAAGTCAATAATCTCTTGCAGGGATTCTTTGGCTTCGTCCTGACCGGCAACATCTTTAAAAGTAACACCGGTTTGCTTCTCCATATACATTTTGGCTTTGCTGGCACCGATGGAACCCATCATGCCCTCGCCACCCATGCGTTTGGTCAGCAGACTCATGCCACCAAACACAAGACCAAACATGACCACATAGGTCAGGATCATGGTTACGGTGGAGTTGTCCTCCACGATTTGTTTGTTGACGGTGACCCCTTGATTCCGCAGCTCTTGGGCAAGGGTGAAGGTGTCGCTTCCGGAGGGCAGACCGGTAAAGAAAGCTTTTTGCTCCTGTGCGGGCTTTGCAGCTTCTTCTTTGGTCATATATACGATCCGGTCATAGCGCAGTTCAACCTCAGATAGCTGTCCGTTTTCTTTCGCATCCAGAAAATGAGACAGGGTTTCCTGGGTGTACTGGCTGTTTCTCACAAAGTTAAACACCATATTGCCAATGAGTATTACCACAACTGTGATGATCAACGTGATCCAGATGTTACCCCGGGGTTTTTTATCATCTTTCTTAGGCTTGTTATTTTGGTCGTTGCGATTTTGTTCCAAATCTATCGCCTCCCATAATTCATTTTGCCCATAATATCATATTTTTTCCTCCTATGCAATGAAAGTTATAAAGCTTTCCGGTAAAATTTCTGTGAATATGTTGAGGTGACAAAAAAAGCAGTTGTGGAGAAACGGAAAATCTGGTATAATAAAACAAAGTATACACAATTTTTGAGTTGAAAAAAGGATAGTTGGCGGCAGTATCCGCAGAACGGAGAAGGATTATGATGGACAGAAGAAGCAAAGGACAATTCCGCGGCCGCGAGTCTTACAGACCTGAGCAGCGATTTGAAGAAGAAAATGAAAATCAGCTGGAAGGACGCAATGCCTTGACGGAAGCACTGCGCAGCGGCAGAACAGTTGACAAGGTATTTATTGCTGCCGGTGAAACAGACAAGGCCCTGCAGCGTTTGGCTGCGCAAGCAAAGGAAGCCGGTGCGGTGGTAGTTCCTGTAGATAGAAGGAAGCTGGATGCTATGAGTACCACCCGTGCTCACCAGGGTGTCATCGCTTTGGCTGCAGCCAGAGAATATTTTTCCATTGATGATATATTGCAGACTGCTGCAGACCGGGGAGAAACGCCCTTGATCGTAATTTGCGACGAATTGTCTGACCCACATAACTTAGGAGCAATTATCCGCAGTGCTGAGTGTGCCGGCGCCCACGGTGTCATCATTCCTAAGCGACGCAGTGTGGGTTTGACCGCAACGGTAGCAAAGGCATCCGCCGGTGCATTGGAGTACATGAAGGTAGCACGGGTAACCAACATCAATGCGACTATGGAGGAGCTGAAGCAGAAGGGCGTTTGGATATTCGGCACTGCTGCTGAGGGGTCTATTCCTATGTACGATGCAGATCTCACCGGTCCTACAGCCATTGTTATCGGTTCGGAAGGTGACGGCATGAGCCGTTTAGTGGAAAAAAACTGTGATGTGACAGTGCATATTCCTATGCGTGGCAGCATCACATCCCTCAATGCATCAGCGGCAGCATCGATCCTATTGTACGAAGCAGTGCGCCAAAGGAGGTAACTATGGACGAAAAAGATATTGTGGAACAGGAAAACGAATTTAACCTGGACGATATCATAAAGGAATTTAGTGACCGTTCCAAAGAACCGGAAACGATACAGGAAGCCCCTGAAGAACCGCAGCCGGAGGAGACTGAACAGGAAGACCCGGCGCCGGAAGCTGCTACAGTCACCTCAGATACCGTCCGGATCGAGAAAATACCGGATGTTCAAGGGCAAGTGCGCTCTGCTGTGCCTATCCATGAAGAACCGGAGGAGCAGCCTGTGCAGGAAGAGGCAGCAGAGCCGTTCTCTGATGAATGGGAGCCGGAATATGAACAGCCTATTTCTGAATATGTTCCTCAGGAACCGTTGACCTTCCGTCCTAAATCCCGTTTGCGGGAGATCAAGAAAAAACTGGTGGCAGGTCCGGAAAAACAGTATTATATCCTTACAGAGCAAGGATTGGGCAGGTTGCAGGCAGCAATCTTTTTCAGCTTGATTGTTGTGCTGTTATCTGCAGGCGCTACGGTCTTGTATGCATTCGGTATGGTGCAGGAAAACCGGCTGCGGCTGATGGTGTTCGGACAGTTTTTGGCCATGCTTTTGTCTGCTTTGCTGGGAAGCTTCCAGTTGATCGAAGGTGCAGTGGATCTTGCAAAGGGGAAATTCTCCCTGAATACGTTGCTGCTGTTTACCTTTGTGCTGTGCTGTGTAGACGGTGTGCTCTGCCTGAAGCAGCTGCGTGTGCCTTGTTGTGCGGCCTTCAGCTTGCAAATGACCATGTCTTTGTGGAGCACTTACCACAGACGCAATACCATGCTGGGACAGCTGGATACTATGCGGAAGGCAACCCATTTGGACAGCATCTATGCCGTGGAGGATTACCACGCTGAAGGCAAAGGTTTGTTGCGGGGACTGGGCGAAGTAGAGCATTTTATGGATACTTACCGGGACGCACCGCAACGGCAGAAGATATTGTCTATCTATGCTATTGTTGCGTTGGGCTGCAGCATTGCCACCGGCGTGTTGGCAAGCGTGCTCCACGGTATTGGGGCCGGAATTCAAGTGGCTTCCGTGACTGCGCTGGCGGCAATGCCTGCGTCTATGTTTGTAATTTTCTCCCGTCCTATGGCAGTGCTGGAACGTCGGCTTCATGCGGTTGGCACGGTGCTTTGCGGTTGGCAAGGGGCACAGGAACTGGCAGGCAAGACTGTGTTCCCTATGGAGCATAGTGATCTGTTCCCCTTAGGAAGCGTAAAGATGAACGGTGTAAAGTTTTTCGGGAAACGGCAACCGGATGAGATCATCGCCTATGCTACCGCACTGATCAAGGCGGACGGAGGCACGTTAGAGCCGGTGTTTACACAGTTGTTGGATAGTCGCAGCGGCATTCATTACGATCCGATAAACTTTAATCGCTATGATGGTGGCATTGGTGCCCAGGTGAATGGTGAAGCAGTGCTGGTTGGACCGCTGTCATTTTTGAAAGAAATGGGCGTAGAGGTGCCGGATGGGATCCGGGTAAATCAGGCTGTGTATGTAGCGGTAGATGGGGAGCTGTGTGGCCTGTTTGCGGTTACCTATGAGGAGAACCGATCTTCTGTTGCCGGACTTACAACCCTGTGTGGCTATTGGAAGCTCAGACCTATTCTGCTTTCCGGTGACTTTATGTTGACATCGGATTTTATCCATAGCAATTTTGGTGTGAATTCCAAGAAAATAGTATTCACGGATGAAGAAACACGCATAAAATTGCAGGACCGGGTTCCGGAGGACAATGGCAATGCGCTGGCTTTGATCACTGGGGAAGGGCTGGCATCCTTTGCCTATGCAGTTACCGGCGCGCGCAGTTTGGATACGGCGGTTACATTGGGCATTACCATCCATATGATCGGTGGCATTTTAGGTATGCTTATGATGCTGGTGCTGGCATTACTGGGGGAAACAGCACTGCTGACCCCGGCAAATCTGTTTTTGTACGAGCTGATCTGGATGATTCCCGGGTTGCTGGTTACAGAATGGACCCGATCCATTTGATAATAAAAAGTGCTGTCCTGAAAAGGACAGCACTTTTTTGCAACTTTCTTAGATATCAAAATACCGCTTGGCGTTGTAAAAGCTGATACCCTGAACAATACGCTTCAATGCGGCTTCGTTGTTGGGATACTCACCGTTTTCCACCCAGTTTCCGATCAAATTACATAAGATTCGGCGGAAATAATCATGCCGTGCGTAGCTAAGGAACGAACGGGAATCAGTAAGCATACCTATGAAATTGCCCAAAATACCTAAGTTTGCTAAGGATACCATTTGGTCGATCATGCCTGTTTTATTGTCATTAAACCACCATGCAGAGCCGTGTTGCATCTTGCCGGGGATCTCGCTACTTTGAAAACTGTTTACCAAAGTTCCCAACTGCGCATTGTCGGCAGGATTCAGAGAATACACAATGGTCTTGGGGCACTGGTTGGTTGCGTCCAGTGCAGACAGAAAACGAAAGATGTTAACACCGCAGATGTTTTGCGCAATGGCATCAAATCCGGAATCGGGACCTAAGGTCTTAAACATCCGTGCATTGGTATTGCGCAGACAGGAATAGTGGATTTGCATTGCAATCCCTAAGCGGTGATAGGTCTTGCCCATTGTAAGCAGCAACACAGTTTGATAGCCTTCGATCTCTTCTTGTGTCAGAGGTTGTCCGGACATGCCCTTTTTAAAGATAACATCTGCATCACCCATGGAAATGGGGCGGAAGGGGACAACGTCCTCAAAGCCGTGGTCGCTGGCACGACAGCCACGGACATGGAAATATTCAATTCGTTCCACCAGTGCATCAGCAACCTCTTGCGCAGAGGTCAGAGCAGGTTTACCCACAGATGCTGCCAGCTTACCAATGTAGTCGGTGAAACCGTCCTTGTGGATGTTCATGGCTTTGTCCGGGCGGAAAGAAGGACAGACGGTTACTGTGATCGTGGGATCAGCAGCAATCTTTTCATGCCATTGCAGCGTGTCGATGGGATCGTCGGTAGTGCCGATGAAAGCAACGTTTGCTTTGCGGATCAAACCCCGGGCAGTCATTTCCGGATCTTCCTGCAACAGCTTGTTGCAGTGCTCCCAGATTCTGGGTGCGCTTTCCACAGTAAGGGGTTCGGTTACGCCAAAAAACTGCTGCAGTTCCAGATGACACCAGTGGTACATGGGATTGCCAATGGCAAGCTCCAGCGCCTCAGCAAGCTTCAGAAAACGTTCATAGGCAGGCTTATTTCCGGTAACATATTCTTCGGGCACACCGTTGGCGCGCATCATGCGCCATTTGTAATGGTCGCCCGCCAAAACACCGTCACTCATGCCGCCCAGCCAAACTTCCGCCAAATTATTGAATCGACGATCCTCGTAGATTTCCTGGGGATTCAGATGACAGTGATAGTCTGCAAGGGGCATGGGTTCTGCATAATCGTGAAATAAATGTTTTGCGGTATCGGTTTCCAGTAAAAAATTCTTATCCATGAAAGGTTTCATAGATGGAGTCCTCCTTGATAGGTCAGTGGGGGATGAATATAACGCTCGTGGCTGGTGGCGGCAGGTCGGGCGTAGATGCCGGATACAAGTCCCAACAGTGCGTATAGGGAAATGATAGATGAACCGCCGTAGCTGATAAAGGGAAGTGTTAAGCCGATAACCGGCATAACACCGATACACATACCGATGTTAATTAACACCTGGAAAATCAATGCCGAGGCTGCGCCAAAACAAATTAGCCGACGAAGAAGGTCTTGACTGCGAACACCAACCCAAATGCAGCGACTAATGATCAGCGCCATAAGCAACAGCACCAATCCACAGCCAACAAAGCCCAATTCTTCACCGATGGCGGCAAAGATGTAGTCCGTATGCTGGGCAAAAAGCGCACCGTAGGTTTGGGTTCGGTTGCCTTGGAACAATCCTTGACCGGTAAGACCACCACCGGTAAGGGAGCGCATGGCACGCACGGTGTGGTACATAGGACCGGTACCATAGGGGTCTACAGAGGGGTCGAACAAAACAGCAATACGTTCCTGCTGATAGGAGTCTAAGAAATTGTTGTACACAATCGGTGCGACTACCACCAGAGAACCAATAGCACCGGCAAACCACAGGAAATTAACACCGCCGCCAAAGGTCATACCCACAAATATGAAAACGAAAATAAGGGAAACGCCAAGATCCCGGGAAACCAGCATATTTAATCCCACCAGGAAAATCAGATGGAATGCCATATGCATTACCGATGGGACGGAGGAAAGCTGATTTTGATGGGATGCCATAACTGATGCCATGATCAGCACGTAGGTGATCTTGCAGATCTCTGCAGGCTGAATATCAACCGGCAGGAAAGGGAAGTCCAGCCAGCTTTTGTTACCACTGCCGTTGTCTGTACCAAAGGGGATCAGCAAAAGCAGCAAAATGGTATTAAAGATCATAAGCGCAGAACGGTGCTCAGAGAGCGTTTCCGCATCGATAGAGGAAATGGCCACATAGGAAAACACGCCTGCCACAGCAGCGATCAACTGAATGACCACAAAACGCAGCGCACCGGTTTCACTGTCATTTGTTGTACTGGCGATCATCAGACAACCAAAAGCGGTGGTTACTACACACAACAGTAGCAGAATTAGATCGCCTTTGCGGAAAGCTTCCATAAAACGGCGTATAATACGCTGCATCCCATTACCTCCTTTTGTCATTTTTGCATATAAAGTATTATACCATCTTCTACGGGAAAAGTAAACAAGCATTCTGATATGTTACATTCACAAATTCCGATTTATCGAGGTGTTGCAAACTACATATGTCATTTCGAGCGGACCCTGAGCGTAGTCGAAGGGGAAGTCGAGAAATCCGTAATTTCCATTGCAGGGCAGCGGATTTCTCCACTCGCCTGCGGCTCGGTCGAAATGACAGAGGGGGAA
>JAZRUM010000013.1:0-14668 GCA_045652545.1 Faecousia sp. | reverse complement strand
AGAAAGCGTTGATCTTACCGGCAGCGATCTTCTCCTTAACAGCAGCGGGCTTGGAAGCCATCTTGGGATCGTTGTCCATCATAGCCACCTGAACAGCCAGCTCCTTGTCCACGTCAGCCTGGGGAACCAGGGTCTTATCCCAGTAAGCGGGGTTCATAGCAGCGATCTGCATAGCCACGTTCTTGCCAACCTCGGTAGCGTCCACGTCAGCTTCCAGATTGACCAGAACACCGTGGGTGCCGCCCATATGCACGTAAGCAACGCTGGTGCCGGTAGCAAAACGGTCAAAACGGCGGATCTGCATGTTCTCACCGATGGACATGACCTTCTCCTGCATGATCTCAGTGACGGTCAGGTTGCTCTCGGGGTACTTGCAAGCCTTCAGAGCTTCCACATCAGCGGGATTCTCCTTGGCAACAACAACGGCCAGGTTTTTCACCAGGTCCATAAATGCGTCGGTCTTAGCGGCGAAGTCGGTCTCAGAGTTGACCTCGGTGACAACGCCCACGCCGTCTACCACGGTAGCGTAAGCAACGCCCTCAGCAGCGATACGGTCAGCCTTCTTGGCAGCCTTTGCCAGGCCCTTCTCACGCAGCCAGTCAACAGCCTTATCCATGTCGCCATCGGTAGCAGCCAGAGCGGCCTTGCAGTCCATCATGCCGACGTTGGTCATTTCGCGCAGCTTCTTAACATCCAAAGCAGTAAATGCCATATCTATATCCTCCTAAATGTATTATATCTGTCATTTCGAGCTTGTAGGGGCGAGCATTGCTCGTCCGCAGGCCAGTGGAGAAATCCGTAATGCACAAAAACGGATCTTTCGACTCGCTACGCTCGCTCAAGATGACAACGAAATTTGTCAATTACTCAACAGCGGGAGCCTCGACGGTTTCCTCAACAGCCTCAGCAGCCTCAGCGGTAGCGTCCTCACCCTGACGGCCCTCGATGGCAGCAGATGCCATAGCAGCAGCGATCAGGCGGATGGCGCGGATGGCGTCGTCGTTGCCGGGGATGACATAGTCGATCTCGTCGGGATCGCAGTTGGTATCAACGATGGCAACAATGGGAATGTTCAGCTTCTTAGCCTCAGCAATTGCGTTGCGCTCCTTGCGGGGGTCAACGATGAACAGGCAAGCGGGGATCTTCTTCATTTCCTTCACGCCGCCCAGATACTTCTCCAGCTTTTCGATCTCCAGCTGATGCTTGATAACTTCCTTCTTAGGCAGCATAGCGAAGGTGCCGTCAGCTTCCATCTTGCGCAGCTGTGCCAGACGGTCGATACGGGTACGCATGGTGCGGAAGTTGGTCAGCATGCCGCCCAGCCAACGGGCATTCACATAGTAACCGCCGCAACGGGCAGCCTCTTCCTTGATGGCATCCTGTGCCTGCTTCTTGGTGCCGACGAACAGCACATTGCCGCCGTTTGCAGAAATGTCACGGATGAAGTTATAAGCTTCCTCCAGCTTCTTAACGGTCTTCTGCAGGTCGATGATGTAGATGCCGTTACGCTCCGTGTAGATGTAGGGAGCCATTTTGGGGTTCCAGCGGCGGGTCTGGTGACCGAAGTGGACACCGGCTTCCAGCAGCTGCTTCATGGATACAACGCTCATAGTTTTTCTCCTTTTGTTTGTTCCTCCACCCCGATCATCTCACAAGGTCTCACTTTCGCACTCGAGCCTGTGATCACCGGGTGTGTGGTGTAGTAATGTCACGGAAAAATCCCGTGCCGATTCATTATAATGGAATTGTACCCAAATTGCAAGCACTTTTTTCAGAAAATTTACATTATTTTCAAATATCCAAATTCCAGTTTATCGAGCAGTTTCGTCCTTCCTCTGTCATTTCGAGCGGACCCTGAGCGTAGTCGAAGGGGAAGTCGAGAAATCCGTAATTTCTATTGAAGGAGAACGGATTTCTCCACGCGCCTTCGGCTTGGTCGAAATGACATGCGTTGTTTGCAACTGCTCTATAAATCGGAATTTAATTCTTAATTCTTAACTCTTAATTCTCAATTATCAATTTTCAATTCTTAATTATAGGGGAAAGAAAACTTTCCCTCTGGGCACCCTGCACTCCTCCGGCTTCATGTCCACCAGAATGATGTCCGGACCGATCCGTTTGATGCAGCGCCAAGGGATCACAAAATCCTCTCTGGGCGGGCACAGACCGAACCCTCGGCAGCGTCCGGGTACCACAATCGCCAAAATACAACCCTCCGGTATTTCCACACGGCAGTCGGACACGAACCCCAACCGCCGCCCGTCATGAATGCAGATGACCTCCTTACACAGAAGCTCCGAAAACTTACAAACCATAAAACTCCCCCTTTGGGTAAGTCTATGCCGGCAAGCAGAAATGTAGAATTAAGAATTATGAATTAAGAATTGGAAACCGAACAACTTAATTCTTAACTCTTAATTCTTAATTATTAATCAACTGGTCATGTTCTTCCGCATGGAGCTGAGCGCGCTTTTTTCCAGCCGGGACACCTGCGCCTGGGAGATGCCCACCATGGAAGCCACCTCCATTTGGGTCTTTCCGCCCACAAACCGCATGGATAAAATCTGCCGTTCCCGCTGGCCCAGCTTGCCGTAAGCGGTACGCAGCGCAATCTTCTCCAGCCAGTTGTTTTCGGTGTTTTTTGTGTCCCGTACCTGATCCATCACTGTCAGCGGGTCGCCTCCGTCGGTATACACCGGGTCAAACAGGCTCACCGGCGCGCATACCGCATCCAACGCCTCGCTGACCTCCGCCTCGGTCAGCTCCAAGTGCTTGGCCAGCTCCTCCACCGTAGGCTCTCTGCCCAGCTCGGGGGTCAGCTGTTCTTTGCACTGGAGCACCCGGTAGGCCAGATCCCGGATGGACCGGGACACCCGGATAGAGGAATTGTCCCGCAGATATCTGCGGATCTCCCCGGCGATCATGGGCACACCGTAGGTGGAAAAACGCACATTTTTGGTTGGGTCAAAATTGTTGATGGCTTTCATCAGCCCGATGCAGCCCACCTGAAACAGATCGTCAGGGGTCTCTCCCCGACCTGCAAATCGCTGGATCACCGATAGCACCAGACGCAGATTCCCCTCGATAAGAAGTTGCCGCGCCTCCTTGTCCCCTTGCGATGCACGTTTGAGCAGTGTGTCCATCTCCACCGGACTGAGCACCTTCAGCCGGGACGTGTTCACGCCGCACAGCTCCACTTTTCCCTGCATGGCAGACCCTCCTGTTTTTTTCTTTCAGTATTGCCGAAACCGGAAAAATCATACATCTGTATTTTTTGTGCAATATTTACAAAATTTTTCCTGTCTCCCCCCTGCACGCTCCGTCAAAAACTGTGTCCGTTGGGTAAATTGCCAACTTTTTCGGTGAAAAATGAAAAAATTCCGGACTGTTCACAGCGGCAACATAACACGAAAAACCACAAACTTCACCCATAATATGCAACCAGTTATTCACCCTGCATACACCGCAAAACCTACCGTTTTTAAAAAAATTTCAGTTGAAAACCACCACTTTTCCACATTGTCCACAGGGTTTTCCACAGCCTGGATGCACGCAGCAAATTATGCAAAACAGTTAACATAAATTATTTCGACAGGTTTAGACGGCTTCCCTACTTTTTCGCTATTGAACATTTCGCCAATGGAAAAATTTTACCTAAAAAATTTCCCTCTTGACATGCGGCGAGTCGCCGCGGACAGTGCGTGCACGGTGCTACCGTAATCGTTACTGCCCTGACCCGCTCGGTATCGTTCCTGCTCCAGGCATCCTCCCCTTGACAGCAGGCAGTGCTTGCTGACGATGCGTGCACAGTGCAGTAATATTCGTTCGTTCCTACCTCTTCAAATTCCGATTTATCGAGCTGTCTATCGATAGAACTCGTAGGGGCGAGCATTGCTCGCCCGGCGGCACAATGTTGCGTATGCGCCGAAATTGCGGGCGAATTCGTAATGTTTCTCTGCACGGGCGACCATTGGTCGCCCCTACATCCAATAATGAAACAGCTCGCTAAACTGGAATTTCCCCTGTGCAAATAAAAAAATAAAAAAAGGTATTGATTTTATTGAAACAAGTTGTTATAATTGGTAATTGCCTAAAAGAATGCAGAATACGAGGTGTAACCATGGCAAACATCAAGTCCTCTAAGAAGGATATCATTCGTTCCAAAGTAGCTTACGAGAAGAACAAGGCAAACAAGTCCGAGATGAAGACCGTCATCAAGAAGTACGAGGCTGCTCTGGTAGCCGGCGACCGCGCCGCTGCTGAGGTAGCATACAAGAACGCAATCGTCATCGTGGACAAGGCTGTTACCAAGGGTATTCTGCATAAGAACACCGCTGCCCGCAAGAAGAGCAGCATGACCCTGCAGCTGAACAAGCTGGCCTGATTTCTCTGAAAATATCGCCTTCCGGTGAGGTTAATCCGGAAGGCGTTTTTTCATTTCCAGGGGATCTTTTGCCGCAACTGTTCACAACCGGAGCTTCGGAATACCTTGGTATGCCTTCAGCTCCGGTTTTTCCATTTGCGCCAAAATCTCTCCCCGGGCAGCGGATTTGTGTATCGCTGTAAATAATTCTCAATTTTCAATTTTCAATTCTCAATTTATATGTTATACTATATTTAATTAATGTACCGCTCCAGGAGGTGACACCGTGGCGCTGCTTTCCGATCCCATTACCGTTTTAAAAGGCGTTGGCCCATCCAAGGCAAAGCAATTTGCCGTGCTGGGTATCCATACATTGGAAGATCTTATCTGCCATTTCCCCCGGGGCTACGAGGATCGCACCAAACTTCTGACCATTTCCCAGCTGGAGCCGGATGCGCCTGCCTGTTTCCGGGCCACGGTGATGTCCACCCCCCGTACCGCCCATATCCGCAAAGGTCTGGACGTGACCAAGCTCACCGTTGCCGACCATTCCGGGCGGCTGAATCTGACCTTTTTTAACCGGAAGTTTTCCGCCGGACAGCTGCAATACGGCGCAGAATATGTCTTTTACGGCACCCTGCAAGGAGACTACATCGGTCGCAGCATGGCATCCCCTGCCTTTGAGCCGGTGGATTCTCCGCCCATTGCCACCCGCCGCATCCTGCCTGTGTATCCTCTCACCGCAGGACTGAGCAACGCCTCGGTGCTGAAGGCGGTGCAGCAGGCGCTGGCGATCTGTGATGTCCCCCGGGAGATCCTGCCCAAAAGCATCCGGGACACCTACGGTATCCTGCCGGCGCAGGAGGCTTACCGGGCCATTCATATGCCCCGTTCCATGACGGAGGCGGAGCTTGCCAAAAAGCGGCTGATCTTTGAGGAGTTTTTCGTCTTTTCCGCAGGGCTGAGCCTGATGCGCGCTGCCCGGTCGGTAAAGCGTACCACCCCCTACCAAACGCTTGAGCTTTCCCCTTTTTACAGCGCCCTTCCCTTTTCCCTTACCGGTGCCCAGAACCGGGCCATCGAAGAAATCGCTGCCGACCTTGCCCGGGGCACGCCTATGAACCGGCTGGTGCAGGGCGATGTGGGCAGCGGCAAGACCATGGTGGCTGCCGCCGCGGCATATCTGGCTGTGAAAAACGGGCATCAGGCTGCACTGATGGCGCCTACGGAAATTTTGGCAGAGCAGCATTTTTCTTCCCTTTCCCGGCTGCTGACGCCTTTGGGTGTCCGGGTCAGTCTGCTCACCGGCAGTCTGACGCCAAAGCAAAAGAAAGAGCTGCGCGCCTGCATAGAGCAGGGGCAGACCGATCTTGTGATCGGCACCCACGCTTTGGTCACCGAGGCCACCGTTTTTCAGGATCTGGACCTTGTGATCGCCGACGAGCAGCACCGCTTCGGCGTTGCCCAGCGGGCGCAGCTTTCCGGCAAAGGCACAGACCCCCATTTGCTGGTGATGTCTGCCACCCCCATTCCCCGGACACTGGCGCTCCTTATGTACGGCGATTTAGAGGTGTCTGTTTTGGACGAATTGCCTCCCGGCAGAAAGCCGGTTCAGACCTTCCTGGTCAATGAATCCTACCGCGCCCGGCTCAACGGCTTTATCCGCAAGCAGGTGTCGGAAGGACACCAGTGCTTTGTGGTGTGCCCGGCGGTGGAGGAGGCCGAGGAACTGGATCTAAAATCCGCTACCCTCTGGTCCGAGACCTTGCAAAAGACCGTATTCCCCGACCTGCGGGTAGCTTTGCTTCACGGACAGATGAAGGGGTCAGAAAAGGATGCCATCATGTCCGCCTTCGCCCGAGGGGAAGCGGATGTGCTGGTTGCCACCACCGTCATTGAGGTGGGTGTGGACGTGCCCAATGCCACACTGATGGTCATTGAGGATGCCCACCGGTTCGGTCTTTCCCAGCTGCATCAGCTGCGGGGACGGGTGGGCAGAGGCGGTTGGGAAAGCTTTTGCGTGTTGGTATCCCAGACCAAAAATCCCCAGACCCAACAGCGGATCAAAGCCTTTTGCGCTACCACCGACGGCTTTAAAATCGCTGAGGATGATTTAAAAATGCGTGGACCCGGCGACTTTTTCGGCTCCCGGCAATCGGGTCTGCCGATGTTCCGTGTGGCAAACCTAAGCTGCGATCTGCAGACGCTGAAGC
Organism: Faecousia sp.; assembly: GCA_045652545.1. GTDB lineage: Bacteria > Bacillota > Clostridia > Oscillospirales > Oscillospiraceae > Faecousia. Next base: position 8,092 of record JAZRUM010000013.1, on the reverse strand, counting down.
AGGCGCAGCAGGCGTCGGCAGATTGGATCGATGCCGAGGGCACAGCCGATACCCCGGAAAGTAAGGCTCTGCGCGCCCGGATCGGCACACTCTTTGCCCGCACACAGGGCACGATGAATTGACAATGGACAATTAAAAATTGTCCATTGTCATCTTGAGCGGAGCATCGAAGATGCGGAGTCGAAAGATCCGTAAAGGGTATTACGGATTTCTCCATGCGCTTGCGGACGAGCAATGCTCGCCCCTACAGGGTCGAAATGACAGTGGCTTTCAAGGAGTTGCCTGCAAAAAATTTCAAAAACGGGTTGTATATTTGCAAAAAATGATGTAAAATAGTATGACTTAAAGTATGCAAACCCCCGCAGAAAGGAAATATATATTTATGAAGAAACCCATTGTTTTAGTGGTTATGGACGGCGTCGGCAAGGGCGACGGCGGCAGCGGCGATGCTGTTGCAGTAGCCAAGACCCCCAATCTGGACAAATTGCTGGCCACCTGTCCTCATACTTACCTGAAGGCACACGGCACTGCCGTTGGTCTGCCCTCCGACGAGGATATGGGCAACTCCGAGGTTGGTCACAACGCTCTGGGCTGCGGTCAGGTCTATTCTCAGGGTGCCAAGCTGGTGGGTGAATCCATCGAAAACGGCACACTGTTTGCATCCAACGTATGGCAGGACTTAGTAGAAAACGCCAAGTCCGGCAAGGCGATGCATTTCTTGGGCCTTTTGTCCGATGGCAACGTGCACTCCAATATCAGCCACCTCATCGCCCTTTTGAAGGCAGCCAAGGCTGCCGGCGTAAAGAAGGCTTACTGCCACATCCTGCTGGACGGACGTGACGTGCCTGCCACCTCCGCACTGGAGTATGTGGGTCAGCTGGAAGCTGTTTTGGCAGAGCTGGCAAGCCACGGCTGCGATTACGCCATCGCCTCCGGCGGCGGCAGAATGGTGGTGACCATGGACCGGTATGAAGCCAACTGGGGCATGGTGGAAGCCGGCTGGCGCACCCATGTGCAGGGCATCGGCCGCCAGTTCCCGTCTGCCAAAGAGGCCATCGAGACCTACCGTGCCGAGACCGGCTGCATCGACCAGGATCTGCCTGCCTTCGTGGTGGCAAGAGACGGTCAGCCCGTTGCCAAGATCGCAAACGGCGACAGCGTTGTGCTGTTCAACTTCCGTGGCGACCGGGCGCAGGAGATTTCCATCGCCTTCGACCGGAAAGATTTTGATAAGTTCGACCGTGGGGACTACACCGGTGTGAAATTTGCCGGCATGCTCCAGTACGACGGCGACTTAAATATCCCCGAAAATTATCTGGTGCAGCCTCCCGTCATTCAGAACACCCTGACCGAGGTTCTGTGCCAGGCAGGTGTCCGTGAGTTTGCCTGCTCCGAGACCCAGAAATACGGCCACGTGACCTACTTCTGGAACGGCAACCGTTCCGGCAAGGTATGCGAGGAGTTGGAAGACTATCTGGAGATCCCCTCCGATGTGATCCCCTTTGAGCAGGCCCCTGAAATGAAGTGTAAGGAAGTCACCGCCGCTATGGTGAAGGCCATGGAGTCCGGCAACTACCAGTTCCTGCGCTGCAACTACCCCAACGGCGACATGGTGGGTCACACCGGCGTCATGGATGCGGTGGTCACCTCTATGGAGGCGCTGGATGTGTGCATCGGTCAGCTGCTGGAGTGCGCCGACAAGCACGGCTACACCGTCCTGCTGACAGCCGACCACGGCAACGCCGACCAGATGACCGAAACCAAGAAGGGCAAGACCTCTGTGCGCACCGCCCACTCTTTGAACAGCGTTCCTTTCATCATTTATGATAAGGATACCGCTTGGCAAATCAAGGAAGGTGCTTACGGCCTTGCCAACGTTGCCCCCACCGTAGCAAAAATGCTGGAGCTTTCCGCACCCACCTGCTGGGAAGACAGCATGGTGTAAGCAGGTATATGCCGGTTTGCAGACCTGCCTGATGTCATTTCGACCGGAGGGCGACAGCCCGGAGCGGAGAAATCCGTAATACCCAAAGTACGGATCTTTCGACTCCGTGCTTTCAGCACTCCGCTCAAGATGACAGAGGATAATTATCAATTCTCAATTTTAGGAGGTATCTTATGATCTCTCACGACAATGAAAACGGCAAGGTCGTCGTTTCCACCAATGTCTACACCGACATCGCCGGCACTGCTGCCAGCAACTGCTTCGGTGTCAAAGGCATGGCCGCCCGCAGCGTCAGCGACGGTGTTTACCACCTGCTGCGTAAGGAATCCATGTCCAAAGGCGTCAAGGTGGAATTCCACGAGGACGATTCCATTTCCATCGATCTGCACATCATTGTGGATAACGGTGTGAATTTAGGCGCTGTTGGCGCTTCGATCATCTCCGAGGTGCGCTACGTAGTGAAAAACTGTACCGGCACCCAGGTCCGAGCAGTCAATGTTTACATTGACTCCATGATGTAATTTTAGGAGGACGACCTTTTGAAACAGATAATTAACGGCGCCGATTTTCGCCGCATGGCGATCAGTGCGGCAGCCGCTATAGAGATCCACAAGCAGCAACTGAACGATCTGAACGTGTTCCCTGTGCCCGACGGTGACACAGGCACCAATATGTCCATGACCATCAATGCAGCCGCAGGCGATCTGCGCAAGGCAGAAGATCCCTCTCTGGAAAAGGCCGCCGCTATCACTGCGTCCGCTATGCTCCGGGGCGCCCGAGGCAACTCCGGTGTGATCCTGTCGCTGCTGCTGCGGGGCATTTCCCGTTGCCTCAAGGGTGCGGAAACTGCCGACGGTGTGCTGTGGGCGCAGGCGCTGCAAGAGGGCGTTGACGCTGCCTACAAGGCTGTTATGAAGCCTGCCGAGGGCACGATTTTGACCGTTTCCCGTCTGGCAGCCGCTGCTGCGCTGCGTGCAGCCCAGGAGAACAACCACATTGAATTTGTCCAGGAAGCCGCCATCAAAGAGGCAAAGGTTGCTCTGGCAGACACCGTCAACCAGAACCCGGTGCTGAAAAAGGCCGGTGTGGTGGATGCCGGCGGTCAGGGTTGGGTGTTCGTGCTGGAGGCAATGCTCAGCTCCTTGCAGGGCGAGGATGTGGTAGTGCCGGAAGGCTTTGACGCCGGTGATGCTAAGGAGCAGGCAGATTTCTCTGACTTTGACACCGAGGACATCACCTTCACCTACTGCACTGAGTTTGTGATCGACCGGGAAAACGACAAAGATCCGGATGCCCTGCGGGCATTTTTGGACAGTCTGGGCGATAGCCTTGTGCTGGTGGACGACGAGGAGATCATTAAGGTCCACGTCCATACCAACGACCCGGGCAAGGCGCTCCACGAGGCGATGGACTACGGCTCTTTCATCACTGTCAAAATCGAAAATATGCGTCTGCAGCATACGGAAAAGGTCATGTCCGAGCAGGAAAAAGCGCCTAAGATCGCTCAGCCGGAAAAAACCTTCGGCGTGGTGTCTGTCTGCGCCGGTGACGGTTTGGCAAGTGTGTTCAAGGATCTGGGCGTGGACGGCATCATCTCCGGCGGTCAGACCATGAACCCCAGCACCCAGGATATTCTGGAGGCTGTGAACAAAGTTCCCGCGGAGATCGTGTATGTGCTGCCCAACAATAAGAATATCATTATGGCAGCCCAGCAGGTGGATGCGCTGACCCCCAAGCAGGTGGTGGTCATCCCCTCCAAGACCGTGCCCCAGGGCATCACTGCCATCCTGAGCTTTAACCCCGACGGCACCCAGGAAGAAAACACCGAAGCGCTGACCGAGGCGCTGTCCTCTGTAGACACCATGCAGATCACCTATGCCGCCAGAAATTCCGATTTCGACGGCCACGACATTCACGAGGGTGACTATCTGGCCATCAACGACAATGGTCTATTCGGCACAAACAAGGACATTAAGGTTCTGCTGCGGGCTTTGGCGGAAAAGGTGAACGAAGACGGCAAGAGCTACATCACTATCTACTACGGCGCAGATATTAAGGAAAAGCATGCCCAAAAGGCTGCCGACCTGTTCCAGCAGATCTGCCCCGATGCAGACGTAAATCTGCTTCCCGGTGGTCAGCCGGTATATTACTACCTGATTTCTGCAGAATAATATTACAAAGGCGTGCGAAAGCACGCCTTTGTAATTGAAAATTGAAAGTTGAAAATTGAAAATTAAATTCTGATTTAGCGAGTTGTTGGATAGACGTACAATCCAACGCCCCCCTTGCCTAAAGGGGGGTGGGGCGCCGTAAGGCGAGCCGGGGGGATATTGTAACGAATTCGCCGGAACTGCTTGGGTGCGTTGAGAATTTTACTGCAAATCCCCCAGACGAAAATCAAAGATTTTCGCCAGCCCCCTTTAGGCAAGGGGGCCTGGAGAGGTGCAAATTATAATTTGAAACAGCTCTATAAATCAGAATTTGAACGGCAAAGGGTCATTCTCAATTCTCAATTATCAATTATCAATTATCAATTATCAATTTTCCGGGGGTGATCCTTTGCAAAAGCTGAAAACCTACCTGACCCGGCTGATCTCTTTAAACATTCCTTTGTATGCCTCCCATGCCAGCTTTTTTATCGCTTTGTCGGTATTCCCCTGTCTGGTGCTGCTTATGGGACTTTTGCGTTACGCCGGACTGGATGCAGAGCTTTTGACAGAAATGCTCCATGGGATCCTGCCTACCGCGTTGATGCCTGCGGCGCAAAGGCTGATCCAGAACACCTACAAAGCCTCTACCGGCACACTTTTGTCCCTTTCTGCGGTGACGGCGCTGTGGTCTGCCAGCCGGGGCATTCAAGGTCTGCGCGCCGGTCTGAACGCCATTTACGGGGTGGAGGAAAACCGTGGGTATTTTCGCACCCGGTTTCTAAGCATTTTTTATACTGTTGCCTTTTTGCTGACACTGCTTTTGACACTGGTGCTGCACGTGTTTGGCACGGCGCTGCAACAATGGCTGCCTGTACAGGAAAATACCCTGTTGGGTTTTCTGGAGAGCGTTGTGGACCTGCGGTTTTTCCTGTTGCTGGCCATCCAAACCTGCCTTTTCACCGCCATGTTCAGTGTGCTGCCCAATCAGCGTTGCCGCTTCCGGGACGCTTTTCCCGGGGCGGTGCTGGCTGCCATCGGCTGGCTGGTGTTTTCCCAGCTGTACTCCATATATGTGGAGCATTTTGCAGGACTTTCCACCGTCTACGGCAATGTTTACGCAGTGGCGCTGAGCCTTCTGTGGCTGTACTTCTGTATTTGCATCGTCTTTTACGGCGGCGCCCTGAACCGACTGCTGCAGAAGAATTGAGAATGAATTCCAGTTTATATAGTTATCTATCGATAGAATTCGTAGGGGCGACCATTGGTCGCCCCTACATTTAATAACGAAACTGCCCGATAAACTGAAATTGGAAAAACTTGACACCTGCAGCTGTAAAAGGTATAATAACACCGAATTTTATAGGACAGTTCGCAACCATCCTGTCTGAAAACAAAACTATGGATTTTTGATGACAAAATGGGTGCAATCCGTACCCATTTTTCGTCAATATGAGGTATACTATGAACAAACGAGCACGTTTTCTTGCCCACGGGGCATTGCTGGCAGCGCTGTACACCGCCCTTACCTATCTGCAAAATTTTTTGATTCCCGGCTCTGCCAGCTGGGCCATCCAGTTTCGGGCCTCGGAGGCTATGTGCGTTCTTTCTCTGTTTACCCCCGCTGCCATACCGGGCCTTTCCATCGGCTGCCTTTTGTTTAATCTCAGCTTTTCCGGGGCGTTGCCCTTAGACCCGGTGGTGGGTACTGCCGCCACCGTCCTTGCCACCGCCGGCATGTATCTGACCCGAAATGTCACCATAAAAGGCTATCCCCTGCTTGCCATGGTGCTGCCTGCTGCAGCCAATGGGGTTTTGGTAGGCTGGGAGCTGTCGGTGTACATTGGGGGCGGATTCTGGCTCAATGCCCTGTACGTGGCAATCGGCGAGCTGGCGGTACTTCTGACCTTAGGCACTGCCCTTTTCTACACCATCCGCAACCGCAATTTGACCAGATTCGTTTAAATAATAATTTTCAATTTTCAACTTTCAATTCTCAATTTCAACCACCAAGGAGCTTTTTATGATTGCCTTCACGCCCATAACATTAGATAAACGGGATCTCTATGCCCCTTACCTGCGCTGCGGCAGTCACCGTGGCTGTGCCTACAGCTTTGTAAATCTGTACCTGTGGGGCAGACAGTCCGCCGCCATTGTGGAGGACACTTTGGTGGTGTTCAGCCAATTTGACCGGAAAAGCGTCTACACCTTCCCCTGCGGCTGCGGTGACCCTGCCCCTGCCCTTTCTGAGCTTATGGAGGACGCCAAAACCCGGGGGATCCCCTGCCGGCTGGTAGGCCTTTCCCAGGATGACTGCGCTGCGCTGGAGCGGCTGTATCCCGGCAAGCTTCGTTACCACTTTGACCGGGACACCTTTGACTATGTGTACGACATCAACGATCTGGCTGACCTGCCCGGTCGCAAATTTCAAAAAAAGCGCAACCACTTAAACCGCTTTCGGCAACAGAATCCGGAGCATACGTTAGAACCCATCACCGCTGAAAATTTGCAGGAGGTACAGGCGCTGATAGAGAAATGGTACGCTTTGCGGGAATCTGCCAATCCCCACAGCGACTTTCATCTGGAGCGGGCAGCTATCCAAAAGGCGCTGCGCCACAAAGAGCAGCTGGGCATGGAAGGTCTGCTGCTGCGCACCGCTGACGGTGTGGTTGCTATGACCCTGGGCTCACAGCTCAGCGACGATACCTTTGACGTGCACTTTGAAAAGGCGCTGGACATTGCCGACGGGGCATATCCAGCCATCAACAACGGCTTTGCCCGATATCTGCGGGACAAGTACCCCCAGCTAAAGTATCTGAACCGGGAGGACGATCTGGGCATCGAAGGTCTGCGCAAAGCCAAGCTCAGCTACAACCCGCACCACATGGTGGAAAAAAGCTGGGCGCACCTGCTGGAGGACGGCTATGATTATTAAGTCGCCGGAAAAAGAACATATTCCTGGGCTCACCGGCCTTTGGATGCAGGCCTTTGGAGACAGCAAGGATTTTATTGACGGCTTTTTCCGCACAGGCTTTTCTTATGATCGCTGCCTGTTGGCACAGGAGCAGGGGCAGCTGCTTGCCGCCCTTTATTGGTTCGATTGCCTTTGGCAGGATAAGAAAATTGCCTACCTGTATGCCATCGCCACCGACGAACATCATCGGGGCAAGGGTATCTGTAATAAGCTGATGCAAGCCACCCACGAGACCTTGAAACAAAGAAATTACCACGGAGCGATCTTAGTCCCGGCAGAGGCTTCCCTTTTCTCCTTCTACGGCAAAATGGGCTACCTCCCCTGCTGCCCCCAACAAATGCAGAATGCAGAATGCGAAATGCAAAATGCGCCTGTTTCTGTAAGCCAATACAGAAAGCTGCAAAGCGATCTGCTTCCCCCAGATGCGGTTGTCCATACAGACGCTGCGTTTTCGTATCTGCAAACCTTTGCTGCGTTTTACAAAACAAAAGACGGCATTTGCTGCAAAACGGAAGATTCTATTCAGGAACTTCTGCCCTACACTCCCACCGGTAAAAACAGGGCAATGTACCTGAGTCTTACCGAGGATAAGACGCTGCCTGCATATTTCGCCCTCCCTCTGGCATGAAATTGAAAAAATTCTGATTTAGCGGGCAGTTGGTTGGACACGCCATCCAAAGGCTCCCTTGCCTAAAGGGAGCTGTCATATTGCCGACTTTAGGCAATATGACTGAGGGATATGCGATAAAAGGTTATGTTCTACAGTAGCTTACAGCGAATTCGTTACAGTATCCCCCCGGCTCGCCTTACGGCGACCCACCCCCCTTTAGGCAAGGGGGGCATTGAATCGTGCGTCTATCCAACAAATTAATTCTCAATTTTCATTTCTCAATTCTCAGTCAAAACCTCCGGCTAAGCCGGAGGCTTGATTAAGCCCTAGAAGGGCTTTTTACTGGCGGGCATCTAAAGATGCACTGAATTTCTGACGTCTGCATTAACTGCACTGCCGCCCCTAAAGGGGCAATG
>JAZRUM010000012.1:0-2658 GCA_045652545.1 Faecousia sp. | reverse complement strand
ACCCGGCCTGCCCATGACGCTTTGGGCGATGCCTATCACACAGCGCTGATTTGCGCCAGACTGGATTTGAAAAAGGGTGCTGCCGAGTACGGGGAAGCGCTGAAAAGCCATGTCAACGGCTTCCACGGCGCAGAGCTGCCGGGGTGTATCAGCCGTAAGGTGTTCTACGATTATGCGGATAAAAAGGCAGCGCTGTCTGCCATGTCCGGCAAGGAAAATCAATGCCCCACTTGCTCCCGGCAAATGCTGGGTTCCCGGTGGTTTGCCCAGCCGGGTCATCGGTATATGGACCTGGCAACTTGCCCGGAACACGGCAAGTTTTTGATCCGCTGCCGTTTGTCTCAGCAGCAGGATGGCACCATTCGTGTCAGCAGACTGACTTACGAAGCTACCTCTGAAGCTGCAGCGGCTTATGCCCGTCGGGTGGAGAAAGCCGACCCGGAGGATACACGCCCCTCCCAGCGCCGCCACCGCCGCAGCCGTCTGAATTAAATCAAAACCTGCGGCAAAGCAACAAACTGTGGCACAATATAGTTATATACAATTCTTCATAATGTTGAAAAGGCTGCAGCAAATTAACTTTGCTGCAGCTTTTTATGAATCAAAGGGACAACTTACCAATAGCGGAGGAAAAACGCTCAAGTACCTCCGGGATGTAAAATATATGTAAATTTCCCGGAGAATCTTGAATTTTGTGACAAAAATGGCTATGATTGTAAGCAATAAGGAGGTGATGTTGTGATTTGGTGTGTAGAGGATGATTCCAGTATTCGGGATATTGAAGTATATGCTTTGACATCTACCGGTTTAGAAGCGCAAGGCTTTGAGGATGGCGATTCTTTTTGGAATGCATTACAAACCGAAAAGCCGGAGTTGGTAGTGCTGGATGTGATGCTTCCCGGAAAAGATGGTGTCACACTTTTAAAGATGATGAAAGCCTCCCAGGAATTCTGTGAGATCCCTGTCATCATGGCAACTGCCAAGGGAAGCGAGTATGACAAGATCCAAAGCTTGGATTTGGGAGCTGACGATTATTTGGTAAAGCCTTTCGGCATTATGCAGATGGTCAGCCGGGTGAAAGCGGTTCTGCGTCGGTGCAAACCCACTAAAGAAAGCAAATCTTTGAAAATGGATGGCTTGGTGCTGAATCCCGAGGAACATACCGTTACCATTAACGCAGAACGGGTAAGCCTAACCTATAAGGAATACGAATTGCTGCATCTGTTCCTTTCCCAGCCGGGAATTGCATTTACAAGAGAACAGCTGCTTGTGAATATTTGGAACACAGAATATGTGGGAGAAACCCGGACGGTGGATATGCATATCCGAACCTTGCGGCAAAAGCTGGGTGATTACGGCAATATGATAGAAACCGTGCGCAATGTAGGTTACCGTCTGGAGGCCAAGCATGACAAGTAAGATTTTTAGATCCACCGTCTTTGTTGCGGTGTTGGTTCTGCTTTGCTCTTTGGGTATTGTGATGGGTGTACTGTATAGACACTTCACCCAGGTGCAGGTGCAGCAATTGAAGAGCGAACTCAGTTTGGCTGTCACCGGCACAGAACAGTATGGCAATGCCTTTTTAGAAAATGTGGAAGCAGACAGATTTCGTATTACATGGATCGATACTGACGGCACAGTACTCTTTGATACCCAAGCGGATCAAACGATCATGGAAAATCACGCAGACCGTGAGGAAATCCAAGAAGCCTTTGAAACAGGAACAGGCAGTGCAGTGCGTACATCCGAAACGTTGATCAAACAAACTTTATACGAGGCACAGCGGATAAAAGACGGAACGGTATTGCGTATTTCCACCAATCGGGAATCAGCTTGGGCGTTGATGATTGATATGCTGTGGCCGGTGATTTTGATTGCCGCGCTGGCCATCGGTCTTTCTGCGATCCTTGCACGGAGAATGGCAAAGAAAATCGTAGAGCCGTTGAATCAGCTGGACTTAGAACAACCGCTGAAAAATGATATGTACGAAGAGATTTCTCCTTTGTTACACCGCATCCATCGGCAACATCGGCAGATTGCAGAGCAGATGGAAAAATTGCGGCACAAGGCCGAGGAATTTCAGCAGATCACCTCCCATATGCAGGAAGGTCTTGTGCTGCTGGATGGTGAGGGAAATATTCTAAGTATCAATCCTTCCGCAGAGCGTTTGTTTGAAACGCAAGAGGATTGTATTGGCAAGAGTCTTTTGCTCATCGACCGGGATAGCGCCATGCGCAGTGCAGTCAATGATGCGCTGGATAAAGGACGCGGTTACACAAGGCTGCACAGAAATGGACGGGATTATCAGTTCGACTTAAGTCGCATCCAATCTGAGGGGACGGTCATCGGCGTAGTTGTTCTGGCCTTTGATATTACGGAGCGCTTAAATTCCGAACAGATGCGTCGGGAGTTCTCCGCCAATGTGTCCCACGAATTGAAGACCCCCTTGCAAGGTATTATCGGCAGCGCAGAACTGCTGGAAAGCGGTCTTGTAAAGTTAGAGGATACCCCACGGTTTGTTGGGAATATCCGAAAAGAAGCATCCCGCTTGGTAAATCTGATTGAAGATATCATTCGTTTGTCGCAGTTGGATGAGGGTGTGGCACTGCCTACGGAAGAAGTTGATCTGCTTGCTGTTGCCGAGGAAGTGAAAGCTAT
>JAZRUM010000011.1:0-9956 GCA_045652545.1 Faecousia sp. | reverse complement strand
AGACCTCCTCATTATTGTAGTTGTGTGGTCGGCAAACCACTTCTACTATAATGGGGAGCTTTTTTCTTGTCTACTTTACTCCTCGCTATAAGCTATTTTTTTGCCACCGGCAGAGCCGGTGGTTAACTTTGGTCAACCAATATAAAAATCCCCTGCCTCCGAAAAGGCAGGGGACAAAATTATGCTTTCAACAACGATTTGCTGTCTTCAGTAACAGAACTTAGGGCAGCAGGGACTCGTTGATGTTCCAGCAAACGTAGTAAGTACCGATCTGACCAGCGATCACGAATTCCTCGGGATAGTCGGTCTTCAGGGCAGCGATCTCGTTGGTGGGAACATCGTCGATGAGCAGCCAGTCGCCGTTCTTGTAGTTGGTCAGCATGTTGTTAGCATCATCGGACAGGTAGAACTTCAGCTCGCCCATGGTGACTTCACCGTGGTAGTTCTCGTTCTTCTTCATGGTGATGACAGAGTCATGCTCCCAAGCGGAGATGGTGTAAGCACCGTTGCAGACATAGGTAGCAGCCTCGGTAGCCCAGCTCTCACTAGCGACAACATCCTCACGCACGGGGAAGTAGGTGGGGAATGCCAGCAGCTCGTTCCAGTAAGCAACAGCGTTGTTCAGAGTGACCTCCAGGGTCTTCTCGTCAATAGCCTTAACAGCCAGATCGTCCTTGTTGTCGGTGCCGTAGCCCTTAACAACCTCGAACATGTAGCCGTAGTCAGCGCCCAGCTCAGCAGAAGCAGCGCGCTTCCATGCGAACTCGAAATCAGCAGCGGTCAGAGCCTTGCCGTCGGACCACTTCAGGCCGTCCTTCAGGGTGTAGGTGTAGGTAACGGTGCCGTCCTCGTTAACAACGCCTTCAGCCAGCTCGGTGACGCAGTCAGCAACAACTTCCAGAGTGCCGTCTTCCTTCTGTGCCCACTTGGCCAGACCGGAGAACAGGTGGCTCAGCATGGTAGCGCCGTCCACAGCGGAGTTCAGAGCGGGGTCAATGGTGTCAGGCTCGGAAGCCAGGCAGACAGACAGGGAATCGCCCTTGCCGTCAACAGTGGTGTTCTGGAAGTACTTGTAGCCCAAGGGGATGGAGTAGAAGCCTTCAACCTTGGGGTTGATCATGTACAGATCGGTGTAGAAGTAGACAGGAGTCAAGCAACCGGTATCCATCAGCATATCCTCAGCAATGTGCATCAGAGCATAACGGGTCTCGTCATCGGTGCAGGACTTGATGGTGGAGATCAGCACGTCGTAGGTCTCAGCCCAGGTGCCGTCCTCGACCTTGATGTCAGTGTAGCCATACTCGGTCAGGTCCAGATCGTAGATAGCCAGCTTCTCGTGAGCGCCCTTGCCGAACTGAACGTCGTTGTTACCGGAAGCGGTAACCCACATGTCCAGGAAGCAGATGGGATCGGTGTAGTCAGCAACCCAGCCGTTACGAGCGACGGAGTACTCACCGTTCTTACGGGTGTTCAGGAAGGTGTTCCACTCCTGGTTCTCCAGAGTCATGGTGATGCCAACGGCATCCAGAGCGCCCTGGATGTACTCAGCAATTGCCTTGTGAGCGTCGCTGGTGTTGTAGATGTACTTCAGAGTGGGGATGCCGGAGAACTTGCCGGTAGCCTCATCGTACTTGTAGTACTTCTTCAGGATCTCAACAGCCTCAGCAAAGTTGTCCTCAAAAGCTTCCTTGTCGACGCTGTAGTAGCCCTTGCCACCATTGGCGTTCTTCTGGAAGTTACCGCCGTTGAAGTCGGCCATGCCGACAGCAACGAAGGAGTTTGCAGGAGTTTCGCCAGCCTGAGAGACGGACTCAACGATGTAGTTGCGGTCCAGCAGCAGGCCGATAGCGTAACGGATCTCAGCCTCAGCAGCAGCCTTTTCCTCAGCGGTCATAGCGGTTGTGCCATTGTCGCCCTCGTTACCGGCGGGTGCCTTCTGGCCGCAAGCAACCAGACCGAAGACCATAATAGCAGCCAAAAGCAGTGCAATCAGTTTCTTCATTTTCGATTTTCCTTTCCTAATTATAAATTGTAAATTTATTCATACCCGCTTTCAGCACGGCAAGCCGAAAACAGGGACGAAACAGGTTTATCTCCCGGGGGCAGATGGGTATCGTTGTCACCCCCGGGGCGTTTTTAATCTTAGTTGATTTTATCAACATGGTGACAGGCAACGAAATGACCTTCGCTGACCTCCTTAAACGCAGGCATCTCCGCTGCGCATGCCTCTGTGGCATGGGGGCAACGTGTCCGGAACGGACAGCCGGAGGGTGCATTCAAAGGACTGGGAATATCACCGGAAAGTACAATACGCTTATTCTCCCGTGCGCGCTTGGGGTCAGGCAGGGGCACAGCAGACATGAGGCTCTTGGTGTAGGGATGCAGCGGATGATTATAGATCTCATCAGACTCTGCTAACTCTACCATTTTACCAAGATACATAACAGCGATTCTGTCGGAAATATGCCGCACCACCAAAAGATCGTGGGCAATAAACAGATACGTCAGATCCATCTGCTCCTGCAGCTCATCAAACATGTTGATAACCTGCGCCTGAATGGAAACGTCCAGCGCGGAAACAGGCTCGTCACAAACGATAAATTCCGGTTTCATTGCCAAAGCGCGGGCGATGCCGATACGCTGCCGCTGTCCGCCGGAAAATTCATGGGCATAGCGGTTGGCGTGCTCGGAGTTCAGGCCCACCCGTGCCATCAGTTCCAATACCCGTTCCTGCCGTTCTGCCTTGTTGGCGCAGATATTGTGAATATCCAGCGGCTCAGCAATAATGTCAGCAACGGTCATACGGGGATTCAATGAGGAGTAGGGATCCTGAAAGACCATTGCGGTCTTCTTTCTGTACTCCACCAGATCGCTCTTGGTCTCGATCTTCTTGCCGTCAAAAATGATCTCACCGGCAGTAGGCTTGTACAGGTGCAGCAGTGTTCGTCCAACAGTGGTCTTGCCACAGCCGGACTCGCCCACCAGGCCCAAAGTTTCACCCTTGCGAATGGCGAAAGATACATCGTCTACAGCCTTCAGCGGTTTCGATGCAAACATTCCGGTGTTGATGTTGAAGTACTTTTTCAGATGATTGACTTCAACCAGCACTTTCTTATCACCCATTGGACTCACCGCCTTCCTGCTCCATTGCGTTCTTAACATTCATCCAACAGGCAGCGGCATGGTCTTCATTGATCTCCATACGCTGGCAGCGTTCCCGCAGACAGATTTTCATAGCTGCGTCACACCGGGGTGCAAAGGGGCAACCCTTAGGCATATTCAAAAGGTCAATGGGAGTACCGGTAATTGGCTCCAGTTTCTCTCCCTGGCTGTCCACAGAGGGAATGGAGCGCATCAAGCCCTTGGTATACTCATGCTTGGGGTTATAGAAGATCTCGTTGGCAGTGCCCTGCTCACAGATAGAGCCGGCATACATAACGATGACTTCGTCGCACATTTGGGCCACAACGCCCAAGTCGTGGGTAATCATGATAATGGCCATACCCAGTTCCTTCTGCAGGCTCTGCATCAGCTCCAAAATCTGTGCCTGAATGGTCACGTCTAGAGCAGTGGTAGGCTCATCAGCGATCAAAATATCCGGTTCGCAAGCCAATGCCATAGCGATCATAACTCTCTGGCGCATGCCGCCGGAGAATTCATAGGGATACTGCTTCATACGCTTTTGCGGCTCGTTTACATTTACAAGCCGCAGCATCTCAACCGCCCGATCCCAAGCTTCTTTCTTGTTTCGGTTGGTATGGAGCAGGATCGCCTCCATCAGCTGATGTCCCACGGTATAAGTGGGATTCAATGATGTCATAGGGTCCTGGAAAATGATAGAGATCTTATTGCCACGGACGGTTTTCATCACCTTTTCGCCGGCATTCACCAGCTCCTGACCGTCAATTTTTATAGAACCGGATACGATCTTTCCGGTTTTTTCCAAAATTTGCATAATGGAATAGGCAGTAACAGACTTGCCGGAGCCGGACTCACCCACGATACCCAGCACCCTGCCCCGGTCCAAGTTAAAGGAAACGCCGTTGACTGCCTTGACCTCGCCAACAGGGGTAAAGAACGAGGTATGCAGGTCTTTTACTTCTAACAATGTCATAGCTGCAACCTCCTTAGTTCTTCAGCTTGGGATCAAATGCATCCCGCAGGCCGTCGCCAAAGAGGTTCAAAGAAAGAACGATCAAAGAGATAGCGATCGCCGGGATCACCAGACGGAAGGGATAACTATTGATACCATTCAAGGCATCGGAAGCCAATGCGCCCAAGCTGGGCATGGGGGCATTCACGCCCAGACCCAGGAAGGACAGATAGCTTTCAGTAAAAATTGCGCTGGGGATCTGCAGTGCGGTGGAAATAATCACCACGCTGATACAGTTGGGGATCAGGTGCTTGGTAATGACCCAGCCGGACTTAGCACCGGCAGCTTTGGCAGCCAGCACATACTCCTGCTCACGAAGGCTCAAGATCTGACCACGGATCATACGGGCCATGCTCACCCAGTACAGCAAAGCAAACACCAGGAACAAGCTGATCATGTTACTGCCCAGCTTTTCCAAAATCGTACCCTCGATCACAGCGCCCAAGGCTACTTTCATAACAGAGCCCAGCAGAATAACCATCAAAGTATCGGGCAAAGAGTAAATGATATCCACGATACGCATGATGATAATATCCAGCTTTCCACCGATATAACCGGCAACAGAACCGACAGTCATACCGATGATCAGCACGATGATACTTGCAAAGAAACCGACGACCAGAGAGATACGGGTACCATAGACTGTACGGATGAAATAGTCACGGCCCTGGGAATCGGTGCCAAAGATGTGGGGAACTACCTTGCTGGTCTCGCCCTCATAGGAGTCGAAGGATATCACATAGTAGCCTTCCTCAGCCTCAAACATTTGGGCATCGCCGGCAACACGCTTGCCATTACCCAGCCAGTTGACCTCCCACAGCCACTTGACAATATTTTCGTTTGTATAGGTCTTATTGCTGACTTTCTCACGGGCGGTATATTCTGCGCCCTGAGGCAGCTTGCTCTTGACGCTGTCCATACCCTCTGCTTTTATAGCGGCCAGCAACGCCTCAGCTTCTGCCTTTGCAGTATTCCGAAGATTCTGGTTTTCCTGCTTCTCTTCTTCGCTCTTTGCGCCCAGCTTCAACTCCGCAGGAATAAAGATCTCCCCTGCATTGGCCTTGCCCAGCAAAGTAATGCGCTCTGCTGCGCCGTAATCAAAGGGCTTCAGATTGTTGTAGGACGGGTCCACAGGCTTGCCCGGGTTCACGCCCAGCATTTTATCATATTTATAAGGAAAGAACATGGGCAGGAAGATGGATGTCAGCGTAATCAGCACAATCAGAATAAAGCTGATAGTAGCGATCTTATTCTTCAGAAGGCGCTTCACACCATCCTTAAAGAAGGTGGTGGAGGGGCGCATTTGCACCATGTATTCCTTTTCCTCGCCGGTAGCGGGAATAAAATCATCCATGTTTACATGCATGGTAAAAGGATTCTTTTTCACTTGGCTGCCTCCTTATTCCAGAGTAATTCTGGGGTCGACAACCTTATAGAGGATATCGCTGACCAGATTCATAACAACGATCAGGGTTGCCAACACAATGGTGGTACCCATGATCAAGGGATAATCGCGGTTTGTGATACTGTTGACAAAGGCTCTGCCAATGCCGTTAACTGCAAAGATCTGCTCTACCACCAGAGAACCGGTGACGATGTATGCCAGCATGGGTCCCAAGTAGGTGATAACAGGGATCAGAGAATTTTTCAGCGCGTGACCAAAGATGATCTTCATCTGAGAAACGCCCTTGGCTCTTGCGGTACGGATATAATCCTGTCCCAGTACGTCCAGCATGGAGGAACGGGTCAGACGAGTGATGTAAGCGGTGGGGTACAGTGCCAGCGTGATCACCGGCAGGATAAGACCGCCTTCCATTGCGCCGTTTGCAGGCACCCAATTGAGCACCAGTGCAAACAGAAGCAGCAGCAACGTGCCCATAATAAACGAAGGCATGGAAACGAACGCTGTGGTAATGACCATGATGACCTTATCAATCACCTTGTTGCGCCGCAGAGCCGCAACAGCGCCCAGTACAACACCGGTAGCGGTGGCAATGGCAGCAGCGATCAGACCCAGCTTAACAGAAACTTTCATGCCGTCGGCAATAATGCCTATAACATCCCGGCCGCGGTCCTTTAGACTGGGGCCGAAATCCAGTTTCGTAACGATATCAGACAAATATGTAGTGTACTGCTCAAATACAGGCTTATCCAGACCGTACTTGGCATTGAGCGCAGCCGTTGCCTCCTCAGACAATGCTTTTTCACCCAAGAACGGACCGCCGGGGACCGCACGGGTGACAAAAAACGTGATCGTAATTACGATCCAAACAGTCAATGCTGCCAGCAAAAGCCGTTTTAAAATGTACAGCAAAGTTTTTGTATTCATACAGATATTCCTTTCTTCAGCCGAACCACCCTTAAAACAGCATCTGCAGGAACTGCTTTTTCATTCAACACGAGGGCTTTGGTCTATAGTTCATGGTATTATAACATATCTTAAAGAATTTTTCAACTCAATATTTTTCCAAAAGCGACATTTGTTTCCAGAGCATGTACACTTACGTCAAAATACAGTCATCCTAGTATATTAAAATTATACCATAGCTGTCAAGGCAAATGTTTCTTTTTCCTAACCAAAAAGTGCTGCCCTGAGGCAGCACTTTTTAATTTAACCTTTAAATTGAGGATGGCAGGTAAGATTGACGCCCAAGCGCTTAAATACTTTCTCATCCACCGGTGACAGGATCACAGAGGAATGGACCTCACATCCCCGCAGTGCGCCCAACTGTTCCATAGCTTTTTCAGCAATGGGGTCGGTAGCGGCACTGATGGACAAAGCAATCAGTACTTCATCGGTATGCAGGCGGGGGTTTCGGTTTCCAAAATGATCTACCTTTAAATGCTGAATGGGATCAATGACCTCCGGTGCAATAAGATGCTGACTGTCATCCAAATCTGCCAGCGCCTTCAGTGCATTCAGCAGTAGCGCCGCGGATGCACCCAACAAATCGGAGGTCTTACCGGTTATGATCCGTCCATCCGGTAGCTCCATTGCAGCCGCAGGCAAGCCAGTCTGCTCTGCCTTCCGAAGGGCCGGTGCCACAACCTTTCTCTGTTGCGCACTAACTCCGGCCTTTTTCATCAACAGTTCCAGCTTAAGGACCTGAGAATCGGTAGCTTTACCCTGCTTCTGATCGCTCAGCGCAGTATAATACCGCCGCAAGATCTCCTGACAGGAGGCTTCCCGCGCCACTTTATCCGCAACGATACAGTTTCCTACCATGTTTACGCCCATGTCTGTGGGGGATTTATAGGGGCACTCCCCTAAAATACGCTCAAACATGGCAACCAACACAGGAAATGCTTCTACGTCCCGATTGTAATTTACTGTGGTCTGTCCATAGGCTTCCAAGTGGAAGGGATCGATCATGTTCACGTCGCTCAAATCTGCCGTCGCAGCCTCATAAGCAAGGTTCACCGGGTGGTTCAGAGGCAGATTCCACACAGGAAATGTCTCAAATTTTGCATAACCCGCCTGAATACCCCGCTTATGTTCGTGGTACAACTGGCTCATGCAGGTAGCCAACTTCCCGCTGCCGGGTCCTGGAGCGGTAACCACCACCAGTTCCCGGCTGGTTTCTATAAAATCGTTTCTGCCGTAACCGGCATCACTGACGATATGGGAAATATTGGAAGGATATCCTTCAATATCGTAATGATGGTAGACACGAATGCCCATGCCCTCCAGCCGCGCCTGAAACGCCCGGGTGATGTCCTTTTCATGGAAACGGGTAAGCACCACGGAGCTGACATACAACCCAAACCCCCGAAACACATCGATCAGACGGATCACGTCCCGGTCGTAGGTAATGCCCAGATCTCCCCGGATCTTATTCTTTTCAATATCGGCAGCATTGATAACAATGACCATTTCTACCTTATCTTTCAGCTGCAGCAGCATCCGCAGCTTACTGTCCGGCTGAAAACCGGGCAGCACACGGGAGGCATGGTTATCATCATACAGCTTTCCGCCAAATTCCAAATACAGCTTGCCGCCAAACTGCTCAATGCGACTGCGGATATTCGCAGACTGAGTTCTGATATATAGGTCGTTGTCAAATGCAATTCTACCCACAGCAATCAACCTCTCCCAGTGAAAATAATACCTTATTATTGTATAGGATTCCGCATAAAATAGCAAGCTATTTTTCAGTTGACACGTTTTTTGTTCCATGCTACCATGATGGCGAGGTGAGAAAGTCATGGATTCCTTTGCCCGTACTGCCCTGCTGTTGGGCAACGAACGTATGAAAAAACTAAAAAATGCCCGGGTTGCTGTCTTTGGACTTGGCGGTGTAGGCGGTTACGTGGTGGAAGCGCTGGCCCGCAGCGGTGTGGGTGCGCTGGAATTGGTGGATCACGATACCATCAGCATCACCAATATCAACCGGCAGATCCTTGCCACCCATTCCTCCGTAGGAAAAAGCAAGGCAATGGCTGCAAAGGAACGGGTTCTGGATATCAATCCGGACTGTCAGGCGGTGGCTCGGGAGTTATTTTTTCTTCCTGACACTGCATCTGCATTTGATTTTTCCAGCTACAGCTACGTAGTGGACGCCATCGACACCGTCACCGGCAAACTGGCGCTGGCTGTTGCTGCTCAGTCTGCAGGCGTTCCCATTATCAGTTGCATGGGTACCGGCAACAAGCTGGACCCCAGTCGTTTCCAGATCGCAGATATTTCCAAAACCTCTGTTTGTCCCCTGGCCCGTATCATGCGCAAAGAATGTGCCAAACGGGGGATCCGGCATTTAAAAGTCTTATTTTCTACAGAGGACTCAATCCCCTCAGACCCTTCTGCCCTCTGTCTTGAAGAACTTCCGGAAGGACGCCGGGCGCTGCCGGGAAGTGTGGCATTTGTACCATCAGTGGCAGGCCTTATGATCGCCGGAGAAGTCATTAAAGATTTGACCCGGTAAATTCCACTATCCCAAATCGTATGCGGTTTCACGGATAAAAAAGACAGACACCGGATGGTGTCTGTCTTTTTTGGTGACCCGTACGGGAATCGAACCCATGTTACCGCCGTGAAAGGGCGGTGTCTTAACCGCTTGACCAACGGGCCTGGTAGCGGCGACCTGATTCGAACAGGTGACATACCGGGTATGAACCGGGTACTCTACCAGCTGAGTTACGCCGCCATTTGGCAAATGCGATCTCGGCACTGCCGAAAATCAGCTTTGTTATTATATCCACCGAACACAATTTTGTCAATAGAAATATTTGTATTTTTCAACATTTTTTTGGAAATGCTTTTAAAGGGTGACGCAATTTGCATATTTGGAAAAGAAGTATTTTATTTGCTATAGGGGGCTATATCTATATGGCACTGGAGTTGCTTTGGCGTGGATGGAGCCACGGCAGTATGTTTATTGCCGGAGGTGTATGCTTTTTGCTGTTAGGACAGTTACGCAAAGTGTGGTCAAAGCGCTCTCTTCTTTTGCGTGCGCTGACCGGGGCAGGAATCATTACTATGGTAGAATATGCCGCCGGACTGCTGATTAACAGAAATTATGCTGTGTGGGATTACCGGGATCAGTTTTTAAATTACCACGGGCAGATCTGTCTTCCCTTTTGCCTTTTATGGATACCCATTAGTCTTTGCGCAATGTATCTTTATAATGCGCTGGATAAAAAAATACTGCCGGCCATATGACCGGCTGCACCTGTAAAATGAAAGTAGACACTCACAAAAGTGTGGGTGTCTACTTTTTTCGTAGTATAATGAATTTGGAAAGGATGTGAAATAATGGGCAAGAAAGGTACACCACATAGGAAATTCAGCAAGGAAGAGAAGATG
>JAZRUM010000010.1:0-5576 GCA_045652545.1 Faecousia sp. | reverse complement strand
TTGGATGTAGGGGCGACCATTGTTTAATTTAGGTATGATTGCCCCCGGCAATCATTAATATTTTAGATTCGCTGCGCGGAGCACCACGCCCGTGCAGAGAAGCATTACGAATTCGCCCACAATTTCGGCGCATACGCAACATTGTGCCGCCGGGCGAGCAATGCTCGCCCCTACGAGTTCTATTGACAGACAACTCGATAAATTAGAATTTAATTCTCAGTCATTAATTCTCGATTTCTATCGTATCTGGCCGTCGCCGTGAATGATGTATTTATAGGTGCAGATCTCTTCCAGACCCATCGGTCCTCTTGCATGGAGCTTTTGGGTTGAAATGCCGATTTCACAGCCAAGACCGAACTCGCCACCGTCGGTAAAACGGGTAGAACAGTTGACATACACCGCTGCGCTATCCACCACCCGGGTGAACTTCTCCGCCACCGCTTCATCTGCTGTGACGATACATTCACTGTGACCGGTAGAGTGCAGCGCAATGTGACCCATTGCGGTATCTGCATCGGGCACGATGCCCACAGCCAAAATGTAATCCAAAAATTCTGTGTCAAAATCCCGTTCACCGGCAGGTGTGCCGGGAATCATGGCGGCAGCTGCGCTATCCAACCGCAGTTCTACCGGATTTGCCGTTCTGTCGGTCACCAGTCGTTTCTGCAGCTTTGGTAAAAATTCTGCAGCAATATCTTTATGCACCAGGCAGCACTCTGCCGCATTGCACACAGAGGGGCGACTGGTCTTTGCATTTTCAATAATGCTGAGCGCCATTTCCTGGTCTGCCGCTCTATCCACATAAATATGGCAAATGCCTGTTCCTGTTTGAATACAAGGGACTTTGGCACCTTCGGTGCAGGCTTTGATCAGCCCCGCACCGCCTCTGGGAATCAGCAGATCCACATAGCCCACAGCTTCCATCAGATCCTTTACGCTTGCACGACTGGTGTCCTGCACCAGCTGCACCAAATTGGGATCCATACCCACTGTCTGCAGACCTTTTTGCATAGCGCAAACAATGGCATTGGCAGACCGGAAGGCATCCTTGCCGCTACGCAGCACACAGGCAGATCCTGCCTTAACAGCCAGCGCTGCGGCATCGGAGGTGACGTTGGGACGAGCTTCGTAAACAATGGCGATAACACCCACTGCCACGCCCACACGGTTAATGGTTATGCCGTTAGGACGCTGCACCCGACTGCGGATTCTTCCCACCGGGTCAGGCAGCAGCACCACTTGTCGGATGCCCTCTGCCATAGCGCAGATCCGCTCCTTTGTCAGTGCCAGACGGTCTTGCATAGACTGGGACAGGTGATCCTTTGCCGCTTCCATATCCTGGGCGTTTGCCGCAAGAATTGCATCGCAGTCACGCTCCAGCGCATCTGCCATAGCCTCCAGCGCCCTGTTTTTATGCTGGGTATCTACCGCCGCAAGACTGGGCGCAGCGGCTTTTGCAGCCTTTAATATATCCAAAGTGGTCATACTATTTGCTCCTTCCCACAAAACGGGTACCGATATGCTTGCCTTCTAAAAGCGCATACAAGCTTTCCGGTTCCTCACCATTGGCAATGACCATGTCAATACCTACACCGGTAGCCAACTGGGCAGCTTTCAGCTTGGTAGCCATACCGCCGGAGCCGAGAGACGTGCCTGTTCCCCCTGCCAGAGAAAGAATTTCGGGTGTGATCTCCTCCACCACCGGAATCAGCGTGGCACTGGAATCTTTCCGGGGGTCTGCTGTGTAAAGACCGTTGATATCGGACAGCAGCACCAGCAAATCTGCATTCACCAGCTGTGCCACAACAGCAGAAAGACTGTCGTTTTCTCCAATGGTGGTATGGATGCCGATCTCGTCAATAGCCACAGCGTCATTTTCGTTAACAATAGGCAGCACGCCCCAGGAAAGCAGCTTTTCCAACGTGTCATGCACATGGCGGCTACGACACTCGTCCCGGATGTCATCTGCAGTCAGCAGAATCTGTGCTACTGTGTGATTGTACTGAGAGAACAGCTTGTCGTATGTATACATCAGTTCACACTGACCCACTGCGGCGGCAGCCTGCTTTCCGGGCATATCTCCGGGGCGTCCCTCAAGTCCCAACTTGCCCACGCCCATGCCAATAGCACCGGAGGACACCAAAACGATCTGGTATCCTGCATTTTTCATATCGCTGAGCACCTTACACAAAAGCTCCACCCGGCGGATATTCAGTCGACCGCTGCTGTGGGCAAGTGTAGATGTTCCAACCTTGATGACGATTCGCATAATCATTCACTCTCTTTTTTTTAACTTGCTGTCATTGTATACCAATTCCCCTCGGGAATCAACCCAAGGATGAAAATTATCTTCTGAACCAGGTGCCCCTGGAAAATAGCACTAAAATAGGGAAAATCTCCAGTCTTCCTGCCAACATATCCAGTATCAGCACTATCTTGGAAAAAATACTGAAGGCACTGAAATTGCAGGTTGGACCCACTGCTTCCAATCCAGGGCCGACGTTATTAAAGCAGGCCAGCACTGCAGAAAGGTTGGTTGCGGTAGAAAAGCCATCCAGACTGATCAGTAAAAAACTGACAATCACAATGATAACATAGGCCGCAAGGTACGCATCGGTATTGCTCAAAACCTTTTCGTCCACTACCCGATCATTATTCCGGACCACCTGTACTTTTTTGGAGTTTAGCACCTGTCGGATATTTCTTCGCAGACTTTTAAAAAGCAGCAAAACTCTGGCGCATTTTAGTCCGCCGCCGGTAGAGCCAGCACAAGCGCCCACTACCATCAACATAAGCAGAATGCCCTTGGAAAAACTGGGCCACAGGTCGAAATCCGTTGTAACAAAGCCGGTGGTGGTCATAATGGAGCTGACTTGAAACGCTGCGTGCCGCAAGGTTTCTCCAAATGTGTTATATATAGATCGGATGTTCAGCGCGATCAACACAACACTCAGCACAACCAGACCGAAATACAGCCGTAACTCTTCATCCTTAAACACATTTCGAAACTGTCGCAGCAGAAGAAGGTAGTAGCAACTGAAATTAATGCCAAACAGGAACATAAATACGGCACAAACATTCTGGATATATGGGCTGTAAGAGGCAATGGAATCGTTTTTGATGCCAAAACCACCGGTGCCTGCAGTGCCAAAGGCGGTACACACCGCTTCCAGCGGAGACATTCCGCCTGCCAACAGAAATATCACATTGAACACCGTCATAACAATATAGATCAGATACAGGATCAATGCTGTTTGACGCATTTTGGGGACCAGTTTGCCGACATTGGGTCCGGGACTTTCTGCCCGAAGGAGATGCATAGTAAACCCTTTGTCGCCTCTGCCACCAGGGGCAATCGCCAGCAAAAACACCAGTACGCCCATACCGCCCACCCAATGGGTAAAGCTGCGCCAATATAAAAGGCTGCTGCTTAAGGCCTCCACATCATAAAGAATGGTCGAGCCTGTAGTGGTAAAACCGGAAACAGACTCAAACAGCGCGTCGATGAACCGAGGGATCTCCCGAGAGAGAAAAAACGGCAAACATCCTACCACACTGAGCACGATCCAGCTGAGACCTACGCATACAAGCCCCTCCCGGGCACCAAACATCAGATTAGCGCCCCGGCAGAAAAAAAGCAGCACGCCACCCAAAGTCAGGACAGCAGATATGGTAATGAAAAAACTCTGCATAGCGACAATTTCACCAGCCACGGCAGCAATCAGTAGCGCAGGAATCATAAACAACGCTTCCAGAGCAAGAATCTGCCCCAGAAACCGCCCTATCATCTTGTAGTTCATATGTATACACCCACTTTAAGCAGAGAGGTTTCGAACCCTCTGTCCTTAAGCAAAAATGTCGTTAAAATTTTGCAATACACCTCGTCCGCTGGTAACCACCACAACGGTATCTCCTTCATCAAAGAAACTGTCACCGCCAGGAATCTGGGTATCAGCGCCATGGGTAACACTTGCAATGAGCACATTGTTTTTGAGTCGCAGCTGTTTCAGGGGTATCCCACAATTCTTCGCAGCGCTGTCTATCAAAAATTCCACTGCTTCTACCTGTCCATCGGCAATGGTGTGCACGCTGACTGCTGCACCTGTCTGATTTTGCATAGCGCGGACGTAACGAACGATAGAGTTGCTACACAGCTCCTTTGGGCAGATGACGCTTCCCAGAGGCAGTGCATCGGCAATGGTTCTCTCCCCCCGGCTAAGCTTGGTGATGATCTGAGGCACTTCCCGGGAATTGGCAAACAGGGAAATGATCATATTGGTTTCATCGACACCGGTAAGACTTGCCAATGCATCCATTTGATCGATTCCTTGGCTTTCCAACAAAGTTTGGCTGCTGCAGTCACCGCAAACTACGGAGGTTTTTTTCAGCAGGCCTGCCAACTGAACGCACCTTTCCCGATCCCGGTCGATAAGCTGCACCTTTATGACACGCTTTTCCAGCAACTGCGCTAAATAAAAGCTTACTCTTCCACCACCGCATATTATTACTCTGCGCACCGGGCGGGTAATAACGCCTAAGTTCTTCAGCAACACTGTCAGTATATCCGTTGGAGCAGTGACAAAGATCCGGTCGCCCTGACGCAGTACAAAATTACCACTGGGCGCCACTGCAGCTCCTTGACGCAAAACAGCGCAAACCAACACCTTGCAGCCCACAATGCCGGACAGTTCACTCAAAGATATATCCTTCAATTTGCTGTTCTCATCGATTCGTAGCTCTACGATTTCCACCCGCCCTTTGGCAAAGGTATCCCGTCGGAGAAACCCGGGGTATTTTAAGAGCCTCTCAATTTCAATGGCCGCCTGTTTTTCAGGATTTACCGTCATAGAAAGAGGGAACACTTCCGGCATAGTCATAACCTGTTCCGCATATTCAGGGTTGCGGATTCGGGCGATGGTGTGCAGCTGATTGTTAATGCCGTGGGCTGTCATGCAACACAGCAGATTTAATTCATCTGCATTGGTTGCTGCAATGAGCAGATCTGCGTTTTCTATACCAGATTGCAGCAACACCTCCTTTGAAGCGCAGTTGCCGCAGACAGCCATAACATCAAACTGTTCCGTTGCTTCTTCCAACACAACGCGTTCTCTGTCAATGAGCGTGATATTGTGTCCTTCTACTGCCAAAAGCCGGACAAGCGTCAGTCCGACCTTGCCGCCGCCGGCAATAATAATATCCATACGTACCTCCTGAAAGTACATTTTTCCTAATTATATCAAACCTCTATTCCTATTGCAACCATAAGCAGAGAAGGACCCCTCTGAAGCATACATAAAATGGGCTGACCGAAAGGTCAGCCCATTTGTGTTTTAGGTTGCGATCAGCGGATCTTCCACTCGTCGTACTGCTCCATGTAAGCCTTCTCCTCAGCGGGGAACTTACGCAGAGTGTTGACAACTTCGCCACCGTTGTACTTGCGGTCACCCACATCCTCGGTAGTACCGATGATGGTGATGTTGCACTGACGATGACGGGCACGGACATGGTCCCAGTCGATGAAGTAGATGTGAGCGAACTCACCGCCATCCAGCTTGCCGTCCTTGATGGTCATGGTC
>JAZRUM010000009.1:0-3124 GCA_045652545.1 Faecousia sp. | reverse complement strand
TACACTTTCGTTGAAATCGCTGAGTCGGCATACACGTGACTTTACGGAGGTAACGCCCTTTGCGCGCATCTTCTTCTCGGACACATTCAGATAACCGGCCAGCTTGGAAAGATCGGTATTCACCATAATGGTTCCGTGATGCGCTTTCATGCCTTTGGCTGCCGCAAAGGCATTTCCAGAGAATTTCTTGCCATCTATCAGGATATCGTTTCTTCCGGACAGTTCTGCTGTCATTCCCAGGGCGGCTACCATTTTTTGTATGACGCCCATCTGCCGTTTTACATCGTATCGCTCCTCATTCATGATGAAAGAGAAGTTCAGATTCCGGTCGTCATGAAAAACAGCTCCGCCGCCGGTATGTCTGCGGACCAACTGGACACCGTCTTTCTCCATAGCATCTATGTTACATTCCCGCCATGCATTCTGGTTTCTACCTATGATCACAGCATTCGCATTCACATAGAAATACAGCATAATATCATCTTTTTTCAGATTTTCCAGGAAGAAGCCGTCAGTCGCCAGATTTCTCCATCCGTCTGTACTGTCGCTCATGTAAAAATATACTGCCATATATCCTCCTTGTTACTGTTGTAAATTGGACAACATGCTCCATTTAACAACTGAATTCTAATGTAAATATACTGCCATATTGCCCACCTGTCAACAAAATATAACCCTTGGGCACAACCTATGAATACACCAAAACACCAAAAAGGGCCTTCTGCAAAATCACAACCGCTGGGCAACGGAAAACAAAATGCGTTGCAATGTTAGGAAAAACCTCTTGTTTTTAGGCAAAACGAATACAAAAACACCTACCCTTGCAGATACCAATGTATCAACATAGGGTAGGTATTATGGCCTATACTACACAATTTGATACAATGCAACGCAGTTGCGCCGAGCGTTGCATTCGTTAAACTGCTGGATTTATATCAACACATAGGGAATATCGTTTTCCTTTGCATACTGCTCTGCGTAACTGCCCACAGAAACACAAACCGTTCGATAACCGCAGGATAGAGCGTCCTCCCCTATTTGGGTCACACTGGCAGGGATCGCAATCCAAAATGCGCCGTACCAGCCAAAGGCATTTTTTTCGATTTGAGTTACGGAATCGGGAATCAGTACACGAATCACGCAATCTCTACGATCATGAATGTGGAATCTGCTTATTTTTCGGACTCCAGCCGGAATCTTAACATCCAATATTTGTCCAAAGTAATCGTAAAGCACCTCGTTAATGATCACAAAACCATCCTGATCCGCAAGAGATTTGCAGTCTGCAAAAGCTATGGGATCAATATCCGTCAGACTTTCCGGAACAGAAATCGTTTCTAATGCGTCACAACCTTGAAATGCACTTTCGCCAATACGCTTTACACTGTCCGGCACAGTAACCGTTGACAAGCTCTTGCAGTTCTGAAATGTATGCATATTTATCTGCTGTACACCATCTGGAATTGTGATGGCGGTCAGTGATTCGCAGTCACAAAAAGCGCCCATACCAATATACATTACACTCTCCGGGATTGTAACTGATACAAGATTCTTGCAGCGGGAAAATGCCCATTGTTCAATATGGGTAACTCCCTCAGGAATAGAAACGGAAACAACATCAGTTCCTTCAAATACAAATTCGCCGATTCTTGTTACCCCTTCGGGAATGATTACATTGCTGCTTGTTCCTTTATATTCCACAAGCACATTGTTTTTAATAACAAAATTGTTCATCTCTTGGGCTCCTTTGCTTGGTTTTCTATACTATACCAAAGTCAGCAGGGCAAATATGGTACATAAAAACATTTTATAGTATTTATATTCTAAAATCAACTATTGTAAAGTATAAAATACCTACCCTTACTGATACCATTGTATCAAATAAGGGTAGGTATTATGGTGCCGGTGACCGGACTCGTCTGCATTGGTTTCCGCAAATGCGGAAGCCAATAGTTGTTCGGCTCGGTCTAGCCCTCGCCGGCAACAGTCCACCGGACTGTTGCATTTAGATTATTCGAGTCATGGTCACAACAAAAAGAAACAGAGAGAGGCTTGGGCCTCTCTCTGTTTCTTTGGTGCCGGTGACCGGACTCGACCCGGTACGCTATCGCTAGCGGTGGATTTTGAGTCCACTACGTCTACCAATTCCATCACACCGGCAGGTGCGTTAGTAGTATACACCACATCCGTCAAAATAGCAAGTACAATTTTTATATTCGCCCGTTTGTAAAAAACACGTGCATTCAGATCGGATTTCTGCTATACTATTGCAAAGGATGTGAGTGCATGGAGATCCTCTATCAAGACAAAGATATCGTCGTGTGCGTGAAACCCGTAGGGTTGGATTCAGAAAGCCAGATGCCCCAGCAGCTGAAAGAACAGCTTGGCGGTGAGATCTTTCCCCTGCACCGGCTGGATAAAAACGTAGGCGGCATTATGGTCTACGGCCGCACAAAGCAGGCTGCCGCCAATTTTTCCCGGATGATCCAGGACGGTCAGCTGGTCAAGGAATATGTGGCGCAGGTCCACGGAACCCCTCCGGAAGCCGGAGATTGGGAGGATCTTCTGTTTAAGGACAGCCGCAAAAACAAGGTGTTTGTGGTCAAGCGGATGCGTACCGGTGTGAAGGCTGCCCGATTGGAATTTGTCCGGCACAGCGCCGGCGAAACTTCTCTGGTTCGGATCCGGCTTCACACGGGCCGTTCCCATCAGATCCGGGTCCAGTTTGCCAGCCGAGGATTTCCGCTGGTGGGCGATCACAAATACGGCTCCCGGGACGATGCTACCGCTCCCCTGCTCTATTCCTGCCGCCTCACCTTTCCCTATCGGGGAAAAACCGCGGTATTTGAAAAATATCCCGATTGGTTTCCGGTATAAAAGCGCTGCGGATTGTGTAATGTGCACAATCCGCAGTGTCCTTTTTTTATCCGCTTCATACTTTTTTAATAGGATTTCGCTTGAAAATTCTTCTTGTGGGGTGCTATAATGAAATCACAATAAATGCAATTTCTTCTTTTCGTTTTTCTTACCTCTCTCTTTTCGTGGGAACCCCGGTGCCGTCTGGTCAACGGCACCGGGGCTTTTCCTTTTTATCAGGCTTCTTTTTAAGTCGGATCGTAGCCAT
>JAZRUM010000008.1:0-5303 GCA_045652545.1 Faecousia sp. | reverse complement strand
ATCCCCAAAGGTTTTGGGCGCTCTTCGTGAGGTTTTCCTCTCTGTTTGGGGGATTCCCACGCCACTGCGCCCGCAGGCGCGTTTCGAGCGCAACCGCCGCAAAGCGGCGGCTCTTAGCGCGAGATGTGGCGCACTGGCTCGGAATGACAGCAAATTTGGTAAACAACAATTTATCCTACTTACATTAAAATAAGTATAAAACAATGGCCAGCGGATGTCAAGGGAGGCAAATTTTCCTTCCCTGTAACAAAGTCACAGAAAAACAGGAAAATTGGGGGTATACTATGGTCAAACAACGAAAGGAGCTAACTACTATGGCTAAGAACATTAACAATCAGGAATTTCAGAATCTCATCCAGGGCGACCAGCCCGTTTTGGTAGACTACTGGGCACCTTGGTGCGGCTACTGCCGTCGAATCGGCCCCGCATACGATCGGATCGCCGAGCAATTTGCCGGTGAAGTAGAAGTGGTCAAGATCAACATCGACGACGAGCCCCTGCTGGCCCGGGATGAGCACATTGAGGTGATTCCCACGCTGGTACTCTACCGGGGTGGCGAGGCACTGGACTCCATCGTAGCACCGGAATCCAAGGCCATGATTGAAGCCTTCATCCACAACGCATTGGCACAATAAAGGAGGCCTTTATGGAAGATCGGGTTTATGATATGATCATTATCGGCGGAGGCCCCGGCGGTTATACCGCCGCCCTGTATGCCGCCAGAGCAAGCCTTAAAACCATCGTACTGGAGAAATTATCCGCGGGCGGGCAAATGGCCCTGACCCACATGATCGACAATTACCCCGGTTTTCCCAATGGAATCGACGGTTTTGAACTGGCTGAGGCCATGCAGCAACAAGCCGAGCGCTTTGGCAGCGAAACAGAATATGCCGAGGTAACGGGGCTGGATCTGCAGGCGGACCCCAAGGTGGTGCACACCAGCGAGGGCACGTTCCACGGCCGCACGGTGGTGATTGCCACCGGCGCAGGTCCACGGGAACTGGGTCTTCCCAATGAACAGCAGCTGGTGAACCGGGGCGTAGCCTACTGCGCCGCCTGTGACGGTATGTTCTACAAGGGCAAGACCGTGGTAGTCGTGGGCGGCGGCAACTCCGCGACAGCGGATGCGCTGCTTTTGAGCCGTATTGCGAAAAAGGTAATCGTAGTCCACCGCAGAGATACGCTGCGAGCCACGAAAGTCTACCACGAACCCTTGATGGCCGCGGAAAATGTGGAATTCATGTGGAACAGCGCGGTTACGGAGATTTTGGCCGACGACAAAGTACACAGTCTGCGGATCAAAAATCTGGTCAGCGGCGAGGAAACAGAAATCGCCGTGGATGGTCTGTTCATCAGTGTTGGCCGCAAACCGGCAACGACTCTTGTGGCTGGGCAGTTGGAGCTGGACGAAGCTGGCTACATCATCGCCGGTGAGTCCACCGCAACCAGTATCCCCGGCGTGTATGCCGTGGGCGATGTGCGCACCAAAATGCTGCGGCAGGTGGTGACAGCGGTATCAGACGGTGCCATGGCCGTCCACGCCGCAGAAAGCTATTTGGCAAGGTGAATTGTTGTTTGGCTGAGTAACGTTAAACGGAACCGGTATCGACCACCATGTCATTCCGAGGGCCGTTAGGCCTGTGGGGTATCGATGGATTGTACCGGGAGGGACTCGTTTAATCAAAGTTTCGTTTATGGTAATCTGTTTTGGTTTTCATCCACATCCATACCGGATGCGTCTGGAAACCAAAGGACTCTCCCACGGCCTAAAAACATGCCACCGGCATGTTTTTACCCCGGCTGGGCCGGGGCCGGCCTTTCGAGTCCATCCTTTCCGGTGTACCAAAAAAGAGGAGGCACAATGTGCCTCCTCTTTTTTGTATTTGGGCGCATATTTTAATAGAAAATCTGCAAGGGGGTTCACTTTTCTGCGATAGGGGGTTCACTCTCACCCCAAGGGGGTTCACCTTAAAACGAAGCCTCATAATAATAGAAATTTCCACAGATATGTTCTGTATAATACCGATTATCCCCATTGGGTTCTTGCCACTCAAATCCGTTTCCAGAAGGTGTCAACGCACTGGCAGATGATGGTGCACACCACACAGCAGCCATATCGTTTTCCGGGGTATAATAGAAACCTACATAAGAGGTACCCGAACCTACACCGTCACCACCAGAGGAAAAATCAACAACTGTTTCATCTGCATCTATGTCTTTAATAAAGCCTTGATTTTCAAATGCGGAATAATCTCCGGCTTCAATTGCCTTCAGCAGTTCTTCCTCATTCTCACTTACGAAATCAAAAACCTCGTCTTTATCGGCGCTATCATCCCCTGTTGCGACAAGGAAAAGGAAAAAAGCGCCACCCAAGATATCCGAGCACCCAGACAGAGAAAACACCATGATTACCGCCAAAAGCAGGGCCAATCCTTTTTTAAGCATATTCTCACTCCCGTCCTAGCAGCAGCGCATATTGGTTTGACAACACCTTTGACAAAACACAGAACACGGCAGACAGAACTACACCAAACCAAACCAGAGGGGATGCTATGGTAATTGCACCTGCATAGTGAATCAATGCCCAGGCATAACCCAACAATGTAATTAACAAGGTGGCAATACAAGATCCGATAGAAAACATCTTTTTGTTTTTATAAATCCGGACAAAAAACCAATTCGCAAGGGACAGAAGATATCCTGTTGCAGGTACAATCAGCGCTACCGCCCACAAACCATTGGTTTTCCCTGTAGGTGTACTGCCTTCTAAAATTACACCTAACGTAATAATCGCAAACGAGACGAACAGCATCACCGATTGTAGCACAGATGCTTTCCAATCACTCACACGATGCAGCTTCACAGAATTCGGTTTTTCTGCATAGGTTTGGCATGTCTCGCGCATTTGATCATATATTTTGCGGCAACTCTCACATGCTTCAAGATGTTCGGCTACGAGTCTTTCACTTTCTTCCGAACAACATTCATCCACATATAAGGGCAACAGATCCATTATTACATTGCAGTCCATATTATCGACCCAATCCTTCCATAATTTTTTGCTTTGCTCGGTAGTATGTAACACGAGCCCAACTTTCGCTTTTTCCAAACATCGCACTGATATCTTTCAATGACAGGCCGCCAAAAACGGAAAGCATAAACACCTCTTTATACGGCTCCTCCAATGCGTGCAGGACGGAAAAGGCTCTGCCGGCAAGTTCCTTTTCCTCGAAAAGCTCGGCAATGTCAGGTGTGTTGTCCGTAGGTGTTAATTGTGAAATTGGCTGCTTTCTTTTCTGTTCGTTGAACCAAGCAAAGTATGCATTTTTTGCAATTTGGCACAGCCATACAGCTACTTTTTCTTCGTTTCTCAGAGCTGATAAGTTCATATACGCACGAAAAAAGGTTTCCTGCGTTAGCTCTTCTGCTAAGGATACATCACCGCACAGTTTCATTAAAAAACGAAAAATAAACTGATTGTTCTCTTGAAATACCATTTCAAAATCCGGCACACCCTCACCACCTTTCACTCATTAGATTGGGAAATAACGCAAACGTTACATTTATTATACTAAAAAATGTGAGTTTTTCAATTTTATATTGCAATTAGAACGCTATACCGATAGTCCGTCGTTTCCTATGAAATCGCATTATATTAATATGCGTCCTTGTCTCTATAAGGGCGCATAAATTGCGGAGCGCCATTCATTCCATTCGAATAAACATGCCGGAAGGGACTCGTTTGCATTTCTGCCCTGTGGGCAGAAATTAAGGTAGCAACCAGTTTTTGAACTGGTTGCAGCAATATGCCACCGGCATATTGCGATTTGATCTTTCGAGTCCCTTCCTCCAATGCATAAATAAAAGACGGAGTGAATCTATCATTCACTCCGTCTTTTATTGGTACACCGGATGCATAAACATCCGAACCGAGGCCCTTTTCTTCCAGTTCTGCAAAAGGAATTGTCTTAGTGCCGTCTTTGTAATTGCCCACAAACACCAGGTGATCATCATACAGATACACGGCATTAACAAAGCTGTTGATTAACCGACGGCGGTGTTCCAGCTTTTTCGGATTCAACTCCCGGAATTGATACAACCAAAAAATAATATGATCTCTCGTCAGTGTAGGTTGCGCCATCTCTTCCTGGGCAATTTCAAAGGACAACTCTCTGCGCCGCTGTTCCAATTCCTCCAGCCGTTGCTTTGTAGATGCGCTGATGATGCCCATTTGAATCGCATTGAGCATATTATTGATCCCCTTCTCCACCTCAGCCAGATTCTTCCGCAGTATCGGCAAGCGAGTGTTTTCCCTGTACAATTCCTCCATAATACGATCTGCCAGCGCTTCAATCAGATCATCGTCGAAAACGATTTTCAGAATATATGCCAAAACCAGATCTTCGATCCATTCCTTCCTGACGCTCTTCTTCTCGCAGCACAAGTGCTTCTTAACACCGATGCACTTGTAGTAGCGGTGAGTCTGACCTGTGCTGCTGGTGCCGCTTTCACCGATCATCATCCGCAGACAATGACCGCAGAAGAGTTTAGTGGATAACAGATATTCTTCTTTCGCCTTATGCTTAGAAGGTGCCTTTTTGTTGGTCCCCATCCGCTCCTGCACCCGATCAAACAGCTCTTGGTCAATGATTGCAGGGATCACGCCGGGCTGTACCACATCTTTGAATTTGTATTCTCCAATGTATTTGCGGTTATGGAGCATCCTCGTCACGCCGTTGATGGTCATTGGATTACCCTGTCCGCTACGGATGCCCATAGTATTCATGTTGTTCACAACTTCCTGCATGGTGGCACCGGCAGCATACATTTCAAACATCTGGCGCACTGCCGGAGCCGCAATCGGGTCGATCTGATACTCCCTGTTCTCGTCGATCCGATAACCCAGCGTAACCGTGCCACCATTATATTTGCCCTTCAGTGCGTTTTCCACCATACCACGAGTCACCTTGACCGCCAGCTCGGCAGAAAAATACTCCGCATAGCCTTCCAGCATGGATTCCAGCAGGATACCCTCCGGGTTTTCGGAAATGTTCTCTGTTGCAGAGATCACACGGACACCATTTTTCTTCAGCTGTTTTTTATAATAGGCAGCATCAAAGCGGTCCCGCGAAAAACGGTCCAGCTTCCACACAATCACTACGTCAAACTTCTTCTTGGCGCTGTCCTTGATCATCTGCTGGAACTCCGGGCGGTTATCCGTCTTGGCAGACAATGCCCGGTCAATATATGTACCTACGATCTCAATACCGCTTCTTTGGGCAAAGGCAGTATTCTCACGGATC
>JAZRUM010000007.1:0-9723 GCA_045652545.1 Faecousia sp. | reverse complement strand
TAGGCTCAACGCCAGCCTGCTTCAGCTTGATGCACAGACCCAGACCGGTAGCCTTCAGGCATGCGCTCTGCATATCGGTAACGTTTACGGCATGAACCTTGCCCTTGAGGACCTCAGCGGCCTCCATCTGTTCGGCAAAGTCGTAACCCTTGGGGGGTGCCATTTCTGCGGTAATACCAAACTTACCGGCTTCCAGTGCTTCTTTCAATACGCTCATTATTTCTTCCCCCTCAAGCTAATAGTTCTGGGATAAGCAACCTTCTCGTAGCCCTTGTCCTCACGGGTCTGGGTCAGCTTCTCCAGTTGGTTGGTAGCTTCCAGACGCTCATAGATCTTGATCCATGCGCAGGGATTTTCGGGATTGACTTCACACTTGCCATTCTTCTGGCCGCCGCAAGGACCGTTGACCAGGCTCTTGGCACACTGGGTAATGGGGCAAATGGCGCCGGTCTGACCCAGCACGCACTGACCGCAGAAGCGGCAAGCTTCTTCCCAAACACCGAAACGGACAGCCTCACCTAAGTACATAGTGTCGTTGGAGGGGTAAACGGGGGCAGTGCCTGCGTTCTTGGCAACACACTGAACACCGTCGCCGCAGCTCATGCAAACGACGCAATCGGGGTTGGCAGCAACGATGGCCTTCATCTTTGCCTTAACGCCCAGGTTCATGCAGCAGTAGTCGCAAACGGAGGTAGCAACCACTTTCTTGCCGGCCTGCTCCAGAACAGCAGTCAGCTCTGCGATCTGGGGTTCGCCACCGGTCTGACAAGCGGTAGCACAGCTGCCGCAGCCAACGATCGCCACAGTCTTGGCATCGCCGACCATTGCCATGACTTCTTCAATGGGTTTTTTCTGTGTAATGATCATATATGTCCTCTCCTTCAGGTTAATATTCACTGTCTAATATCATACCTTATTATAACAAAAAAATCAATAAGCTTTTAGAACAAGTTGTTAAAGTTGTAAATTATTTAAATATAATGTGGAAATCTAAAGAGGAAAAAACTTGCATTAAGGAAAATGCGGTGATAAAAAGCAACAAATTCTCTCAAAGGAGCGATTTTGTGCGAATTGGTTGTCCCAAAGAGATCAAACCTCAGGAAGGTCCTGTTGGATCGGCCTCAGCTACACATCTGTAAAAATCAAAAGAGGATACTTTTAGCATCCTCTTTTATTATGTTTTCTTAGCTGCCACTATAACGAAAACTGCAGTACAATTTGCAGAAGCCATTGGAAAAAGCTGATCTGAGGCAGGACCTCGCTGTCTGTTTCGCCGCAGGTACTACACCGGGATTCCGTATAGCCGCTGGAGTAGAAGGTCGGGACTTCATAGGAGGTTTGTTGCCAGTTGTGCCCGGTAGTGGCTACCGGAGCGCCTTTGGCTTCAAGTCCGCATTGACAGGTGGAAACGGTAGATCCCGGTTGTGTACAGGTGGGAGGTGTCGTGGTTTGGGTATAGCTGTGGATATGTGCGCCGGAGTTCAGCATCTGTGTTACCGGTATTGCATCCCCGTCGTGATTTGCAGCCGACAGCTGGATGCTATCGTTGATTACATGGCAGCCGCTTAAGGTTCGGTCGGTGGCGTTGGCTTTATATGTATATTCTTTGCGTACATCCTTGCCCTTTAAGTTCATAGAGTAGACCGTGTCCATGGTGCAGAACCATAGCCGATCGTTCCACAGGGAAAGTCCTGTGTGGTAATACATATACCTGCCGTGGCCGATGTTGATATAGCTTTCTTTCTCTTTGTATAGGCGAGTCTCTTTTCCGGAGGGAATATCCCGTCGGTAGATACTGTTCCGGCAGTCCTTTTCCCGGATATAGTAGCAGGTTTTGTCATCGGTAAAAATAACCTGGCTTTCCAGTTTTGTCCAGAAAGCATCGGCGTATCGGTTGTCTGTACAGGTGATATTGGTTTCCCAATCGTAATGGGGGTCATCTCCGGCAGACATCTGGGCATCTGTCCGCAGAAAATATTCGTGTCTCACAAAACCTTTTATGTCTGGTGTAGGGTCGTCCCAAGTAACATCCACATGATACCACTGACCGTCTAACTGTACCAGATTCCAAACATGTTCCATAGGCTCGCTGTGTACTTGCAGGCAAGGAATGCCGCATCGTAGCAAAAGGTCCTGATACAGCGCCGCATAACCGGAGCAAACGGTGCTGCCCTTCACAAGCAGGTCATAGCCGGTTTTCAGTTCTAACGCTTCATCGTAAACGCAGTTAACGATCAGATAATCGTGGATCGAAAGGGCGATCTGCCAATCAGACATGCCCTCACGAACGCAGATGGAAAGGATTTCAGCAATCCTTTGTTCATAGAGCATCCGGTCATATTTTTCCTGGTCCAGAAGATCCGGCTCAAATTCCAGCATATATCCGGTTGTATCGCTATAATAAAATGTATAGCTGTTTAAGGTATACCAAGGTAGTTTTCCTTCGTACAGCATTCCGTAGAACAGCGTTTCCATTTCCGATTCAGACAGCTTGTAATTGGAAACGTCAACAGTGTTGCCGTAGGTGCAGCTGTCTATGATCAGTTGATCCAGGGAAGTATCGGTAGCACTTGCAGTGATAGGTGACGAGGATAGAATTGTGCACAAGATCAACGCCAGCAAAAGAAAGCGTTTATATTTCATAGCGATCTCCCTTTCTCTTTTTTATCAATTATAATGGCTTTTCTGCAACAATGCAACAGGGAACTCCAGATTCTGTTGTTGAAGTGCAATATGGAAAGCGAAAAACAGCTGCCGGTTATGTGCAGTATTAACAAATGTAAAAAAATTGGAAAAAAGTACTTTACAACTTTAGTGAAGTGAAGTATAATGCAGACATCCGATAACACTTTAGCGAACTAAAGCACTAAAGCGGAGGCCGCCAAAAACTGGGCGCAGCGCTCCGATAAGTCCTTGGCAAACTGAAGTACAAACAATCGACCATAAGAAAGGAAATGAAAATTATGAAAAAGTTGATCGCAATGTTTTTGGCAGTTATGATGATCGCCGCCTGCTTCGCAGGCTGCCAGAGCTCCGCTCCCCAGGAAACCCAGGGCGAAACCCAAGGCGACACCCAGGCACAGGAAAAGACCGTTGTTGTTGGCTATACCATTTATGAGCCCATGAACTACAAGGATGAAAGCGGCAAGCTGGTTGGTTTTGATACCGAGCTGGCTGAGGCTGTTTTCGGCAAGCTGGGCTGCAAGGTCATCTTCCAGGAAATTGACTGGGGCAGCAAGTACACCGATCTGGATTCCAACACCATCGATTGTGTATGGAACGGCTTTACAGCTAACACCTCCGATGACGACGGCATCGCTCGTGCTGAGAAGGTCGACTTCTCCTACAACTACATGGAGAACCGTCAGGTTGTCGTTGTTAAGAAGGACTCCGGCATCGCTGCCGCTGCAGACCTGAACGGCAAGATGGGCGCTGCTGAAGGCGGTTCCGCCGGTGAAACCTACGGCAAGGCATTTGAGGGCGCTACTATTAAGGACTTCCCCTACCAGACTGACTGTCTGATGGAAGTCAACAGCGGTTCTGCTGACTTTGCAGTTCTGGACGCACAGCTGGCAAAGAGCTACTGTGGCAAGGGTGATTACGCTGACCTGCAGATCGTGGAAGCCCTGTCCAGCGATGTGGAATACTACGCAATCGGCTTCAAGAAGGGCAGTGAGCTGACCGCACAGGTCAACGCACAGCTGGAGGCACTGGCTGCTGACGGCACCATCAAGACCCTGGCTGAAAAGTATGGCGTTGCTAACACCGCTATCACCGATTTCGCTGACCAGAAATAATTTATCTACCGGAGTTAACACATGACATTTTTAGAAGTCACGGCATTTCTGTTTGACGGCTTCTTAATATCGCTACTGATCTTTGCGGTGACGCTGCTTTGCGGCGCACCGCTTGGTCTGCCTATTGCGTTCTGCTCTATGAGCAAGCTGAAGCCAGTGAAAGCCGTATCCAAGGTGATCGTTTGGATCGTCCGGGGCGTTCCTTTGATGCTGCAGATCTTCATTATTTACTATGTGCCCGGACTGCTATTCGATTTTCCTATGTTCAGCAAGGTAGATCGGTATTTCTTCATGAATTACGGCATCAGCGATGCTGGCCGAATCACCGCAGTGCTGATCGCCTTTTCTTTGAACTACGCCTGCTACTTTTCCGAGATCTACAGAGGCGGTATTGAAAGCATTTCCAAAGGTCAGTATGAAGCTGGCTATGTGTTGGGCCTGACCAAAGGACAGATCTTCCGTAAGATCATTTTGAAACAGGTGATCCAGCGGATCGTGCCCCCCATGTCCAACGAGATCATTACCCTCATTAAAGACACTGCCCTTGCCAACTGCATCGTGGTCTGCGAGATCATCAAACAGGCCAAAGAGCTGGCAGCAACAAAGGCTTTGGTTTGGCCTTTGTTCTATACCGGTGTGTTTTATCTGATCTTCGTGGGATTTTTGACCATCGTGTTGGGTAGGGTGGAGAAGAAACTCAGCTATTTCAGGAGTTAAACGTATGTTGGAAGTAAAAGATCTAAAAAAGGATTTTGGCAAAACCAAAGTTCTCAAAGGTGTCAGTTTTTCCTTAGAAAAAGGACAAGTTCTGGCAATCATCGGTTCTTCCGGCAGCGGTAAGACCACCCTGTTGCGATGCTTGAATTTTCTGGAAACGCCTGATACCGGAAGCATTCTGGTTGACGGTAAAGAGCTATACCGCGCCGGAACAAAATACAACGAGGATCAGATCCGGGAGAACCGACTGCATTTCGGATTGGTATTCCAGAATTTCAATCTGTTTCCCCAGTATAATGCGTTGCAAAATGTTACGCTAGCTCCCAACCTTTTGAAAAAAGGAACCCCGGAAGAACTGGAGCAGCGTGGTGTGCAGTTGCTGACCCAAGTGGGATTGGCAGATAAGCTGGGAAGCTTCCCATTTCAGCTTTCAGGAGGACAGCAGCAGCGTGTGGCCATTGCCCGGGCGCCGGCATTGCAGC
This sequence comes from Faecousia sp., assembly GCA_045652545.1. Classification (GTDB taxonomy): domain Bacteria; phylum Bacillota; class Clostridia; order Oscillospirales; family Oscillospiraceae; genus Faecousia. The sequence continues at coordinate 4,727 of JAZRUM010000007.1, read as the reverse complement.
CGGAAATTCTGTGTTTTGATGAACCTACCTCTGCCCTTGATCCGGAGTTGACCGGTGAGGTGCTGCGGGTCATCCGGGAGCTAAAAAGCAAGGACCGCACAATGATCGTGGTTACTCACGAAATGGACTTTGCCCGCTCTGTTGCGGATGTGGTGATCTACATGGCAGACGGCGTCATCGAAGAAATTGGCACGCCGGAGCAGATATTTGAAAATCCCCAAAGCGAAAAAACCCGCACATTCCTGCGGGGTGCACAGGAGAAGTTTTAATATGTCAGGAAATCCACAGCATGTTGATGATCTGATCCAGCTGCTGGCAACTACATCCGATCCTCAGGCCCTGCGAGCACTGCTGGAAGACCTTTGCACAGCCAAAGAGCTAGAGAATATGGCAGAGCGGTGCTATGCAGCAAAGCTGCTGCTGGAGGGCAAGACCTATAATCAGGTGATGGAGCTCGTAGAGATCTCCTCTGCCACTTTGAGCCGGGTCTCCCGCTGTGTTCAGTACGGCAATGGCTACTCCCAAGTTTTGAAAAAATAAAAAATCTCCGGAATGCATCAGCATTCCGGAGATTTTTGTTGCGCAAACATAATATAAGAAAAATTTAGTATCATTTGATTTTTATGGTTTAAATACCAAAAAATCGGTAATACTGGATATCGGAGGTGCTTAATTATGAGCAATAAAAAATCAAGCAGTGGGATCAGCGCTAAGGGCTACTACATAGCCCTGGTGCTGTGTGCCGTAGCCATTGGAATCGCAGGTTTTCTCTACTATCGCAATACCGAGCCGCAGGATGCTTCATTGAAGGATCCGCAACCAACCGCACAGGTGGATGTCACCCAAAACAACGATGTCCAGGCGGTCGCTTCTCAACCCCAGGAACAGTTGTCACAACAGCCTACCGTGGATCTGAGCAAAAAGCCTTCTGTGGTAAAACAGCCCTTGGCAGGACAGACCATTTCCGAGTATTCCATGGACGAGCTGACCTACAACCAGACTACCCGGGATTGGCGTGTCCATGACGGCATGGACATCGCTGCAGAGGCAGGCACACAGGTATGTGCAGCAGCTGACGGTACTGTCTATACGGTGTACGAAGATGAGACCATGGGCATGACTGTGGTGATCCGCCACGACGGAGATTACACCACAAAGTATGCCAGTCTTGCTCAGGATGTATCCGTCAAGGCCGGTGATACCGTCAAAGCCGGGCAGGTTATCGGCACTGTGGGTACAACTGCATTGTTAGAAAGCGGTATTGGAGATCATGTTCACTTCAGCGTCAGCTGTGACGGAACTCTGGTAGATCCCGCTGATTTTCTAAGCTAAGTTTCTTCACTTTCTTTCCTCTTTGTATGGCTGTGTAAAGCAGCCGTCGGTGCTGTCTCAAATGCCAGAGACAGCACCGTTTTTATTTCTATTATTTTTATTGTTGACCGAAACGGTGGACATGCTATAATGTAAGCAGATATATAAAGGAGGTCCGTTATGCAGACCCGCGTAATATCTGAAAAAGACCCCGGTTGCGCCTCTTACGCTGCGCAGCTGATAAAAGACGGGCATCTGGTAGCCGTCCCCACAGAAACCGTATACGGTCTCGGTGCCAACGGTCTGGACGAATCTGCCGTTGCTAAAATATTTGAAGCCAAGGGCCGTCCTCAGGACAATCCTTTGATTTTACATATTGCAGAACCTGCACAGATGGAAGATATCTGCCACAGCATTCCCCATTGCGCCTATACTTTGGCAGAAAAATTCTGGCCCGGTCCTTTGACTATGGTATTGCCCGCAAAGGATCGTGTGCCTAAGTGTACCACTGCAGGACTTCCTACCGTGGCTGTCCGGTGTCCGGACAATGCCATGACCCGACAGATCATCCGTCTTGCCGGTGTTCCTGTGGCTGCACCTTCGGCAAATCTCTCCGGCAAACCCTCAACCACCACAGCACAGCATGTGTTGGATGACCACGACGGCAAAATTCCCCTGATCGTAGACGGTGGTGCTTGCCGGGTGGGTGTGGAGTCCACCATTGTGGACCTGACGGAGCATCCGCCCCGGCTGCTCCGTCCCGGTGGCATTACCCCCGAACAGTTGACTCAGGTGTTGGGAACGCTGACAGTAGATAAGGCGGTAACCCAGCAACTGGACAAGACCGAAATTGCCAAAGCTCCGGGAATGAAATACCGTCATTATGCCCCCCAATGCCCCTTGGTGATCGTCACCGGTCCCAGCGAAAAGGCTGCCCGATTTATTCGTTCCCGTTATCAAGCCGGTGAACGGGTACTGTGCTTTGAGGAGGAGCTGCCTCTGTACGAAGGTTGCGCTCCCCTGTCTTACGGATGTGCCGCAGATGTGAACACATTGTCTGCCGGTGTATTTGCAGCACTGCGGGTACTGGACGATCCGGCTGTTTCCAAAGTCTACGCCCGATGCCCCGAGGGTGGCGGCGTGGCCTATGCCGTACAGAACCGGCTGAAAAAAGCAGCCGCATTCCAAATCATTGATGCGGAGGAATTTGTATGATCATCGGGATCACCGGTGGCACCGGTTGCGGCAAGACGACCCTGCTGCAAATCATTCATGAGCTGGGCGGTGTTGTTCTGGACTGCGATGCCATTTACCACAAGCTGCTGCAAACAGACGATGCTCTGCTGGCCTCCATTGAGAACCGTTTCCCCGGTACTGTACACAACGGAGTTTTGCAACGCAAAAAGCTGGGCAGCATCGTTTTCGGGGATAAAAATGCACTGCTGGAGCTGAATCACCTGACCCACAGCGCTGTTAAAGCCCAGGTCTTGCGTCAGTTGGAACAAAAACCCGCCCTTGCTGCCATTGATGCCATCGGTCTGTTTGAAAGCGGCATCAACGAGTTATGTCAACTAACTGTAGCAATCACCGCACCGGAAGATGTACGCATCCGCCGACTGATGGATCGGGACGGTATTTCCCGGGAGTACGCCCTTGCCCGGATCGTTGCGCAGCCATCTCCGGAAGAATTCGCCCAACGGTGTGACTATGTGCTGGTAAACGACAGCACCCCGGAAGACTTCCGGGAAAAATGCCTTGTCTTTTTGCAAGAACAGGGTATAATGAGAGTAAATTGATAACAAGGAGAATATACAATGACCAACGAAGAATTGAAAGAAAAATTGCTTTCCGCCCCTAAGAACGGCTACACTTCTCTAAGTGCCCAGCAGCGGGAGGAAATGAACGCATACTGCAAGCGCTATGCCGCTTTTTTGGATGCCTGCAAAACCGAGCGGGAAGCTGTTTCCGAAACGGTGGCCCTGTGCGAAAAGAACGGTTTTAAACCGTTTGTCCCCGGCATGCAGCTGCAGCCCGGCGACAAGGTGTATAAAAACAATCGGGGCAAGAGCATTCTGATGGCCGTAATCGGCAGCGAAAGCATGAATGCCGGTGCAAATATCTGCGCTGCCCATGTGGATTCCCCCCGTATGGATCTGAAACCCAATCCCCTGTACGAGGATTCCGAGATCGCCTATTTTAAGACCCATTACTATGGCGGCATCAAGAAGTATCAGTGGCCCACTGTTCCTCTGGCACTACATGGTGTTGTCTGCCGCAAGGATGGTACCAGCGTTTCTATCTCCATCGGTGAAGAGGATACCGATCCTGTTCTGATGGTCTCTGACCTGCTGATCCACCTGTCTGCTGACCAGATGAAGAAACCTCTGGCAGAGGGCATCGTAGGCGAGCAGCTGAATGTGATCCTGGGCACTGAGCCTTTGGAGGGAGAAGGCAGTGATCTGGTAAAGCTGAATATTATGAAGCTGCTGAACGAAAAGTATGGCATTGTTGAGAATGACTTCCACAGTGCGGAGCTTTCTGTTGTGCCTGCAGGCAAATGCCGTGAAGTGGGTCTGGACAGAAGCCTGTTGGGCGCTTACGGCCACGATGACCGGGTCTGTGCCTATGCACAAATCGAGCCTCTGCTGGAGATCGGCACTCCCAAGCACACCGCCGTATGCATTCTGGCAGACAAGGAAGAGATTGGTTCTGTAGGCGTGTCCGGTATGCAGAGCTATGCCTTTGATACCTTTATGCAGGATCTGTGCGATGCAACCGGTGCGAACCTGAACCGCTGCTATGAAAACTCCTTCTGCCTTAGTGCAGATGTTTCCAATGCCTATGACCCCAACTTTGCCGAGGTCAGTGATCGCCGGAATAACAGTTTCCTGAACTACGGTGTGGCGATCTGCAAGTACACCGGTTCCCGGGGCAAGGGCGGCGCATCTGATGCATCTGCCGAGGCAATGCTCCATGTGCGCAAGGTGCTGGACGATGCAGGTGTGCAGTGGCAACTGGCTACTTTGGGCAAGGTTGACCAGGGCGGCGGCGGTACTGTGGCCGCTTACATGGCCAACCGGAATATCGTCACCGTGGATGCAGGTGTGCCGGTGCTGTGTATGCATGCGCCTATGGAAATTGTCTCCAAGCTGGACTGCTATATGACCATGCTGGCCTGCAAAGCAATTTATCTGGCATAAGCGTTTTTGATACAATACCGGTGCTGTTCTTCGTGACAGCACCGGTTTTATCCGTTAAATTCCAATTTGTTGAGCTGTTTCCTTTCCCCCTCTGTCATTTCGACCGAGCCGCAGGCGAGTGGAGAAATCCGCTGCCCTGCAATGGAAATTACGGATTTCTCGACTTCCCCTTCGACTACGCTCAGGGTCCGCTCGAAATGACATATGTAGTTTGCA
>JAZRUM010000006.1:0-6030 GCA_045652545.1 Faecousia sp. | reverse complement strand
CATTGCCCCTTTAGGGGCGGCAGTGCAGTTAATGCAGACGTCAGAAATTCAGTGCATCTTTAGATGCCCGCCAGTAAAAAGCCCTTCTAGGGCTTAATCAAGCCTCCGGCTTAGCCGGAGGTTTTGACTGAGAATTGAGAATGAAATTCCAATTTAGCGAGCAGTTTCAACTTTGTAAGGCACCCTCTCCAGGCCCCCTTGCCTAAAGGGGGCTGGCGAAAATCTTTGATTTTCGTCTGGGGGATTTGCAGTAAAATTCTCCACGCACCTAAGCAGTTTCGGCAAATTCGTTACAATATCCCCCCGGCTCGCCTTACGGCGACCCACCCCCCTTTAGGCAAGGGGGGCGTTGGATCGTGCGTTTACGAAACAGCACGATAAATCGGAATATGAACGATTATTGAGCATAATTCTCAATTCTCAATTTTCAATTGTCAATTACAACTGGGTGTGCTATAATGATACAATGAGTAAAACTCGATGGAAGGCGGTGCGATATGCGGATCTTGGGAATCGACCCTGGTTACGGCATTACCGGCTTCGGTGTGGTGGACACCCAGCGGGGGCAGTCCCGGCTGGTCACCTGCGGCGCCATCACCACGCTGGCAGGTATGGATTTTTCTGCCCGGCTGGAAATTATCTATGAGGATATGCGAAGCCTGCTGGAAAAGACAAAGCCGGATGCGGTGGCCATTGAGGAGCTGTTTTTCGGTCAGAATGTAACCACCGGCATTGGTGTGGCCCAAAGCCGGGGCGTGATTCTGCTTGCCATTCGTCAGGCAGGACTGGAGGTCACCTCCTACAAGCCTTCCCAGGTAAAGCAGGCGGTGGTGGGCTACGGCAATGCCACCAAGCACCAGGTGCAGGATATGACCAAGCGGCTGTTGGGATTGGAACAGATGCCCAAGCCGGATGACGCGGCAGACGCCATCGCCATTGCGCTGTGCCACGCACGATCCATTACCTCTTTGCTGGCAAAGAAGTAATGGATAATTAAGAATTTAGAATTAATAATTAAGAATTGTGGTATTTTCCTGCGGAAAATGATTTAAATAGTCGCGGAGCGACACCTTCTAATTCTTAATTCTTAACTTTTAATTCTTAATTTTTAGGGATCGTCAGATCGCTAAATCGGAATTCCATTCTCAATTCTCAATTATATTGGGAGGGTTTTATATGTTGTATTATGTTTCCGGAGAGGTTGCGGTTTTAGAGCCCAATTTGACAGTGATCGACTGCGGCGGTGTGGGCTACGGCTGCCGTGTTACCGGCTATACTGCCGCCCAGCTGAAGCTGAATCAGCCGGCAAAATTATATATCACCGAATCCATTCGGGAGGATGCCTTCGATTTGTTCGGCTTTTCCAGCCGGGAGGAGCAGCGGTGCTTTGAACTGCTGACCACCGTCAATGGGGTTGGACCGAAGGCGGCAATGGCGATTCTTAGCGCCGGTCCGCAGAACTTCACTTTGGCAGTGATGACCGGCGACGAAAAGCTGCTCACCGCCGCGCAAGGCGTTGGCAAAAAGCTTGCCCAGCGAATCATTCTGGAACTGAAAGACAAAATGGGCGGTGGCGCTATGGAGCTGGATTTCTCCGGCGGAAGCGTATCCGTGGCTGCGCCTCAGGGGAATATGGCCACAGCCCAGGCAGCACTGCAGGAGCTGGGGTACTCTCCCAGCGAGATCGGTATGGCCCTGAAGGGCGCAGACCCTAACGCAACCACCGAGGAGCTGGTGCGCCATGCCCTGCGCGCTATGGTTATAAATAATTGAGAATGGATCACAATGAATTCCCAAAACGCAAGCCAAATCGCCTGCCGGATTTTGATTATAGTTCCCCGGGCGCATATTTTATTACGGTCTGTCTGAAGAACCGGGAAAACCTTTTGTGGACGGACGTAGGGGCGAGCATTGCTCGTCCATGTAGCCTGCCGTTATCTGCATATGGTAAAATCGTGGAGGATGCCATCCGTAATATTCCGGTGCACTATTGTGCGGTTTCTGTGGATCACTATGCAGTTATGCCCAATCATATACACATCCTTTTGCATATCCATACAGATGAGAACGGACGAGCAATGCTCGCCCCTACGATTTCTGAGGTGGTACGGCAAATGAAAGGTGCGGTTACCAAACAAATCGGACACAGTATATGGCAAAAACTGTTTCACGACCACGTCATTCGCAGTGAGCAGGATTATTTGAAAATTTGGGAGTATATTGAAAACAATCCCTTGCGCTGGAAAGAGGATTGCTTTTATTGTGAATAATACGCCACTGTAGCGGACGAGCAATGCTCGCCCCTACGGCTGCTATGGAGGTACAAGCTATGAGCTTGGAATTTAATGAAGAAATCGTTTCGCCGATCATATCGCCTACCTTTGCGCCGCAGGATGCAGGGGAGATCGGTCTGCGTCCCAAATTGCTGGCAGACTATACCGGACAGGAAAAGGCCAAGGGCAATCTGTCTGTTTATATTGAGGCTGCCCGGGGGCGGAGCGAGCCGCTGGATCACACCCTTTTGTACGGCCCTCCCGGTCTGGGCAAGACCACGTTGGCCGGGGTCATTGCCAACGAAATGGGCGCAGGTATCCGGATCACCTCCGGTCCTGCCATTGAAAAACCCGGTGACTTGGCGGCACTGCTGACCAATCTGAACCCCGGTGACATTCTGTTTATCGACGAGATCCACCGGTTAAACCGGGCAGTGGAGGAGATCCTCTACCCGGCAATGGAGGATTTTGCCATTGACATCATTGTGGGCAAAGGTCCTTCTGCCAACTCCATTCGTTTGGACTTACCTAAGTTTACCTTGGTGGGCGCCACCACCCGGGCAGGACAGCTGTCTGCGCCGCTGCGGGATCGGTTTGGTGTCAGCCTGCGGCTGGAACTGTATACCAATGAGGAGCTTGCCCGGATCGTTACCCGTTCTGCAACCATATTGGGCATGGAGATCGACCCTCAGGGCGCAATGGAAATTGCCTCTCGCAGCCGGGGCACGCCCCGGATCGCCAACCGGTTTTTGCGCCGGGTGCGGGACTTTGCCCAGGTCATGGGCGACGGTACCATCACAAAAGAGGCGGCAGATCTGGCACTTTCCAGATTGGAAGTGGACCAGCTGGGTCTTGACAACATCGACCGCCGGATGCTCACAGCCATCATTCAGAATTACGGCGGCGGCCCTGTGGGATTGGAAACTTTGGCGGCCACCATCGGGGAAGAAGCCATCACGCTGGAGGATGTGTACGAACCCTATCTGATGCAGTTGGGATTCTTGACCCGCACCCCCCGAGGCCGGTGTGTAACCGGGCTTGCCTACGAACATCTGCATATTCCCTGTGGCGGACAAACCCAGTTTAATCTTTGATAAAATTGCACAAAATGTTAAAAATTTGAACATTTTTGCATATAAACTATTGACAAAATTTGCGTATTTGTATATAATACGAAACATGGTGGAATATCACCAAATTACCGACCCTGGATTATTTCCGTTAGATTTCAATGGGTTTTCACGGGGCGTCAACAAACCGAAAAGAGGTAAACACAATGTACGAAGACAAGACTTTAGTTTGCAAAGAGTGCGGCAACGAATTCGTTTTCACCGCTGGTGAGCAGGAATTCTACGCAGAGCGCGGCTTCCAGAATGAGCCCCAGCGCTGCAAGGCTTGCCGTGACGCTCGCAAGGCAAGCGCCCGTGGCCCCCGTGAGTTCTTCACCGCTACTTGCGCACGCTGCGGCGGCGAGGCAAAGGTTCCCTTCGAGCCCAAGTCCGACCGTCCCGTATACTGCAGCGAGTGCTTCGCTCAGATGCGTGCTGAGCAGTAATTTGCAAAATAAGAAAAATACCGCCTTATTTTAGGCGGTATTTTTTATTTCTGATATTCAAATTCCATGTCGTAGATGTCTACCACATCGCCGTCCTGAATGCCCATTTCCTCCAGACGCTTAAACAGACCGCACTTGCGCAGCTGCAGGTCAAAATAGTTCCGGGACTCGTAGTCGTCGAAATTGATGTTGACGATGAGCCGCTCCAGCCATGTTCCCGTGACCACCCATGTGCTGCCCAGATGCTCAATCTCCAGCTCGTTGGGGTCGCCTGCCTCAGCAATGACCTCTACATACTCCGGTTCGTAAATGGTCACCGGGGGCAGGGTGCGCAGCTTTTCTGCCACCACACGCATCAGATTCTTGGTGCCCTGTGTTGTGCCTGCGGAGATCTCATACAGCTGGCAGCCGGCAGCCTCCACATGCTCCCGCAGACGCTCCAAATTGTCCGATTCCGGCATCAGCAGATCGCACTTGTTGGCAGCTACGATCATGGGACGATCGCCCAGATCCACGCTGTAATTATGAAGCTCTTCACAGATGGCGTCAAAATCCTCCACAGGATCTCTGCCCTCGCTGCCGGATACGTCAACAATGTGCACCAGCAGTCGGCAACGGTCGATGTGCCGCAGGAAATCGTGACCCAGACCTGCACCCTCAGCAGCGCCCTCGATGATGCCGGGGATATCCGCCATAACGAAGGACACACCCTCGTCCACATAGATCACGCCCAGGTTGGGGAACAGGGTAGTGAAATGATAGTTGGCGATTTTGGGACGGGCGTTGGAGGTGACCGACAGTAGAGTGGACTTACCTACGTTGGGGAAGCCGACCAGACCCACGTCAGCCAGCAGCTTCAGCTCCAAAATCACGTCCCGCTCCTGTCCGGGCAGACCGGCCTTTGCGAAACGGGGGACTTGCCGGGTGGGGGTGGCATAGTGGGCATTGCCCCAGCCGCCTCTGCCTCCTTTGGCGATAATATGATCCTCACCGGTGGACATGTCCACGATGATCTGGTTCGTTTCTGCGTCCCGGACAACAGTGCCCCGGGGCACTTGAATGATCAGCGGCTCGCCCCGCTTGCCACTCATATTTCTGCCCTGTCCGTTCATGCCTGCCTGGGCGGAATACTTGCGCTTATAGCGAAAATCCAGCAGCGTGGTCAGATTGTCGTTGACCCGCAGGATCACGCTGCCGCCATGCCCGCCGTCACCGCCGTCCGGACCGCCGGAGGCAACATATTTTTCTCTGTGGAAGGCAACCGCACCGTCGCCGCCCCGACCACCGCACACGGTGATGCGCACCTTATCTACAAACATAGGATACCTCCAGTAGAAGGATAATTGAGAATTGATAATTCAGAATTGAGAATTATATTTGGATTTAGCAATCTGTTTCATCCCTTCTCTGTCATTTCGAGCGGAGCGTTAGCGGAGTCGAGAAATCCGTAAGTTCTATTGCAGGGCAGCGGATTTCTCCACGCGCCTTCGGCCTGGTCGAAATGACAATCGTTGTTTGCAACAGCTCGCTAAATTGGAATTTGAACGACAACAGAGAATAATTCTCAATTATCAATTATAGTATGTGCAAGAAAAAGGCTGCTGCAAACATGCAGCACCCTTTCCAAGTGCATAAATTTCGTGATTACTGCTCCACAGCGTACACGGAGCACTGACGACGATCCTTGCCCTTGCGCTCGAACTTGACGGTGCCGTCAATCAGAGCGAACAGGGTGTCATCGCTGCCGATACCCACGTTGGTGCCGGGATGGATGTGGGTGCCTCTCTGGCGAACCAGAATGTTGCCGGCCAGAACGAACTGACCGTCAGCACGCTTCACGCCCAGGCGCTTAGCCTCGGAATCACGACCGTTCTTGGTAGAACCGCCGCCCTTGTGGTGAGCGAAAAACTGAATACCAATCTTCAGCATGGTATTACACCTCCAAAACTTCGATATAATCAGGATAATCTTCCCGCAGGCTGATCAGCGTCAGCATAAGACCGGAGAGAACTGCTTGTACAGTTTCCTCTTCGTCGCAGGAAGAAGGGAGGGTCAGAGTGATTCTTGCATCTTCCTCTTTGACCCGAACTTTGGCCTTTGCGCCGCACACATCGTTGATGGTGGCTTCGGCCATGGTAACAGCAGTAGTGATGGCAGCGCAGACGATATCGGCACCTACCTCAGCATAACCGCTGTGACCGC
>JAZRUM010000005.1:0-2783 GCA_045652545.1 Faecousia sp. | reverse complement strand
CTGCCTTGGTGCCGTTATTATGGATCAGCAGCATGGCAACATTTTCCACCTGAGCGTTGGAGCCGTCCTCCACAAAAATGCCCGTATAGGGCGCCAGCTTCTCAATTTTCAAATCATAGCCGGGCACTTGGCAGGGGAACTGCAGCCCCTCCTCTTCCTCATTCTCATCGGGGATCTCCACCACCGGTGGCGGATCTGTAGGAGGGGGTGTGGTATCATCCGGATCGGTAGGGACCGATTCCGTGGGCTTGGTAGGATCCGCTTCTGTAGCCTTAGTGGGATCATCTTCTGTAGCCTTAGTGGGATCCGTTTCTGTAGGTTTCGCAGGGTCGGTTTCACTGGAATCGGAAGCCATCTGCTCACCGGTCGGCATCGGCTTGTTGGCCGGGGGTGTTGTCCTTCCTGAATCAAGAAAGAGAACAATCATCATCGCCAAAAGCAGTACCAGCAAGCAGATTCCCACAATGATCATCATTGTTTTATTATTTTTGCTCATTGTATTGCCTCCTTTACCCTCTCCCACTGTTGGGGATAGGCCTGCATCATCCGGCATCGGTACTGGGGTACATTCTCAAAGCTGCCGCTTTCCGTCAGCACCATCGCTCCGCAAGCACGGCAGGTGGACTTGGCTGCACATTCTGCGCAAGGGGCGGGCAGCCGGATTTTTTCCACTTGTGCTTTCACCGTCGCCCAAGCTGCTTCAAAATCTTCTGTAAATACATTGGGACTGTTTCTGTCCGGGAACATACCGCAGGGTGTCATATTTCCCTGCCAAGTGATCCAGAAGCTACATCTTCCTGCGCGGCAGCGCATGGTATCGCCGCTACCGGTACAGTTTTCTTCCGGGTCACAAAATGTTTCAATTTGGCATCCTTTTTTCAGGAATTTCTCTTTTCCCATAAGTAGATATTGGGAATACGCCGTATACCAAGCAGCCTCTTCCGGTGTCAGTCGGAAATTATCGCCTACTGTTTCCCCATCTTTGCGAACGGGTGGGAACATATACCCAGCCACTTGTATTTGCAAATTTCTTTCCTGGGCAAAAGCGATCATCTCTTTTAAGTATTGCGCATTATACGGGGTCAGGCTGCAATTGAGTTTCACCGAAATTCCCGCCTGCTGTAAAAGATCGATTGCATGGGCCGTTTGGGTAAATCCCTTGGGATTACCGCACAGTCTGCCATAGGTCTCGTCGGATACACCGTACAAACTGATATTGATCCGCACCGGCGGACAGTTTTTGAGCCATGCCACGGTCTTCTCATCGATCATAGTGCCATTGGAATTGATACTGATGAGATGACCCATTTTGTGCAGGCCTTCCATAATCTTTCGAAACTGTGGGTGCAAAAAGGGTTCTCCGCCGGTAAGGAGCAGATACAGCATACCTGCCTCTTTTGCCCGCTTACCCAGCTCCAGCCACTGCTGCGCCGTCTTCAGGGGTGCTATCGCCTCCTGCTGCTGCCGGGAAATGCGGACATAGCACATTTTGCAGTCCATATTGCACACCGGTGTCAGTTCAAATGTACCGCTCAAGGGCACACCGGCTGCCGCAGCCTTTTGGTACAGATATTCTGTTACGCGAGGCTCTACGGCAGAAACATTCATAAGGACAATCCTTTCTTTAAAAGCGCAGCTGCGCTCTCTTGGGGCAGACATTCCAAAAGGTATACCGGAACATCCGTCAGCAGCCGGACGCACAGGTCGGTGGCTTCCGCTACAAAAGCCGCATCCCAGCGCCGGGCAGAAATTTCGGGCCAGATATGCATCATCGCCTCTGGACCGGATAATCGCCGCAAGTGATTTTCCTTTCCCTGCCGCAATACCACAATGGCGGCGAGGGGGGTATATTCATTGCGGTAAATGCCGGATGTGCCGGCATAGGGGGAGCCGTAAGCAATCCAGTCTGCCTCGGCATTTCGCAATGCGGCGCGGTCACCGTTAAGAATATTCGCGCCATAACAGCTGTGCCACAGCTGTGCCTGAGTGGACTTGCCTACACCAGACGGTCCGGTAAAGGCAATACCCTTGCGGGCATATTCTATGAGTGAAGCGTGCAGCAGTAAACCATGGTGCTGCAACAGCAAATTTTCAAAGCCAATACGGTTGAAGATCCCGGAACTGCCGGAAAAATAATCAGCACAGTCGGGATGCACCGTGATATGAATATCGCCTTTTTTTTCGATTTGCGTAACAGCAAAAGGCGCGCTATGGGGTTTGTGACAGTGGAAAATCTCCAAAGCATCTCCACTGTGAACGTAACACTCCGGTCCGTGCCAGACGCCCGTTTCATTCGGCAAAGGCAATTCCCGGCAGTTGTTAATCCGGATCGTGCAGTCCGCCGGTTCTGTATAAGGCGGACACAGAAAAGGCTGCAGCCTTTGGGATATTAGGATAGGGGCAGGTGTCTGCAACAGCACACGCAGCCCCAAAAGTTCAAGATAGTATTGATTCATAATTCACGTTGTCCCCCGGGGCTTTGCCCCGGGGGTGTTATGGTTAGGAACGGAAAATATAATTTCCTTCACTGGGATTGTTATAGCAGGCAAAGCCCATCTGCTCGCCGTCCAATGTGCAGGTGGACCCGGCCACAAATACTGTGGCACCGCCGCCGATATCCCAAGCGCAGTTGGCAATATCGCCCAATGTCAACTGATCCTGAGGAATGGAGTCAGAGCAGTCTCTGGCAACGGTCTGTGTCAGAGAAAACAGTTCCATGGTCAAAAGAGGTTTTGTATATGTCGCTTTCACACTGCCCCTCCTTCCTCGCCTTGCAGCCATGT
>JAZRUM010000004.1:0-4715 GCA_045652545.1 Faecousia sp. | reverse complement strand
TAGAAAGATACATTGCCCCTTTAGGGGCGGCAGTGCAGTTAATGCAGACGTCAGAAATTCAGTGCATCTTTAGATGCCCGCCAGTAAAAAGCCCTTCTAGGGCTTAATCAAGCCTCCGGCTTAGCCGGAGGTTTTGACTTGTGTGTTATTTTTCAATTTGTTCCAGAAACGCCTTTCTGTCTGCAGCGCCGAAGAAGGCAGAACCGGCAACCAGCACATCTGCGCCGTTTTCTTTACAGATTTCACCGGTGACCAGATCCACACCGCCGTCCACTTCCAGGTGGCAGCCGGGGTTTACTTCATCCAGCATCTGCCGCAGCTGCTTCAGCTTGGGCATCATATCCGCCATAAACTTCTGACCGCCAAAGCCGGGCTCCACGGTCATTACCAGCACCAGATCCACCATGGAAAGATACGGGGCAACTGCTTCAGCAGGGGTCTTAGGCTTTACCACGATACCCGGCTTAACGCCCAGAGAGCGGATCAGCTCCAGTGTCTTTTTAATATTTTCCGGGGTATCTGCCTCCACATGAATGGTCAGATAATCAGAGCCTGCTTTGCAAAATTCCTCGGCATACTTGATGGGGGTGTCGATCATCAGGTGCACATCCAGCACAAGATCGGTGATCTTACGCATGGCCTTTACCCAGCTGTAGCCGAAGGAAAGGTTGGGCACGAAATGACCGTCCATGATGTCCACATGGAGCCATTTTGCGCCGTCAGTCTTGGTTTTTTCCATATCCTCATGGAAGTGCATATAGTCCGCAGACAAAATAGAGGGAGACAAGATCGCCATAATTCAGCAACCGTCCTTTCTTGTATGTTATTGTTCGCAAGTAAGCATTGTTTTTCCCTTGCCGCACAGGGACTCAAAATCTGCCACAAAATCTTCCACCGCAGCGGTGACATTGGCGTTTTTGATAAGGTTATCAATAACATCAGATGCGATGGTCAGGCAGCTGATGCCGTATTCGCACAGCTCCTGCACTTGTTGAGAGTTCTTAAAACCTGCCGCAAGAATTTTTGTATTCAGGTTGTTGCTCACATAGATGTCCTGCATTTTCTTGGTGGTATACACACCGTCAGAACCCAGGTTATCGATCCGGTTCACATAAGGGGCAGCATACTCAGCACCGGCCTTAGCTGCCATATAGGCCTGCATAGGGGTGTAGATGGCGGTAGCAGTTATATGATAACCCTCACCCCGGAGGATCTGCATAGCACGGAGACCTTCCGGAATCGTGGGGATCTTAACATAGGTGTTGTTGCCCAGCACACGCTCGATGTGCCGGCCCTCCTCCACCATCTCTTCTGCGGTGGTGGATACCACCTGCACATGCAGCTCTGCCTTATTGCCAATGAATTCCCGGATGTCCCGCAGTGCCTCATAGGGCGGTCTGCCACACTTGGCAAGAATAGACGGGTTGGTTGTTACACCGTCAATAGGATAATAGCGGTACAACGCTTTTATGCGGTCAATATCCGCATCGTCGATCAAAAACTTCATAAAGGCCTCCTTTATACGATCTCATTCAGCTCCAGCGCTGCTTTGTACAGTGCACAGAACCGACGGAACTTCCGGTCAAGCTGCGCGTTGGGTTCGGGGGTGTACTGCATGGACATGGCAACACAGCTTTGTGCAGCTGCATGGAAGTCTGCAAATTGACCTTGACTGACAGCGCAGATCATAGCAGCGCCCAAGCAGGCCGCTTCCTTCTCTGTGGGAATACACACCGGCAGACCGGTGATATCCGCCTGCAGCTGACACCATACAGGGCTCTTAGCTCCGCCACCGGTGGCGATGATCCGTTCCAGCTTTACGCCTTTGGCAGCAATGTGCTCGCAGTTCTTCCGCAGCACATAGCTGACGCCTTCCATAACAGCGCCTGCCAAGTCGATAGCATCGTGCTCTTGCCGCAGACCCCAGAACACACCGTTGGCCTGACCATCAAACTCCGGGGCATTGGTGCCTACCAAGTAGGGCAAAAACAGCAGCTCATTACGACCACGCTCCAAAAGCACCTTGTTCATCTCGTCGTAGCTTGCGGTCATGCAGTTGCGATGGAACCACTCCAGACTGACACCGCCACTTTCTGCAACCGGCAGCATTATGTAGCTGTCCGGCAGGAAACCGTAGTGCATGGCACAGCCACAGCTCTTGGGAGCAGGCTGAGCGCACATGGTAGCCAGTGCCATGACCGTACCGGTGGACAGGGTAATACCGCCGGGGGCGATATTACCGGTACCGATCATACCGGCAAAGTGATCCAGCGTACCCACATTGACCTTGGGTGCAGCCTGCAGACACAGCTTTTCTGTTAACGCAGGCAGTAAACTGCCTGCCACAGAGCAAGGCTCGCACAGCTGGGGCAACTGACTTTCAGAAACGCCGATAGCCCCCAGCATTTCCTTCCAGTAGCACTTGTTATAAATGTCAAAGTAGAAGCTGAACGTAGCAATGGACATATCTGCCAGTTTTACACCGGTAAGGTAGTAAACCACATAATCCTTCAGCAGCATATAGGTGGCTGCGTTTTGGTAAACTTCCGGTCTGTTCTTACGCAGCCATGCGATCTTAGTAGCAGGCCAAGTGGGCAGAACAGCCATCTGACCGGTAACCGCTTCGCAAATTTCCGGGGAGAACTGCTTTTCCAGCTGGGCACATTCCTCGGTGGAACGCTCGTCCATCCAGGAAATGGCGTTCATCAAAGGTTTTCCGTCTTCACCAACTACCACCAGAGATTCGGCCTGACCGGTAAATGCCATTTCCCGGACAGAGGTGACCTTGTTCGCTTTGACCATGCTCTCCAACAGTTCCACCAGCTCGGTGCAGTAACGCAGCGCATCGAATTCCACAAAGCCATTGTCCCGGATATACTCCACTGGGCGACTCTGCCGATCGATCAACTGGAACTTTTCGTTGTAGATGGCAGCTTTGATGTTGGTGCTGCCTAAGTCAATTCCTATGTACATAGCGCTCCTCACAGTGCTTTGTTGTTCAGACGCTCGCCTACTGCTCCACCGGGGTGGATCAGGGCAAACTGCTCTGCCTGATAGCCGGTGTACTCGATCAGTGCGGCCTGCAGTGCATGGAAGATCATGCACAGAGCGGTGGTGGAAGTGGTGCCCTGAGCATTCCACTTATCGGTCTCACGGTTCACGTGCTGCTTCAGCACCACGTCTGCAGCGGTAGCAAGGGGGGATTCCAGATTCTCGGTGACGGTGATGATCTTAACACCCTTTGCCTTGCAGATATCCACGATGGGCAGCAGCTCCTTAGTCTTGCCACCACGGGAGGCAAACAGCATTACATCGCCCTCCTGAATAAAACCGGTAGCGCCGTGGACAGCCTCAGCAGGGCTGATGAAACGGGCGGGGCGCTCGATGCAGCACATCAAATGTGCAAAGTGCTGGCAGATAATTCCGGAGTGTCCGGAGCCGGCAGCACCGATGCGGGGTGCATTTGCCAGCAGCTCCACAGCTTTGGCAAACTGCGCATCGTCAAAGTATTCCTTCATTTCGTTGATGCAGGTAGCTTCAATGTCGTAGGCAGCCTTTGCCGCATCCAAAACAACTTTCATATCCATTGGTGATCCTCCTAAAGTTTGATTACCTTGAGTATACTATTTTTATCTTCTGTTTTCAAGGCATATTTTGACATTTTACAAGGAAAGTCTATTGACGGTTTGCGTTTGGGTTGTTATAATATACCCGGAAAATTATGAAGAAGGAGAATAGCTTTTATGACTAACATCAAAGCACCGTTTTTTGAGATCGGTCCTAAGTCCTACCTTTACGGCGATGAGATCCTGGAGTTGGCACAGGCTGCTGATGCAGCAAGCGAAAAGTATGATGTAGACATCATCTTCACCTGCCCCGTTGTGGATATCCGCCGTGTCAAGGAAAACACCAAGCGCATCCACGTTTTTGCCCCCCATATGGATCCCATTCCTGTTGGCCGCGGCCTGGCAGATATCCTGCCGGAATCTTTGGTTGCTGCAGGCGCTGAGGGCGTTATGCTGAACCACGTGGAGAAGCCCCTGGACTTTGAGACCCTGGCTGCTACCATCAAGCGCGCTGAGGAAGTGAAACTTACCACCATCGTCTGTGCTGACTCTGAGGAAGAGGCTGCTAAGATCGCTACCCTGAACCCTGACATCATCGTTGCAGAACCTTCTGCTCTGATCGGCACCGGCGTCAGCGTCGGCCCTGAGTATGTAGAGGCTGCCACCAAGTGCGTCAAGGATGTCAACCCCGATATTCTGGTGCTCACCGCTGCAGGCATCGCCGGTGGCGAGGATGTTTACAACACCATCATTGCAGGCGCTGACGCTACCGGTTCTTCTTCCGGTGTTGCCAAGGCTGCCGACCGCCCCGCCATGGTGGACGAGATGATCGCCGCCTGCCGCAAGGCTTGGGACGAGCGTCACGCTTAAAGCCTGCTCCCTACCCCTTTGTCATTCCGAGCATAGCGAGGAATCCGTTCTCCTTTGTGACAGATATTACGGATCCTTCGACTACGCGCCGTAGTCGCTCCGCTCAGGATGACTCATAGATTCGTCAACCATTTTATTTACATATTAGGAGGATACTGAAATGGAAATGAAAATTGTCCAGAAAGAGATCGAGCTGCAGTCTCGTGGCTGGATCCCTACCTTCCATGACATCTCTACCGACGTCATGAAGATCGTTGCCGAGTCCGGCATCAAGAACGG
>JAZRUM010000003.1:0-8813 GCA_045652545.1 Faecousia sp. | reverse complement strand
AAGCCGTGACGGAGGGAGAGATAATAAACCCGGTAGCTCTCTCCCCCAGTCAGCCTGTTCGGCTGACAGCCCCCTCGTCAGAGGGGGCCTTTTTCGGAGGGTTATCAACCGCCCGCTTTTTCTTGAAATTATGCTACCCATGATATATAATGGATAAAAAGGGGGCCAAACAAATGGGTAACGTTTTGTATGAAGCACAATTCCAATTTACATCATCTATGTGGCTACTACTGATCATACCTGTTATGTTCTTTATCTGGCCATGGATCCAGAATAAACTCCCTACGTTAATTGGTAGGGAATTGCCAAAAATAGTAGCATTCCCCCGTACAGCCTGTATTACCTTTGGTTGTATTGCTGCAGTTGCTGCATTGATTGTATTTCTTTTCCAAGGTCATATGTATTTCAAGACTGTAGGAGCATATCAGCGTGGTCAATACGAAGTAGTTGAGGGTTACGTTGAAAACTTTGATCCTATGCCCTACGGAGGCCATACCAACGAGTCCTTTGAAATCAATGGTGTTTATTTTGAATATTCTGATTACAATGTAACATCCGGATATCGTAATACAAAATCCCATGGCGGCGTTATCACCGGAGACGGACAATATCTAAAAATTGGGTATGTATACTACAATTCTACATATGGCAATATCATCGTGTATATTGAGGAACTTTCTCCTCCATCTTAATCATGCGTGATATGAATTCGCACTTTGTGAAACAAATCTGAGCAAAACGGAAGCTGTTAATTGCAGCTTCCGTTTTTTATTGCGGGAAACAAAACCGACGGTCCGGTATTATTCGGAATTTGTCGAAAAGAAAAGAGAAATTAAAAATCCTCTTTTTCAACATTTCATCTATGTCAACTTAAGGACTGCGGTTGATGTGTGCCAAAACCTGCCTTTTACCTGCAAAAACGCATAAAAACTGCAGAAAAACACAAAATTCTTTTGTCCCCTACTTGACATCAGCGTGTCCGGCAGTCCCATCATCCAGGACGGCAAACTTGTGGGTGCCGTTACCCATGTGTTAGTCAATGATCCGACTACGGGGTATGGTATCTTTATTGAGAATATGCTGGACGCTGCAGCATAAAAGAGAACGGATCCTTCGACTTCGTGCTTCGCACTGCGCGCAGGATGACAGAGGTGGACGGTGGTTGCAACGACTATCCTACTTTTACTGTCATTCCGAGCCAGCGTAGCGCGCCGAGGAATCCGTGCCCCAAACGAAAGGAGAAATAACTATGGATTTCTATAAAGTTCCCATTGGCTTCGGCATGGCATTGGCTGTAAACGAGCCGGCAATGAATGTTTATGCAGCTATGACCGAAGACGAAAAGCAAGCAATTATCAACAAAGCACACAACGTCCGCAGCGAAAAAGAAATGCACGACCTTGTAGCCTCGCTTGCACATCCTACAATGCAATAACTTACGGCGGGATAAACTCCCGCCGCTTTTTCTTGCAATTTTGCCGGGTTGTGCTATGATGGTAAGGCAATACGACGGGAGGCTTCCAAATGATATATTTGTGTCTTGCTATTTTAAGCAGTTGTGCCATATCCCTTTTAATGCGTATCAGCGCCAATAGGGTATCTGCCAAGCTGAGTATGCTCAGCGTCAATTACATGATCTGCTCGCTGCTGGGCGCTTCCTATGCTGGCTTTGAGCGGGTGTGTCCAAATGTTCCCGGCTTTTCCACCACTGTGGCGCTGGGTATTGTGGGCGGCATCCTGTTCCTTGCCTCCTTTATGCTGCTTCAGCGGAACACCGACAGAAACGGCATCGTACTGTCCTCTGTTTTTATGAAGCTGGGGTTGCTGGTACCTATGATCCTTTCAGTGCTGGTTTTCCACGAGCTTCCCACCTGGACCCAGATCACCGGTTTTTGCATTGCATTGCTTGCCATCGTGCTGATCAATGTAAAAAAAGGAAATAACGCAAGCCGCTTTCACTGGGAGCTGCTGGCGTTGCTTCTGATGGGCGGCGGCGCGGATGCCATGTCCAAGGTCTTTGAAGTTCTGGGTCCTGATGCTCTGTCAAACCAATTTTTGTTTTACATTTTTGCCGTGGCTTTGGTATTGTGCGTTGCCTTGGTGATATACAAAAAAGAGCGCCCGGGCATTCGGGAGGTTTTGTTCGGCGCAGCCATCGGCATTCCCAATTTCTTCTCGTCCAAATTCCTGCTGCGGTCGCTGACAGATCTGCCGGCGGTGGTGATTTATCCCAGCTTCAGTATCGCCACCATGTTGATTACCACCCTTGTGGGTGTGTTTTTCTTCAAGGAGCGGCTCAGGAAGCTTCAGTGGCTGGCATTGGTTGCCATCGTTGCGGCGCTTTTTCTGCTGAACATCTGAACTAACAAGACAGGGGACGGTTTGTGTATTGATATGTTGGTCCATTATTAAACATAAAATACCAAGGGGATTCCCTGATAAAACAAAGAAATCGTGCCTAATGGGCACGATTTCTTTGTTTTTTCGTTAAAATAAAATCTGCTTGGACGGAACCATTGAAAAAAGTGTTGGTCCTATATTGACACCCTCGGTGCCCACCTCTTCCATAGCCTCAGCGATCGTTGCGATGGAAGCTGATTTTATACTGCGAAGGGGAGACACCGGTTATATGCATAAAGTTCCGGTAGAAGGTGGAGTCGTCGTGGTAGCCCACTTCTGTGGCGATCAGGGAAAGGGATTTGTTTGGATGTGTGCGAATCAATATCTGGGCTTCTTTGATCCGCTTGTGTGCAATGTACTTGCGCAATGGCATGCCGGTAAACTGGGGGAAAACAGAGCAGAAGGAGGATCGGGACAAGCCAAACTGTTTCGTCAGTCCGTTGAGGGATATGGGTTCCCGGAAATGCTCATCTATGTATGCCACACATTGCAGCAAAGTGCCGTTGTAATTGGAAAGGGCGTCCAGTTCAGATGCGTTTTGGGGTTGTTGGTAATAACTTTGCGCCAACAGATATATGATCGAGGCAACCAGACTGGGGGCAGCAGACAGACCCGCAGGACAGTCCTCCTCCTGATGTCGAATTAGGCACTCCAACAAGCTTTCAATGGATCTTCGCTGGCTTCTGTTCAGCGTTACGCGCAAGCGCACACTTTCTTTGGTAGGTACGGCTGTTTTTTCTTGCAAACTCTCTAAAAATTGGTGGGCATTGGTCTGGGGAAAGCCAGCGGCAAACAGCGTCTGCTCAAAAGACAAAGAGTACATTTCGGTGTGTTCATTGTTAAAATGCAGACTATGGGTAAAATTGGGCGGCACAATAAAAGCATCTCCGGAACGCAATGTGACAGCGTCATGATTCTGCCGATGGATGATCTCACCGCTTACCACATAACAAATCTGATAGTAATTATGATAATGGGACTGATGGGCAATTTTTGTTTGCCCAATCTTATAGATATGGTAATGCCGGGATGTTGCATGGAAGTGCTCCAATGTAATAAATTCTGCCATACGATCCATGACCTTTCTATGTGATAGGGGGTCTTTGTTATATTATTGCATTAATTCGGAAAAATTGCAATCTATTATAGAAAAATTGCAATCTTTGTTGTGAATGAACGCTGTACAATATTCATAAAAGGAGGGGAATACCTTGATTTCAAAAAAAATTTATGAACAAGCAATTTTCAACGCCATAAAGAAAGGCTCCACTGTCATCTCTAAAGACGTGGCTGCGGCATTTGAGCGCGCGATCGAGAAAGAAAGCCGCCCTGCTGCAAAGGAAGGCCTGGAAAAAACCTACGACAGCATTCGTATGTCTGCAAAGCTGGGCAATCCTGCCTGCCCCGACACCGGTTGGCCTATCTTCTATTTTAAGGTAGGTAACGAATGCCAGCTGGAGGGCGGTATGATGGCACTGGAAGAGGCAACCCGCAATGCGGTTCGCCGTGCCACAAAGGAAGGTTACCTGCGTGCCACAATGAAGCACCCGCTTACCGGTTATGATCCCGGTGACAATGTGGGTGATAACGTGCCCAACTTTACCTATCAGTTTGTGCCCGGCGCAGATCTGGAGGTCACCTATGTTGCAAAGGGTGGCGGCAGTGAATGCTTTGGTGGCACCCGTCACAGAGTGGTGGCGTTTGCTGACGGCATCAAGGGCATTGAAAAGTTCGTCATCGATTCTTTCGTGGAAGCAACCCGTTCCGGCGGTATCTGCCCGCCCAACGTGCTGGGCATCGGCATTGGCGGCACAGCCAATATTGCAGCAAATCTGGCAAAAGAGGCGGCTTGTCTGCGTACTGTAGGCTCCCGTAACCCCGATCCCCAGTTCCGTCAGATCGAAGAGGATCTGTACGAAGCCCTGAACAGTCTGGGCGTAGGCATTATGGGCATTGGCGGTGATACCTCTGTGCTGGGTGTCAATGTGGAATATGCTTATACACATATTGCAGGTATTTGCGTGGCCATCAGCAGCAACTGCATGGTTGCCCGTAGAGGAAGCTTCCGGGTTTGCGCCGACGGCACCATCGAAGAAATGGATAGCCCGGACTGGTTTGAAGGGAGGTAACAAAAATGGCTACATATTATCTGAAAACACCTTTAAGCGAGCAGGACGTTACCCAGCTGAAAATCGGTGATGTGGTCTACGTTACCGGCGACGCCTTTACTTGCCGTTCCCGTCTGCACCGTTGGGTGCTGGACGAAAATCATCCTGTTCCGGAAGCAGCAAAGCAGAGAGACCTTTTGATCCATGTAGGTCCTATTGTTCTGCGGGAAGATGGCTTTAAGCTGATCTCCTTTATGCCCACATCCAGCATCCGCTTTGAAAAGTGGGGCGCCAGAGCAGTGGACGAGTGGGGTCTGCGTATGATCATCGGCAAGACCACCATGGGTGAGGAAACCATGGCAATGATGCAGAAGAAAAAATGCGTCCATGTATCTCCCCAGTGTGTCAGCCCCAACTCCTGGATCCCCAATATCAACATCACCGATGTGGAGCTGTTCGATGAGCTGGGTACCATTGAGGCTACATGGCATATGACAGTGAATGCCTTAGGACCCTTCGTGGTGGATATCGATTGCTACGGAAACAATCTGTATAAGAACCACGAGCAGGAAGTAGATACACAGCGGGAAAAGGCTCTGGAAAAGCTGGGTATCGGCACAGATTTTGAATACACAAAACTGTATTAACAGGTGATTGCTATGAAAGAACTGAAAATTTTATCCCCCAGCGGAATTGTTGGCTACGGCTTCCCCGAAGCCTCCTTTCTGGCTGGTGTGGCGCAAAAACCCGACCTGATCGCTTGCGACGGCGGTTCTACCGATCCCGGACCCTACTATCTGGGCAGCGGCATTCCTTTTACCAACGCAACTGCCGTTAAGCGGGATTTGACCCTGATGCTGAAGGCTGCCTGCGAACTGGGAATCCCTCTGGTGATCGGAACTGCCGGCGGCTGCGGCGCGGACGTCCATGTGAATCGGGAGATCGAAACCATTCGTCAAATCGCAAAAGAGGAGAAGCTGTCCTTTAAAATGGCTGTTATCTCCTCTGAGTTTGAAAAGGATATGCTGATCCAGCAGCTGCGTGACGGCAAGATCGAAAAGCTGGGTCCTGCGCCTGAGGTTACAGAAAAAGATATTCAGGACAGTACCCACATTGTAGCTCAGATGGGCATTGAGCCCATTATGAAGGCGCTGGATGATGGCGCACAGGTGGTCATTTGCGGCCGTTGCTACGATCCTGCTGCCTTTGCTGCGCCTGCCATCCGTCTGGGATACGACAAAGGTTTGGCTCTGCATCTGGGTAAGATTCTGGAGTGCGCCGCCATTTGCGCTACCCCTGGCAGCGCATCCGACTGCATCATGGGTTATCTGGGTGAGGACTACTTCTGTGTTGAGCCTCTGAATCCGGAGCGTAAATGCACACCGGTTTCCGTTTCTGCTCATACCCTGTATGAGAAGACCAATCCCTACATTCTCCCCGGCCCCGGCGGTCATCTGGATCTTTCTGAGTGTGTATTCACAGCGGAAAGTGACCGCAGAGTGCGGGTCACCGGCTCTAAGTTTGTGCCTGAGGAAGTGCCTTCCGTCAAGCTGGAGGGCGCAAAGGTGGCAGGTTACCGCACCATTTCCATTTGCGGCAACCGGGATCCCATCTTTATTTCTCAGATCGACAGCATTCTGGAGAACCTGAAAAAGAGAACAGCTGACAACCTTTCTGCCGATTTTGACTACAATCTGGACTTCATTGTTTACGGCAAAAACGGTGTTATGGGTCAGTTGGAGCCCAGCGAGCAGATCACTTCTCATGAGATCGGCATTGTGATCGACGTGGTGGCAGACACCCAGGAGCATTCTGCCGCTGCCTGTTCTGTGGCCCGTTCCACATTGCTGCACTACGGCTATCCCGGAAGAATCGCCACAGCAGGAAATCTGGCATTCCCGTTCTCTCCGTCGGACATTAAGGTGGGCGAGATCTATGTGTTCAGCATTTACGCATTGCTGCGCAGCGAGGATCCCATCTCTCTGTTCCCGTGTAAATATGAAAATGTAGGGGAGGATGCATGATGACTGTTGTATTAAAGGATATTGCCAACGTAATTCGCTCCAAAAATGCCGGTCCTTTTGAGCTGACACTGGATGTGCTTTTAAAGGATGAAGCAATGTTTGAAGCACTGCGAAAAGCTGATATTATCAACAAAAAGACTATCGCCGGTTTGTACCAAATACCGGAAGAGGACGTAATCAGCATCGTCTACTTCCCCAATGCCAAGGCGATCAAGGCCACCATTGTCCGCCCCATGCCTTCAGGCGCTTTGGGTGAGCGGGATGTATATGGTGCACAGCAGCATGCGCCTTTGGTCAATTTCACATTTGATATTTAAGATTCAGCATAAATCCTGTCGGAGCAATCCGGCAGGATTTTGTTTGCAAGGGTAATAAGGATGTCCTTGCATTTTAATAAGAAGCATAGTACAATGATACAATAAAACTTGGGAGGTACGCGTTATGAATATTTTGGTAACCGGCGGCGCAGGGTATATTGGCTCCCATACCTGCGTGGAACTCCTGGAAAAAGGTTACGGTGTCGTGGTGATCGACAATCTGTGCAATTCCAATGCCGAGTCATTAAACCGGGTGCAGAAAATTACCGGAAAGCCTCTGAAATTCTACGAAGGGGATGTACGGGATGAGGCGCTGCTGGAAAAGATCTTCGGGGAAAATGAAATTGGATGCGTCATTCATTTTGCCGGTCTGAAGGCAGTGGGTGAGAGCGTTGCAATGCCCTGGCGCTACTATGACAACAACTTAAATTCCACATTGGTGCTGACCAAAGTGATGGACAAAGCAGGCGTGAAGAAAATAATTTTCTCCTCCTCTGCCACGGTCTACACCCAAGATAACCGGATGCCCCTGCAGGAGAGCAGCCGCACCGGAAACTGCACCAACCCCTACGGCTGGACCAAATATATGACCGAACAGATCCTTTCCGGCATGGCCAATGCGGACAAGGATTGGAGCATCTGCTTGCTGCGTTATTTCAATCCCATCGGCGCCCACAAAAGCGGCTGCATTGGGGAAGACCCCCGGGGCATCCCCAATAACCTGATGCCCTACATAACCCAGGTGGCGGTAGGTCGCCGGGAAAAGCTCAGCGTGTTCGGCAATGACTACGATACCCCTGACGGAACAGGCGTTCGCGATTATATCCATGTGGTAGATTTGGCAAAGGGCCATGTGGCTGCAGTGGAATATGCCATAAAAAATACAGGCTGTGAGGTGTTCAATCTGGGCACCGGCACTGGCTATAGCGTACTGGATATGGTAAACACATTCCAGCAGGTCAATGGTGTGGCGGTTCCCTATGAGATCGCTCCCCGTCGCCCCGGTGACATTGCCACCTGTTATGCTGACCCGGCAAAGAGCGCCAAAGTTCTGGGCTGGAAAGCAGAACAGACATTGGCAGATATGTGCCGGGATTCGTGGAACTGGCAAAAAAATAACCCTATGGGATATGGGGAATAAACTATTTGGTGGCATCTATAAAAAACTATTATGCGTATTTATTGCCCTTCTGGTTTGCTGCGTGCTGGAATATGTTTGGTGCGTATGCGAAACGGAGTTTCAAGGAGCAGGTAGTAATGGCGGACGAAAAACTGGAAGAGCTGGACGAGAACAAGCAAACGGCGTTTATGACTATGTATGATACTTTTAGAAATGTTATAAAACAGTGGGATGTTCCCAATGCTATAGCACAGCACACTGGTGAACATACGGATGACGGTGTCTTGAAGATTTTGGGCATAGGTAACAGCTACACCAACGATTCCATGCGTATGCTGGATGCAGTGTACAAAGCAGAGAAACCCGGTACAAAATTACAATTGGGAGTTGCCTACTACAATGGCTGCCCACTGAGTAAGCATATAAGGTTCTATAACGAGAATGCTGCAGTATACGTCTACTACTACTTAGATAGTGAGACAGGAATATGGCAAGAAGAAAAGAATGTGACGCTGCAGCATATCATTCAAGCAAACAACTGGGATTATGTGTCTATGCAGCAGAGCAGCGGCCAATCCGGTGTGGCAAGTTCCCATAACCAGGACATTCAGACCATTCAAAACTTTGTGGATAAGGAATTGGGATATACGCCTACTTTCTTTTGGAACATGACCTGGGCATATCCGGAGGTAGATCCCAACGGCAGATACCTACTTGGTAACAACTACATATCCGGTGGGGCCAAAGCGCCCAATGCTGCAAGCTTTGAGGATTACTACAACAACTCTCAGGCAATTATGTACCGGAAAATTGTAGAAACGGTGCAGGCTAAGATCGTACCGGA
>JAZRUM010000002.1:0-20159 GCA_045652545.1 Faecousia sp. | reverse complement strand
CGAGCTGTTTCATCCTTCCTCTGTCATTTCGAGCGGAGCGTTAGCGGAGTCGAGAAATCCGTAAATTTTATTGCAGGGCAGCGGATTTCTCCGCTCGCCTGCGGCTCGGTCGAAATGACATGTGTAGTTTGCGACACCTCGATAAATCGAAAGTTGTTTTCCCGGTTATTGTAGCATGGCGGGGTGGGGTTTGCAACCGCAGAAAAAGCTGTCGATTGTTTTTAAGAAAACCCTTTCTAAATTCGTGCTTTTTCTGTACCAATGGCGATTAAAATGGATCGTACACAAAAGATGAGGAGGAAGCTGCCATGCAGTGTCAGAAATTGAAAACCTATATGGAAACCGGGCGCGTAGTGTTTTTACCTGCCAGGACCATTAAATCAAATCCGGAGCAGCCGCGACGTGTGTTTCGGGAAGATGCGCTGACAGAGCTGGCTGACAGCATCCGGGAACATGGTATTTTGCAGCCCCTGTCTGTACGCCGCACCAGTTCCGGCTACGAGCTGATTGCCGGAGAACGGCGTTTGCGCGCCGGCGTTTTGGCAGGACTTTCCGAAATCCCCTGCATCATTATGACCATGGACGATAAAGAGTCCGGAATGGCTGCTCTGGTGGAAAATCTGCAGCGACAGGAGCTGGATTATATTGAACAGGCGCGAGGCATCAGCCGGGTTATGGAGCAGTGGAGCATGAGCCAGGAACAGGCTGCTCAGCTTTTAGGAAAAAGTCAGAGCGCTGTGGCAAATAAACTGAGGCTTTTGCGGCACAGCACTGCTGTCCTGCAGCGACTGCGGGAGACAGGGTTGACGGAACGCCACGCAAGAGCGCTGCTGAAGCTGGAATCTGAGCAGGACAAGCTCAAAGCCGTCGACTATATCTCCCGACTGGGTATGAGTGTTGCCCGGGCAGAACAGTACATAGAGTCTCTTTTGGAGCAGCACACCACGAATAATCGCAAGCCGGATATTGGAAACTTCCTGCGCAGCGTCACCCAAACCTTGACCCGGATCCAAAGCTGCGGGGTTCCGGCAGTATCGGAGCGTCGAGAAACAGAGGACCAGATCGTTCTGACCATAACCATTCCAAAATAAACTGCTTAAAAATCCAGGTGCAAACAGCGATGGCTGTTTGCACCTTAAATTTTGGGGTTGACAAAAGTTAAAACCCGGTGTATGCTAACTGTACTAGTACAGTTGATACACTTCATACACCAGCCAAACAAAAGGAGGGATGCTTTTTGGTGCAACTTAATTACCGGGATGCCAGACCCATTTACTCCCAGATCATAGACGGATTCCGGGATCAGATCCTTGCAGGGGTACTGCAAAGCGGTGACAAGCTGCCCTCAGTACGGGAGCTTGCGCAGCAACTTTCTATTAACCCCAACACCATTCAGCGCGCCTATCGGGAGCTGGAAATGCAAGGGTGGATCGCAACCGTCGCAGGAAAAGGCTGCTTTGTCAGCGGTGTTCCGGCAACCGGTAGCCGGGAACAGCAACCACTGCTGGAAAGCTTTGATAAAGCAACAGCGGCGCTGCTGGCTCTGGGGGTCACCCGGGAAGAATTGATCGCAAGACTGCAAGGAGGGAATGACAATGCTTGAATTGAAGAACATTACCAAAACCTTTGGTAGTTTTAAGGCGCTGGACGATCTGTCCATGACCGTCCCCAAGGGTGCGGTATACGGCTTGGTTGGTCCAAACGGCGCCGGCAAATCCACCGCCATTCGCCATATGACCGGTGTGTACCGCCCGGACAGCGGCAGCGTGACGGTGCTGGGTCAGCCGGTGTACGAAAATCCCGCTGTGAAACAGACCATCGGCTACATCCCCGATGATATTTTCTTCTTCCCTTCCGCCACCTTAGAGGATATGCGAAGCTATTACAAGGGGATTTATCCCCAGTTTGACGACGTGCTGTTTGACCGGCTGTATGAGGTTTTCCAACTGCCAAAGAAAGGGCAGATCCGCCGCTTTTCCAAAGGTATGCAAAAGCAGGCCGCTTTTCACCTTGCTATCTGCACCCGTCCGGAGCTTTTGATTCTGGACGAGCCGGTGGACGGGCTTGACCCGGTAATGCGCCGGCAGGTGTGGAGTCTGATCTTGTCCGACGTTGCTCAGCGGGAGACTACAGTGCTCATCTCCTCCCACAATCTGCGGGAATTAGAGGACATTTGCGACCACGTAGGTATCATGGAGCAGGGCAAAATGCTGCTGGAACGCAGCCTTGCAGATATGCAGGGCAACACAGTGAAGCTGCAGTTGGTAGGCGACGCCCCCGAGGGATTGCAAGTTCTCCACGAATCTTCCTCCGGACGGCTGAAAACGTTGGTGGTCCGGGGCACAGCCCAGGAGGTTACCCAGCGGGTGCAATCAGTAAAGCCGGTGTATTTTGATGTGCTTCCTTTGTCCCTCGAGGAGATTTTTATCTACGAAATGGGAGGTGTTAATTATGAAGTTAAAAACATCGTTCTTTAATACCACTGTTCTGCGTAAGGATGTGACCCGGTTCGCGCCCTTGTGGGGTCTTTACACCGTATTTATGCTGATGATCCTGATGCTCCTTTGGGCAGGGGAAAACGAGCCTGCCCGATTTGCCACCAACGCAGCTTCCATTATGCTGGGAATGGGCGTCGCGAACTTTGTGTACGGCGGTCTGTGCGCGCTGCTCTTATTCGGTGACCTGTTCCAAAGCAAAATGGCAGGCAGCCTTCATGCTATGCCGCTACGCAGAGAAGGCTGGTTCTTGACCCACACCGTCGCAGGTTTGCTGTTCTGCCTTGTTCCCAACGGCATCGGTGCGGTGCTTGCCTGCATGATTTTACGGCAATACTGCTATCTGGCCTTTCTTTGGCTGGGTTTGACGCTTCTGCAATTTTTGTTCTTCTTCAGCGTGGGTGCATTCAGCACCCAATGCGCCGGCAACAAACTGGGCGCTATTGCGGTTTACGGTCTTTTCAATCTGCTGGCAGTGCTCATCGCATTCCTTGTGGAAACCTTCTACACCCCGGTACTCTACGGCATTGAAACCAACTGGGAGGCTATTTGCCGTCATAGTCCGGTGGTAGACTTCTCCATGAGCGCGTACGTGGATGTGCGCTATAACAACATAGACGGTTCTGCGATCTTCTACGGCTTTTTGCCGGAAAACTGGCGCTATCTGTTTGTTGCGGCCGGGGTAGGTCTTGTGCTGCTGGGTCTGTCGGTACTTTTGTATCGCCGCCGCCACATGGAAAGTGCCGGAGACTTCATTGCCGTGAAACCTGTTGCTCCCGTATTTTTGATCATCTACACCCTGTGCATAGGCGCAGCGCTGTATTTCTTTGCAGACCAGCTGGGCACAGATCTGGAATATCTGTTTTTGATCATCGGTTTTTCCATAGGTATTTTCACCGGTTTTATGCTGCTGGAAAAGAAAGTCAATGTGTTCCAATGGAAAAAGTGGCTGTATCTGGGCCTGCTGACCGTAGGATTTTTCCTGACGGTGACGGTTGCATTTTTGGACCCCTTTGGCATCACCCGTTATGTGCCTAAGACAGCGCAGATCGAAAAGATCCATGTCAGCCCCTATGCCTCTATCTACTATCTGGAACAGGAACCGATGATTTTTGACGACGCAGCCGACATTGAAACGATCACCGGCATCCACAAGGATCTGATCGCTGAGAGGAACACCAACGACTCTGATATGTGTCTGCGGATGCGGTATTATCTGAAAAACGGCACTACCGTAGATCGCAAATACTATATGCCCTCCGATAGCCAAAACGCAAAGGTTATGAAAGATCTCTTCACCCGGTTTTCCTGTGTCACCGGTTTTGATACAGTGGAGGAACTGCTAAAACAGGTAACTTCTGTGGAGTTTTACAGTCACACCGGTGATTTACCCAGCATTTCTATGCAGCCTACCCTGTCCTCTAGACTTATCATCACCGATGAGTTCGGCAATGAAATTTTTGAGGAAGATCTGATAAAATTTGAACCGGACGACGGCTGGCTGCAGATGCCTCTGAATACCCAAACGCTGCGGGGTCTTTTGGAAGCGATGGAAAAGGACTGTAAAGCAGGGAACATGGCGCAAAACTGGGAATATCATCAAAACGAAAATTCCCTGGGAAGTCTGAACTTTTCCTATAGGCAAGGACGCTATACCGTCAAGTATGTGGATATCCTCCTTTTCACCAGTTGCGAAAACACCCGAGCTTATCTAAAATCCTTAGCAAATTCCTGACATTATCCCGGGGCGGAACGCCCCGGGTTTTTCTTCTGTGTAAATTCCGGTTTATCGAGTTGTTTATCAATAGAACTCGTAGGGGCGAGCATTGCTCGCCCGGCGGCACAATGTTGCGTATGCGCCGAAATTGCTGGCGAATTCGTAATGTTTCTCTGCACGGGCGACCATTGGTCGCCCCTACATCCAATAACGAAACAGCTCGATAAACTGGAATTTGTCCGGTTGTCATTTGAAGGATTCTTTGGTACAATAGGGAAAATAGTTTAAGGAGGCGATTGCTGTGAAATACATAAAGCAGGTATTGATTATCCTGTGTTTCTCCTTGATAGGGCAAGTGCTGGAGCAGTTGATCCCTCTGCCTGTTCCGGCAGCAATTTATGGCTTTGTGCTGCTGTTTGCCGCCTTGTGCACCGGCATCTTAAAGCAAGAGCAGATTCAGGAAACTGCCGATTTTCTCATCGACCGTATCGGCATTTTGTTTGTTGCCCCTGCTGTAAATATCCTTGCTTATTATGATGTGATCGCCCCACAGTTGGCAAACGTATGTCTTGTGGTGGTCTTGTCTACTACCGTGGTGTTTGCTGTTTCCGGTTGGGTGACCCAGTGGCTACGGAAAAAGGAGGAGAACAATGGCTGAATTTTTCCAAAGCTTGCCCCTGTTGTCCCTTGCTCTGACCTTTGGCGCGTATCAGTTTGGTCTGTGGTGTCAGAAAAAATGGAAAACACCGCTGCTGAACCCCATCCTCATCGCTGTGGCGCTGGTGATCGGTGTGCTGCTGGTAACCGGGTTTCCGTTACAGACCTATCAGGCCGGCATGGGCGGTATTTCATGGCTACTGACACCGGCAACCGTATGCCTTGCTTTGCCTTTATATCGGCAGATGCAGGTATTGAAAAAGAATTTGCCCACCATTTTGGCTGGCATTGCCGCAGGTACGGTTGTTAGCTTGCTGTTCATGGCATTTGCCTGCCAACTGTTGGGATTGGACCGGGTGTTTACCATATCACTGCTGCCAAAGTCTATTACCACTGCCATGGGCATGGTCCTTAGCGAAAACGCCGGTGGTATCGGTTCTTTAACCGCAGCAGCGATTATTGTTACCGGTATCCTGGGCAGTCTATTCGGGACATTGTTATGTAAACTGCTAAAAATTACAGATCCGGTGGCACAGGGCGTTGCGTTTGGAACTGCCTCCCATGTGGTCGGCACTTCCCGTGCCAACGAGGTTGGGGCTCTGCAAGGTGCTGTGAGCAGCCTTTCTTTGGCAATCGCAGGCATCTTAACGGCTGTGCTTTTCCCTGTGGTATTGATGCTCATATAAATCCTTACTCCCTATTGACAACAAGTGCAATAGGGAGTATACTCTTTCATACGCGTGATTAATTGTTCATATGTTGATATTTATAGAAGGGGGTTGTAGTATGTCAGAGCATAGTGCGCATTGCAGCTGCCACAGCTGCGAACACGACCACCACCAGGAATGCGGCTGCGGTTGCGGCTGTGACCATAACCACAGCACCGGCGGCGTTACGCCACTTATTTTTGGTGCCGCTCTATTTGTTCTGGGTTTAATCGCAAAGCATCCTTTGCTTTATTTGGGCGCTTATTTGATTCTCGGTTGGCGGGTATTGCTTTCTGCCGGCAAAAACCTGCTCCACGGAAGGTTTTTTGATGAGAATTTTCTCATGTCCATTGCCACAGTCGGTGCTTTTGTCATAGGAGAATTTCCGGAGGCAGCAGGCGTAATGCTGTTTTTCCGGATTGGCGAACTCTTTGAAGAACGGGCGGTGGAAAGAAGCCGCCGGCAGATCGTAGAGGCGGTGGATCTGCGTCCGGAAACGGTAACGTTGGAGGACGGCAGCACCATCTGCGCAACTCAGGCAGTACCTGGACAGCGAATTTTGATACGGCCCGGTGACCGAATCGGTCTGGACAGCACAGTGGTACAAGGGGAAAGCCGTATCGACACCGCGCCCATTACCGGAGAACCGGTAAGTGTGCGGGTTTGTCCGGGAGACAGCGTCACCTCCGGCTGTGTAAACCTCACCGGACAGCTGATCTTGCGGGTGGAAAAACCCCTGTCTGAGTCTATGGTCACCCGCATCCTGCAATCTGTGGAAACCGCCGCAGCATCCAAGCCGAAAATGGATCGTTTCCTGACCCGTTTTTCCCGGATCTATACCCCCGTTGTTGTTTGCATTGCGTTACTTACCGCTGTGATCCCGTCATGGATCACTGGGGACGTCCAATATTGGGTCTATACCGCTTTAAGCTTTCTGGTGATGAGCTGCCCCTGTGCACTGGTGCTCAGCGTACCTCTGGCATTTTTTTCCGGCATCGGCGCTGCCAGCCGCAAAGGCATTTTGTTTAAAAACGGCGTGACCATTGAAGCGCTAACCAAAATAAAGGCTATTGCTATGGACAAAACTGGAACGCTTACAACCGGTAAATTTACCGTGCAGCCCTGTGACGATGCATTGCTTGCCCTGTGCGCTTCCTGTGAGCAAAGCTCCAATCACCCCATTGCCTGCAGCATTGTGGAAGCAGCAAAGGAGCGAAATTTGTCTCTGTTGCAACCCCAGGAGATTGAAGAACTGGCCGGTTGCGGGATCCGGGCAACGCTGGACGGCAAAACCGTTTTGTGCGGCAACGAAGAGCTGCTAAGCCGCTTTGGCGTTGAAACACCAACGCCTTATGCCTCCGGCAGTGTGCTGATTGCCCAAGACGGCAAATATCTGGGGCAGCTTACGGTTTCGGACAATTTGAAGCCCGGTGCTAAAGAAGCTGTGGTCCGGCTGAAAAAGCTGGGTCTTGTCACCGCTATGCTTACCGGTGACGCAGAAGAAAACGCCCGACGTGGCGCATCGGAAGCCGGCATCGAAGCCGTGTTTTTCCGGCTTCTTCCGGAAGAAAAATTGCAGGTATTGCAGCAGCTGCGCAGTCGGTACGGCTCTGTGCTGTTTGTGGGTGACGGCATCAACGATTCTCCGGTGCTTGCCGGGGCAGACGTGGGTGCCGCTATGGGAAGCGGTGCAGACGCTGCTATTGAAGCCGCCGACGTGGTGTTTATGACCAGCGAACCCACCGCTATTGCAGAATCCGTTACCTTTGCACGACGCACCCTCAGAATCGCATGGCAAAATGTGATTTTTGCCTTAGCCGTAAAAATCGCAGTGATGCTGCTGGGTCTTTTGGGTTTTGCCAATATGTGGCTGGCTGTGTTTGCAGACTCCGGTGTTGCGCTTTTGTGTATTCTCAATGCCATCCGCTTATTGCGGGATAAATAATAGAGATCCGGTCTGGCAACAGCGTTTTTCTGTTGCCAGACCGGATTCTTATTTCAGACTGCCCAAAATCTCCAGTATCATATGACAATGTTCTTTTTCCTGCTGTGCAAGACGGGTATAAATATGTCCGTAGTCGGGATCTGCCCCCCTCTGTTCATATTTTGCAAGGCACTGCATCTGCTTTCCATAGCATCTACGCAGAACGTTTGCCGTGTCATCTACTACCGGCTTCACCCCTGCCACATTGGGACGTTTCCCGGTAATGAGTGTATAGATCCCCTTCAGACAGGCAGCGTGCGCTTGCTCCTGTTCAAACAGCTTGCGCAAAAGCATATTTTGCTTTCCCTGCAAGCGTCTTGACAGTTGTAAATAGGTAGTCGCCGCCTCCCATTCCTGTGCGATCAGTTCTGAAAGTCCCTCTTCCGGACAGTTTTTTGTCGTTTCCCCATGTACCCGCTGCCATACCTGTGCCGCCTTTGCCGCATCGATGGTTTCCATAAGCATTCCTCCTTACTAAATCCTGTAACCAGTATATGCGCGCAGGGCAAAAAATGTACTCGAAGTTGGGCAACGCTCCATTTTTTAAGGACTTTTGGCAAATTTCTTCATAACTTAATATTTTTTTAACAACTTTCCACTTATTATCTTCACATTTATCCTTTATTATGGTAGTGTAAAAACGAATGTCACCTTTTTCATTTTTCCTCTCTTTTCTCTCTCAGCAAAACCGCAGGTTTCCTGCGGTTTTTGCATTTTTATGCAGTTTTGTATAATCTGCCAACTTCTGGATAAAGTAATCCGGAGGTGGCAGATTTTGATTTTATCCTACATTCGTACAATTCTACTGTATTTGGTGTTGATCGCTGTGATCCGCTTAATGGGAAAACGGCAGGTAGGCCAAATGGAGCCGTCAGAATTTGTGGTAACGATGCTGGTTGCCAATCTGGCGTCTATCCCTATGCAGGACAGCGCTATTCCCTTGTATTCCGGCTTGGTGCCGATCCTTACTGTTCTGGGCATCGAATTGGTGTTGGCATATCTTTCCCTGCGAAGCCTTCGCTTGCGGAAGCTGCTCTGCGGCAAGCCGGTGATCCTTGTGGAAAACGGAAATATAATACAGGGCAATCTGCGAAAAACACGTATTACCATTGACGAATTGACCGGCCACCTTCGGCAGAAGGATGTGCTGGATATCCGAAGCGTCCAGTTTGCAATTCTGGAAACAAACGGAGAGTTATCTGTGTTTCCTTATCCCGGGGCACGTCCTGCCAGCGCCAAAGAAGCTGGCATTCCCACCAAAAAACAGTACCTGCCTATCACGCTGATATCAGACGGAAAGTTAATGCCTGAAAACCTAAGGATAGCCGGCAAGGATAACAAATGGTTGGAAAAGGTGCTACAAAATCAAAATGCAAGCATCAAAAATACATGGTTGCTGACCGTAGACAGCAGTGACCAGATAATTTTTTACCGGAAGGAGTCGCAAAATGGGTAAATTGTGGCTTGGTGTTGGGCTTCTGCTGCTGTTTCTGGTGGCAGGTCTATGGATCAACCAGGCAATGAACGACGTTCACATGGGCATTGCCGATACATTGGACGCAGCAGCAGAAGAAGCGCTGTCCGGAAATTTGGCAGCAGGGCAAAAAACCGCCGCAAAAGCCAAAGCCTCCTGGGAGGCCCATTGGCACAGCTCTGCTGCCGTGGCAGACCATGCGCCTATGGACGAGATCGACGGATTGCTTGCCCAGTTGGAATGCTACGGTCGCTCTGATCAACCGGGGGACTTTGCCGCTTGCTGTTCCCGGCTGTCCTTTTTGGTACGGGCAATGTGTGAGGCCCATAGCTTAACATGGTGGAATCTTTTATAGAAAACATCGCTCTTTCACGCTAACCTATATTGACACGCAAATTTGCAAATGTTATACTTGTATAAGCGTGTCAATGCTCTGTGGAAACGACGTTTCCCAACATGTCCGAAGGAACTATTTATTTTATTAAGAAAGGCGGTCGTTTGTCTGCATTCATTTACCCCTGTTTGTGCGGATAAAAAGCGGCTGAATGGTTAATTGATTATGAAATGCCCTGCATCTTTATGGACCCCTTATTTTGACGAGCTGTCTGCAGAGGAAGCGATCGTCCGCCTGGCGAAAGCCGGATTTACCCATGGCGAGCTTTCTATTCCCCATCTTGGTCAGCTGATGGAAAGGGATACGCCCGAAGCAGTGGGCAAGGCCCTGCGGCAACATGCGGATAGCTGTGGGTTTACCCTCTCTGAGGGTCACCTGAGTTTTGTGGGTGGTCTGTGTGATGATTCTGCGCTGGAACGGCTGATGCCGGAATTGGATATGTTTGCCGCCTGCGGAATTGAAAAGGCAGTCCTGCACACAAACGGAGGTAATGATCTGTCCGACGAGGAGCGGTATGACCGCTGGATCCACTACCTGCGCAAGCTTTCCGAATATGTGGAAGGCACCGGTGTGACGATTTGTATTGAGAATATGTTCGGCATTGCCCAATGCCGCTCCGCAAAGCAAATTAAGAAAATGATAAAGGATGCCGGCGAGAAAAACTTTGCCATTTGTCTGGACACGGGCCATTTACACCTTAGCATGGCAAACAAGGTGGTAGATGAGAGCCAGCGGGACTTTATTCTGGAGTCAGGAGACCTGCTGCAGGCAATGCACATCGTGGACAATAACGGTCTTGGCGACGTTCACCAAATGCCCTACAGCGCGCGCTACGGTGTGGACTGGAAAGAGGTCATGAAGGCCTTGCATTACATAGATTACAAGGGTTTGTTTAATTTGGAATGCATTGGTGAGCGTAATGCGCCCATGCCGATAAAGGAAGCAAAGCTTGCCTTTATCCGTACCATGTGCGATTATATGCTCAGCGATGAATTCATTGCTGAGGATTAAACCTATCGGGTTCATTTTTAAAAAAGAAAACCTCGCCAATCGGCGAGGTTTCTTTTTTGCCAAAGAGTAACCAAACGAAGCAGCATTGAAGTAAGGGTAAGTGAAAGTATTATTTTCTTGATGTATACCAAGCTTCTTTTTTATAGCCATCCCACTCGATAACCACACTTTCAAAAGTAAAACAAGCACTAAAGAAAGAATCGCTTGACATTGCGTCAATAAAATATGTTGGGGTATCTTGTATTCCTAAATCAAAAATTGTTAGTCCAGCTTTTAATTGTTCTGAAAAGCGTGCTAATGCATCATCGCCAACCAATAGAATTCGCGGCTCATCAGAATAAAAGTTGCCACTTTCATCCTGTTTCCATGCTCTGCCAGGTTCGTATGACTGTAGCTTGAATTCTGTAAAAGTAATGCGTGCGCTTGCAATTTCCATATCAGTTTCGTGCGGATTTTGCTCTGCATCTTTGTGAACATTTAGATAGATTGCATTAACAACCAAATGATTATTGTCAAAAGAATTAAGAGCAAATTCTGCATCGTGGAATTTAAAATCAGAGAGTTTATTAACTGAATGGTATTTCATACAATCACCGCCTTTTTATCAGCATATCACAAACAGTGCAACTTTGCAATGTTTAGTGAAGTTTGGGCTTCGCCCAAGTGAAGTAGCGACGAAGTCGCTGTAAAGTATCGTGCTTACGCACGAAGTGAAGTTAAGTGCGCCAAAACACTTGCGAAGCAAACTTCACTACAAAGTAACTTCACTGCGTCAGCAACTTCACGCGTCGGTAGGCGCACATAGTTCGAAAAAAGACCACATTCGTCTGATAGACAAATGTGGTCTTTTTCGTGGAGCAGGGTACGGGAATCGAACCCGCCTTCACGGCTTGGGAAGCCGTTGTATTACCGATATACGAACCCTGCATTGCTCCCATATTATAACAAACGGGTGTGTAGAATGCAAGGTTTTTTTGGCTTTGGCGAGAATATGGACTTTTTGTAAATTTCTTTTTCTGTTTACTCCTTGTTCACAAGGGAAAAGTATGATATATTCAGTATCGTATACTGGAAAGGATTGTAATTTCCGGTTTCGCGCAGGCCGTTTTGAACAACGAATGTCATTTCGACTAAGCCGTAGGCGCATGGAGAAATCCGTAATTCCCAAAACACGGATCTTTCGACTTCGCTTCGCTCCGCTCAAGATGACATGCTGGGCTTAACAAAAGGTATGTCATTTCGATCGACCAACAGGGGGTGTTGCTGTGTTTGGATACCTGTCTGCCAATGGCGCAGAGCTGGACAAAGCGCAAAGAAAGCGCTATAGCGCTGTATATTGCGGAATCTGCCGCAGCATCCGGGACGGCGGTTCAAACCTTGCGCGGTTTGGGTTAAGCTATGATATGGCATTTCTTGCCCTGCTTCTGATGAGCTTGTACGAGCCGGAGGAGCAGAAAGGACAGCACGCCTGCGCCCTGCATCCTCTTAGAGCTTATACAGATAATGAATTTATCCGCTATGCGGCGGATATGAACATCGCTCTTGGCTATTATAATGCTATGGATGATTATCAGGACGAGGGGAAGCTGACCGCAAAGGCTGTGGCCGCCATTTTTGAAAAATCCCTGCCCCGAATCCAAAAAACCTATCCCCGGCAATGCCAGGCAATACAAACCTGTATTGAGAAGCTTTCCCAGCTGGAGCGGGAGGGTTGCGCAGATCCGGATGCCTGTGCCGGCTGTTTTGGCCAGCTGATGGGGCATATCCTTATGTATAAGGAGGATCGGTGGGAACCGGAGCTCCGTGGTTTGGGCATGGCCTTAGGGCGCTTTATTTACTTGGCAGATGCTGCGGTGGACTACCGCCACGATCGAAAAAAGCAACAATATAACCCTTTCCTTGCCATGGGCATGGAAGAGGATTGGAGTACATGGGAGCAGTATCTTGTGTTGGCAATGGGCCGCTGCATGGAGTATTACGAGCGGCTGCCGTTGGTACAAGACAAAAAACTGCTGGATAATATTCTGTACAGCGGTATTTGGCTGGAATACAGAAGACGGCAGAAAGGGAAAGGAACATGATGAAAGATCCCTATCAGGTACTTGGCGTCAGTCCCAATGCTACCGACGAAGAAATTAAAAAAGCATATCGTACGCTGGCAATGAAATACCACCCGGACCGCAACCCCGGAGACCAAGAGGCTGCCCGGAAAATGCAGGAGATCAACGCCGCATACGATCAGATCAAAAATCCGAACAGCGCCCGGCAATCCGGCGGGAACGGCTATGGCGGATATGGGTATGATCCCTTTGGCGGCTATGCCTGGGAGCATCAAAAAGGCCGCAGCGGACGGCAGTGGCAGCAGACCGCCGGAGACCAGTATCAGGCGGCAGCGGAGCAGTATATCCGCTTCGGCAGATATCACGAGGCACTGAATGCCTTGCAAAGCGCTCAGACACGCACTGCCCGGTGGTACTATCTGTCTGCCCTTGCCAACGACGGCTTAGGCAATCAGGTAACCGCACTGGAGCATATTCGCAGAGCCATCTCTATGGAGCCGGACAATCCGCAATACCTGCGTACGTTGGAGCTCATTCAAAATGGCGGCGCAGCTTACCGACGGCAGGCAGAAGGCTTTGGCGGTTACAGGGTGGGCAGCAATCTGTGGTCATGGTGTT
This sequence comes from Faecousia sp., assembly GCA_045652545.1. Classification (GTDB taxonomy): domain Bacteria; phylum Bacillota; class Clostridia; order Oscillospirales; family Oscillospiraceae; genus Faecousia. The sequence continues at coordinate 7,042 of JAZRUM010000002.1, read as the reverse complement.
TGTGTCTGTGTGCCCAGATGTTCTGCTGCAGAGGTCGGATTTTCTGCTGTTAAGCGCCTTTTTGAAAAAAAGGCTGACAAGCGGAGAAAACTGTGCTATACTATAAAATAATACGAATTTTTGAAGCAAGGAGGCGTTTGCTTTGAAATATTGGCGTGGCTATCTGGTGGCAGCGATCCTTGCCGCCATTACCTGGGCGCTGGTGCAATTTGCACAAGCTCACAGCGTGCTTGTGGATATGATCTATCCCTACATGACCCGGCTGGTGGTAACCTCAATGGCTACATGGACCGGCAGTATGTCATTTTGTCTGTGGCAGGTGCTGCTGATCGGTATGGTGGTGGCAGGAATCGTGACCGTCATTCTCATGATCCTGTTGAAGTGGAATTTCTTCCAGTGGCTGGGTTGGGTGCTGGCAGCAATCAGCTGTGTGGTCCTGCTGCATACAACCATCTACGGACTGAATCAGTACGCTTCTCCTCTGGCAGACGATGTGCGTCTGGAGATCACAGACTATACTGTGTCTGAACTGAATGAAGCCACTGTGTTTTTCCGGGACAAAGCCAATGCTCTGGCACAACAGGTTTCCCGGGATTCCAAAGGAAATCCGGATTTCGGCACATTTGAAGAGTTGGCAGAAAAGGCCGGTGACGGTTTTGAGGTGCTCACCTACGAGCAGGCCATATCTGTGTTTGCCGGCTCTACCGTTCCGGTAAAAAAATTAGGCTGGCGGCTGTTTTACGGCGGCCAATTCGGTGTCACCGTGGCGTTGACCGGTGAAGCGGCAGTGAACCCGAAAGTTCCCTCCGCGATCCTGCCCTTTGCTATGTGCAACGAAATGGCGCGCCGCATGAGTATCTATTCTGATGCCGACGCAGCTTTTGCGGCATTTTTAGCAGGCACTGCCAATCCGTCAGAAGCATTTCAGTATTCTGCATACCTGATGGCATATAATTACTGCTACACAGCGCTTTCCGCGATCCCCACCAGTACTGCGCAGGCCTGTGCCGCAGAAACAGACAAGGGGGTAGACCCCAAGCTGCGTACCGATCTGGAAAGCTACGAGAAATTCTTCGGGGAAGCTGTGGCAGAAAACAATCGAGCAAAAATCCCGGAAGCCGCCAAGGACGAAAATTCTCCCATCAGCTTTTCTGAGTATTCCAGCGCTGCTGATCTGCTGACAAACTGGTATATTCAAACCTATATCGTACCTCAGCATGTGGAGGAAGAACAGCCCTTTAATCCGCTGGATCCCAATCAAGTGGATCTGTCCGGGCTGGTTAACGCAAAAAAATGAGCAAGGAAATGAAAAACGCCCTGAATGAGGGCTTGCCCAAGCTGGGTCTGCAGCTGACCGATGCCGCTGTTGACCGCCTGTGCGATTTTGGAAGCGCTGTAATTGAGCAGAACAAGGTAATGAACCTGACCGCCATTACGGATCCGGTACAGGTGGCAAAGCTGCATTTGCTGGACAGTATTTCCCTGCTGACACTGGAAGACCTAAAGGGCAAAAAGATCATCGATGTAGGCTGTGGCGCCGGTTTCCCCGGTGTGCCCCTGAAGATCGCCTGTCCGGAGCTGCAGTTGACACTGCTGGACTCTCTGGGAAAACGAATGAATTGGCTGGAGCAGGTGCTCCCCGGCTTGGGTGTAGATGCCACTTGCATCACTGCTCGGGCAGAGGAATTTGTAACCGGCTGCCGGGAATCCTATGATATCGCAACCAGCCGGGCGGTGGCGCGGCTAAACATTCTGCTGGAACTGACTGCCCCTTATGTGAAAGTAGGCGGCTTGGTACTGGCTATGAAAGGCACAGCGGCACAAGAGGAATTAGGCGAAGCAGAAAACGCTGTGAAGCACCTTGGTCTGAAAGTAGAACAGGTGGCGCAGTTCCCTGTTGACGGCACAGCGCACACTGTGATCGTATTGCGCAAGGTAAAGCCTACCCCTTCTCAATATCCCCGCAGGTATGCAAAAATCAAGCAGAATCCCCTGTAACAGTAAAAAGCCAAGCTGGTATCAGCTTGGCTTTTTTTGCGCATAAGCGCAGCAATTCCAGTTTTACGAGTTGTCTATCGATAGAATTCGTAGGGGCAAGCATTGCTCGCCCGGCGGCACAATGTTGCGTATGCGCCGAAATTGCGGGCAAATTCGTGAGATTTCTCTGCACGGGCGTGGTGCTCCGCGCAGCGAATCTGAAATATTAATGATTGCCGGGGGCAATCATACCTAAATTAAACAATGGTCGCCCCAACATCCAATAACGAAGCTGCCCGCTAAATCGCAGTTTGAAGATGTTGTGGTGTTAAAAACACAGAAAATTATGCAAGATGTGGTAGATTGCGAGAAAAATTATGCCAATATCTTGTGTTTCGACAGATTTTGCGCAAAGTGTGTGGTATTGTGTTCTTGCGGCGCGAACTTTGCCGATACTACTGCTGCTCATAGTGTCGGCGTCCCAAAGATACGGTAATAACGGTTGCGTCGTCCTCTGTGCTTATCTGCCCGTAAGTCAGAATGCTGCGCGCCAACTCCCCCGGCGATGCCAGCGCATTTTGCAGACAGCAGTTCAGCGCCTGCTCCTGAGAGATGCCGTCGCTTACCAGCAGAAGAAGCTCCCCCCGACGCAGGGACAGCTGATGCGCCGACTCCCGACTGCTAAACACAGACAGTCCGGGAGGCGGACCGGCTGTCCCTATTTTTTCTGCACCGTAGGCAGATACCAGATAACTGGGCGCGGCGCCCCATTTATATAAAGTAGCGCGTCCGCTGTCCAGTGCGATCTCCAAAAGCTCTACCGTGACAATCCCCGCCCGGCTGCGCAGTGCGCATAAGCTATTCAAGCTTTGCAGCGCATAGCGGGCAGGATAGCCTGCGCTAAGCAATCGTTTCAGCAATTCCCCGGCAACCTTTCCTTCCTGCACAGCGCCTAAGCCGGTGCCCATGCCGTCACACAAAAGCACATAGTACCGGCAGCGCGTACCCGGGAACATCAAACACCGGTCCCCGTTGTCCTGTGCCGGGCGGTTGGCATAAATATGTACCTGCGGTGCAAAGCACGCCTCGGGGGAATCTGCCTTTCGGGCAAGTCCGTCGGATAGCTCCTGCAGGTACTCCGACAGGAAGCGGTACTGCTGCACCACTGCAGCGCTGTACTCCTGCTGCCGCTGCCGGTCTGCGTGGATAGAACGCAGCTGCTCCTGACTTCTATGCAGCTGCGCCAACAGGCGTCCGCTTTTGCGACAGACGATAGGCAATTCCTCCGGTGTCAACAACGGTTTGTGCAAAACTGCGGAAGGCATTTGGCTTAACCGCATGGCATCCTTACAGGTTTTCCGGCAAGGGCAGCCACTGCATGCCTGCTCTGCCGCTCTGGCAACCAGCGCATCCTCATCGATCGGCACTTGGGGCGCTTCCAGTAAAAGCTGCTCTGTTTGCGCCAGCACAGATGCCACCATCTCCAGACGCACCTGCGCCATACCCGTTTCACCCCGGCGGTTGGCAAGCTTTGTGGGCGCAGGTAAAAAAAGACTCAAACCCCCACCAACCAGAAGACCCGGCAGTGCCACCGTTTCCGGTTTGCCGCTAAGGGTGCCCACCAGCAAATACACCGAGGCAGGCACCAGAGCACCCAGCCATTTTGGATAGCGGGGTAAAAACCGCACAAGATAGCTGCCGCACAAAACCGCTGTCATTGGCACAGAGGATACCTGCGCCAAATCTAACGCCAAGCCTCCCAAAGCCGCAGCAGGAAACGTTCCCACAAGCGCCAAAGCGCCTGCTGCAAAAAAACCTAAGCTTAATTGAGGCAACGGCGCAAGCTGCGCCAACGCCAACATCCCAAGCCCACAGCACAACCAGTCTACCACCGGATTGCGCGTACGCAATGCCTTGCGAAACAGCCATGTCCCGGCAATTCCCAACACCACACGAATCAGATAACTGCCCACAGACGTACCGTCTTCCAACCAAGTTTGAAATACCACACCGGTGGCAGACACGATCAATCCGGCCAAAGCAGGCAGCAACAGCGGTGTTTCTGACGCGATCCGTTGTTCAGACAAAAACAGCGCCAGAAAAAGACCTGCTGCGACCCACCAGATACCCTGATATCCGGCACTTCCCCAAAATACCAAATACCCAACACAGCCACCGGCTGCACTGAGCACTGCCGACCATCCGGTACAAGCGCACACAAACCCCATTGCGACGGGTAGCGCCATGTGATTCAGACTGGCTGCACTGAGGGCAAATCCCGCCAGCACATACGCTGCCGCCCGCATAAACAACTGCACATTTGGATCCAGAAGCCACTGGCGAAATCTATAGCTGCTTCTGCGTGTATAGGATCGCAGGGTTATCATCATATGTAAAACACTACCTTTCAAAACATCGTCATCTTGATGGTATCATGGGACCACCGATAAATTTGTCGATGTTTTTCCGTGAAATAAGAAAAATCTACTTTTCTTTTTCGGACATTTGTGCTATTATTGCAGTATGGAGGTGGGTTATATGCCTAGAACCAGCAATAAATCCCAGATGATCGTGGATTTTGTCAATCAGTTCACATTGGAAAACGGCTATGCTCCCTCTATTCGTGAGATCGGACAGGCCGTTGGCCTGCGGTCTACCGCGTCGGTAAGCTATCATCTGCAGCAGCTGCAGTCTAAGGGTCTTTTGCGCTGCTCCGGCGGCAAAGGCACCAAGCGTTCCGTCATTGGCACCCAACGCCCCGGTCACATTCCCGTGGTGGGCGTGGTCACTGCCGGCATGCCGATTCTGGCTGTGGAAAATCAAGAGGGAACTATGGCTTGGGAAGGTGACCCTTCCTGCTTTGCGCTACGTGTCCGTGGTGACAGTATGGTGGGCGCAGGCATTTTAAGCGGTGATAAGGTCGTGGTACGCCCGCAAAGCTCTGCAGACGACGGTCAGATCGTTGTTGCCCGGATTGAAGATGAAGCCACCGTCAAACGTTTGTCCCTAGAAAACGGACAGGTTTGGCTGATACCGGAAAACCCCGCTTATCCCCCCATCGACGGCACCTATGCCCAGATCATCGGTGTGGTAAAAGCCGTGGTAAGAGAATATTAAAAAGCGTGCTGTCTCCCCATGTTGAGACAGCACTTTTTCAAATTTAAACGGCAATTTGTGTTATTACTGAGCAAAGGCAGATAGCTTTAAAGACTTTTGTTTGTAAAACATGCTCAAAATGCTGCAAAAGCAAAAAAAATTGCAAAAACAATTGCATTTTGAGAGCATGTGTGGTATACTATCCGGGCAATTCATGGAAAAATATACATTAAAAAACAAACAACTGTCAAAACAGTTAATTATGAAAGGGGTATACAAATGTCTCACAAGTATGTTTATCTGTTTACTGAAGGCAACGGTTCCATGCGTGAGCTTCTGGGCGGCAAGGGCGCTAACCTGGCTGAAATGACCAACATTGGTCTGCCTGTTCCTCAGGGCTTCACCATCTCCACCGAGGCCTGCACCAAGTATTATGAGGACGGACGCATGATCAATGCCGACATTCAGGCACAGATCATGGAGCACGTTGCAAAGCTGGAGCAAATCACCGGCAAGAAGTTCGGTGACAAGGAGAATCCTCTGCTGGTCTCTGTTCGTTCCGGCGCTCGCGCTTCCATGCCCGGCATGATGGACACCATCCTGAACCTGGGTCTGAACGAGGAAGTTGTTGAGGTTCTGGCTACCAAGTCCGGCAACCCCCGTTGGGCTTACGACTGCTACCGCCGTTTCATCCAGATGTACTCCGACGTTGTTATGGAAGTCGGTAAGAAGTACTTCGAGGTCCTCATCGACGAGATGAAGGAAAAGAAGGGTGTCACCCAGGACGTGGACCTGACTGCTGACGACCTGAAGGAGCTGGCTGGCCAGTTCAAGGCTGAGTACAAGTCCAAGCTGGGCACTGACTTCCCCTCCGATCCCGTGGAGCAGCTGATGGGCGCTGTTAAGGCTGTGTTCCGCAGCTGGGACAACCCCCGTGCTAACATCTACCGCCGCGAGAATGACATCCCCTACTCCTGGGGTACTGCTGTTAACGTCCAGTCCATGGCCTTCGGCAACATGGGCGACGACTGCGGCACCGGCGTTGCTTTCACCCGTGACCCCGCTACCGGCGCTAAGGGTCTGATGGGCGAGTTCCTGACCAACGCTCAGGGCGAGGACGTGGTTGCAGGTGTCCGTACTCCCATGCCCATCTCCGAAATGGCTAACAAGTTCCCCGAGGCATTTGCCCAGTTCCAGAACGTTTGCCAGATCTTGGAGAACCACTATCGTGATATGCAGGACATGGAGTTCACCGTTGAAAACGGCAAGCTGTACATGCTGCAGACCCGTAACGGTAAGCGTACCGCTCCTGCTGCTCTGAAGATCGCCTGCGACCTGGTGGACGAGGGCATGATCGACGAGAAGAAGGCTGTTTCCATGATCGTGCCTCGTAACCTGGACACCCTGCTGCATCCCCAGTTCGATGCCGCTGCTCTGAAGGCTGCTACCCCCATCGGCAAGGCTCTGCCTGCTTCCCCCGGTGCTGCTGCCGGTAAGATCGTCTTCACCGCTGAAGTTGCCAAGGAATGGGCTGCCCGTGGCGAGAAGGTCGTTCTGGTTCGTCTGGAGACCTCTCCTGAAGATATCGAAGGCATGATGGCCGCTCAGGGCATCCTGACCGTCCGTGGCGGTCTGACCTCCCACGCAGCTGTCGTTGCTCGTGGCATGGGCACCTGCTGTGTCTCCGGCTGCGGCGAGATCAAGATGGACGAGGAGAACAAGGTCTTCACTCTGGGCGGCAAGACCTTCCACGAAGGCGACGAGCTGTCCCTGGACGGTTCCACCGGCTGCATCTATGACGGCATCATCGAGACCAAGGACGCTGAGATCGCTGGCGAGTTCGGCCGTATCATGGCTTGGGCTGACCAGTACCGAACTCTGAAGGTCCGCACCAACGCTGATTCCCCCCGTGATGCCAAGAAGGCTCGCGAGCTGGGCGCAGAAGGCATCGGTCTGTGCCGTACCGAGC
>JAZRUM010000001.1:0-6068 GCA_045652545.1 Faecousia sp. | reverse complement strand
CCGGTGTACTGGCAGCGGCGGCAGGCACTGTGGCCGATATCCGGGAGGACGAACTGCTGGGCACCACGGTGGTCCTCCAGCATGCCGATGGCAGCCGCACCACCTATGCCAGTCTTGCTCCTGAGCTGACGGTGAAGTTTGGTCAGCGGGTGGAGGCAGGTCAGCTGATCGGCGCCGTGGGAACCAGTGCCGCAGGGGAAGCCGCCGCAGGTCCCCACCTCCACTTTTCCGTCATGAACAACGGCATTACTATGGACCCCATGGAATATCTGGCATCCTGACAACAAACAAGGAGACAACGCTTTGCGTTGTCTCCTTGTTCTCTTTATTCATCATGATCCGGGAAATCCTCTGCGCTGAATTCATGCTCCAGAATCAGCAGGCGGGTGATACGGTGATTGTCGTCCACATGCTTCACCAAAACGGTAAACCGCTTGTAATCAAAGGAATCGAAGGGTACCGGCATAGCACCGATGTTTTCCACAGCCCAACCGCCTACCGTGGCGCAGTCGCTGTCCATCTCCTCTTCATCCAGATCCAGATTGTCGCAGAAATCCGTCAGATTCATATCGCCGGAGCGCTCATAGCGGTGCTTGTCCAACTGCTGCCAGTCGTTGACGATGTCATCATTCTCGTCCCAGATCTCGCCCACCAGCTGCTCCAGCACGTCCTCCATGGTGACGATGCCCATGATGCCGCCGTATTCATCAGCCACCACAGCCATATGGGTCTGATGGGTCCGGAACTCATCCATAATGTCATGCAGGTGCATGGTCTTGGGGATATAGGCCGGTTCCAGCAGCAAATCCTTCAGCGCCACATCCTTCCGGCTCACCAGCTCCCGCAGCAAATGCTTGACATACAGGATGCCCACCACATGGTCAATGGTACGCTCATACACCGGGTAGCGGGAGAACTGGGTCTCCTCCACCACCTTCAAAACGCTCTCGATGCTGTCGTTGATCTCAAATCCTATGACATCGATACGGGGCGTCAGGATATCAGCCGCATCCATATCGGTGAATTCCAGAGCGGACTGCAGAAGCTCCGTCTCACTCTCGTCGATCACGCCTTCATCCTCGGCGGTGTCCAGAAGATTTTCCAGCTCCTCCTCGGTAATGGTGATTTCCTGTCCGTCCGCCCGTTTCCAGAGTTTGCTGAACAGGTTGACGATACAGGTGGTCAGCCAGACCACCGGGAAAAACAGGATCATCAGCACCAGCAAGGGATATGCGGCAAACCGTGCAATGCTTTCACTGCAGCGCCGCGCGATCATCTTGGGTGTGATCTCACCCACGATGAGGATGATGACCGTCATCACCACCGTCACGATGGTGGATGCCACGTCATCGGACAGCGCCCTGGCCGCCGCCAGCTTCACCGCCAGCACAGTCGCCACCGAGGTGGCGCCGATGTTCACCAGATTGTTGCCCACCAGCACAGTGGACAGGGCGTAATCATAGCGGTTGTAGATAAAGCTGACCAGCTTATGCGTCCGGTCGGCGCTCTCATTTTCCCGCTTCATCTTCAGCTTGCTCAGGGAGGTATATGCGATCTCCGTACCGGAGAAAAACGCGGAACCCATCAGCAGCAGTACGATCAGTATGTATTCCATTCTGCCGCCCCCCTTACATCAGCTGCAGGCCTTCGCCTGCGTCGCTTTCGTCCTGAATGTCGCCCACCAGCTCTTCCAGCAGGTCCTCCATGGTGATGATACCGACCTTTTTCCGGTTTTCATCCACCACGAATACCATATGGAGCTTATTCAGGCGCATTCTCTGCAGCAGAACGGAAATCTCCGTCTTCCGGTCAAACACGTAGGGCTTGAGCAGGATCTTCCGCAGCAAAATGGGCTTCCCGGCAACGTAACTGCTTAAAAACGCGTTGACCGGCAGAATACCAACAATATTGTCTTCATTTCTTTCATAGACCGGCAGACGGGACCAGGGAAGCTCCCTGACCATTTCCGCCAGCTCCGGCAGCGGCGTTGCGCTGGATACACGGACCACCTGATCGATGGGAACCATGATGTCCTCCGCCAGCTTGTCGCGGAACTCCATGGCCGAGTTCACCAACGCCTGCTTTTCCGGCTCCAGAACGCCTTCATCCTCGATGGTCTCGATGATGCTGATCAGTTCTTCTTCCGTCACCGTCTTCTCTTCGTCTGCGGCGAAGAACCGGGACAGCAGTCCGGAAATGCCCGAAAACAAGGCGGAGATCGGCGTCAGCACACGCACCAGCAGCACCATGCTGGAGGAAAACACCAGTGCGATCTCCTCCGCCCGGGCTCTGGCCAGGCTCTTGGGCAGCATCTCGGCAAACAGATACACGATCAGCGTGGTGATCAGCGTACCGTACACCACGTATTCCTCCGCAAACTGGCGCATAACAATCAGCGCGGAAAGCGATGCGCAGCTGGCATGGAACACGTTGTTGCCGACGAGGATGGTAGTCAGGGTCTTATCAAACCTGTCACAAACCCACAGGGCTTTTTTTGCCCGTTTGTTGCCCTTGTCCGCCATGGTGCGCAAGCGCACCTTACTGACAGCGGTATAGGCCGTCTCACAGCAGGCGAAATAAGCAGAACACAACAGAAAGAAAATGTACAGTATACAACTGGCCGGGTCCACGGAAAAACCAACTCCTTATAAAAATATTGTAAAGATGATTATATCATCCCCCCGGTGAATATGCAAGCATTCCGTCATTTCCTTTATATAGTTGAGAATTGTGTTGATGACCTTTAACCTTGTATTCTCGATGCATAAACTGTATTATAGTGGTAAAGGCGTGTCTACTTGACAGAAGCAAAAAATGGGCACATAACCCTAACCCGACTGACAAAAATATCTATTTTGGATTAGATATTTTTTGCAAGGAGGACTGACCACTATGAAAAAACCCGATAGTGTAATTTTCAAGAAATACTTAATGAGTTTGTCCTATGACGAACTCGTACCATATCTGAAAGAATATGAAAACAAGCAGAAAGTTAAGGTCTTAGACCAAATCAACACAATACGACAGACAGAATTACAGTTGAAGTTGGAGGGGTTGTTACCAGCACCAAGTTGTCCTAACTGTGGCGCTACAAAGACTGTCAAGAATGGTACAGCGCACCATCTACAAAGATACCTATGCAAAAAGTGCAATACCACCTATACCCTTACAACTGGCACCTTTATGGAAAGCACAAATTGGACTTGGGATGTTTGGGTTAAACTCCTGCAAATGACAATCAATACTGTGTCATTGGATAAAATGATAGATACCCTTGAACAGGATTATGATATAAAGGGCATATCCAGAAATACTGTACTGCTGGCACGACATAAACTTATCAATGCTATGGCTCTTATGCCAACCCCTAAATTGTCTGGTGTCATTCAAGTTGACGAAACATTTTTTAGGGAAAATCAAAAAGGCACAAGAACGGATTTAGGCAAGAAACTTATCAATGTTATCCCAAATGTAATAGAAAGAAGATTGCCCCGAAAAGGTTACTCACCCAGCCGATTGGGTGTAATGTGTGCGGAATACTGCTGTGTGGTCTGTGCCGTAGATAACAACAATCGTGCCGTATCTGTGGTTACAAGCATGGGTAAAGCTGACCCACAACTGTTTACTGATTGCTTTGACGAGCATTTTGAAAATGTAACCTATCTGTGTTCTGACGCAAGCCCTATTTACACAGATTATTGTAATTTGAAAAAAGTTCCTCACTATGTTCGTCCCTCTTCATTCGTAAAGGAGTTAAGACAACGTGATTATCTGCCTGGAATATCTAAAAAGGCAGTAATGCGAGCAACCCTCAAAGAGGAAGACGAGGAAATCAGAAAGTTGTATGAAAACAACAAAAAGATAATGGCACAACTCTACCACCAAGGTATTCTTGATTACATTGAAACCAACAAGGATTTACCATTCAATGAGTTCTGCGAAATCAAATACTCAAATGGTTTAAATTTATCTCGTGTCAATTCGTTCCATAACTACCTCAAAAGGTTTTTGGAGAAAGAAACCACAGGCGTTGCAACCAAATATTTACCTATGTATGTGTCTGCGTACACTTTTATCTATAATTGGAAACATGCCCACAAGACCACTCTCTACTCAATGAAAGACGCTGAAACCGTCTTAATTGAACTTGTGAAAAATAAATCCTCATTTACCCTTAAAGACGAAAAGACATTAGACTTCTTTGTTGCACCTACCCCTACTGGAAGATATTTGGCTCTGCTCGACCAGGCTACAAAAGAAATGCGTAGGAGAACAGATAACAAGTTCTTCAAGTTTGACGAGGAAGACCGTGTTATCTCTTTCGACCAAAGAAAATATATCAAGGAAACACCTGTTGGTAAATTAAGACCCTATGGCAAGAAATATGGTATCAAGAGATATTCCCGAATGAGCCATTGGGAACTGTACTCTGCCATTATGAACTTACCGAAAAAGGAACGAGCAGAAATTGTCTATGACCTAATTGCACAGGACAAGGTGTTTAGTATCTACACAGAAGATTTGAAGTTCTTGACATACTATGAGGTTTCTGACGATGAACTGACATACAGCAAAGGTACAGACCTTGTTGATTTAGACCGTTTATTTATCATTGAAGAGGAAAAGTTAGTTGACCTTGAAGAAACCCCTGACGTTAGTGCCTGGGACGATTTCAACACAGAGGAAAACGAGATTGACGAGGGTATGTTACCATTTTAACCCTACACAGAAAGAGGTGCGGAACTTCCGCACCTCTTTCTATTTGTTATTCTATATCTATTATGTCTAAAGTGTAGAGCCTATCCTCACGAACACTTGTAATCTGACCATATACAGTTATTTTATCACCTTTGTTGAAATGGATAATTTTATCTATTTGACTATTATCTGTGATAGAGCAACAAATACTTTCAAGCCCCCATACGTCAGTAAAATCAATTATACCAATGTAAACACCGTCATTATCTATAACACTCAATTTAGCCGTTATGACTACATAAGCGTCTTGATATGCTTTTTCTGTTCTCAAAGGATTTTTTTCGAGCTCGTCATAAAGTTGTTTTACAGTTATGGACTGATAATGTATGGTAGGCTGAGTTTCTGCAACACTTGTAGAAAAAGTATTCATTGAAGAAGATACTACAACGAAAAAAACACTACTAAAACAACCTAAAAAGATACACACCATCATTGCAACCAATTTGCTTTTCATAACTACAACTCCTTTCACTAAAATATTTTCAGTAAATACTCCCTTGATTTTTGATTTACTTGTATTGATATGTATAACTGTCCATTATTTTGTCCATTATCCTATCTCAACTCTTCCAAAGTACCAAAAAATAGACAGCTCAAAAGTGAAACACAGAATAAACGTAAAATGTGATAATGTATTTTCCAATAACTGTGCCAAAAAATAAGACCACACCCTCAAAAATGAGAGCATGGTCTTCGTCAGCATTAAGCTGCAGTCAAGTCATTTTCACCCCTTACACAAGCACAAGGCGCACAACCACTGAACGCAATAACTATGAGAAAAGAACATTTTTCAATGATTTTTAATGCGTGTTTGTTGTATAACTACAGCCTTAAAGTCAAATCAACACAATTTTCAACTTAATATCATTTCCTCTGCAACTTTTTGGAAATATCTTGCTGTTTTTGCACAGTTTCCGTCCCTTTCACGGCTCTGTCCGGATCGGTCGCGGCAGCACGGGGCTTTTGTCCGTTTTTTCACATCCCTTTCGGCGTGCGATTGGGTGCATTCTTTCTCTTTTTGCGGCAAATTTTACAAATACAGCCGCATATTATGGTTGATTCTTTTGTGTTTCTGTCGTATACTAAATGGTGGAAATCCGTGCGCCTCCCGCGCAAAAATAAATCTGAATTTGGAGGAAAAAAGCTATGAAATACGGTCGTACTTACAACTTCTCCGCAGGCCCCGCCATGATGCCCGAAGAGGTCCTGGAGGAGATCGCAGCCGAAATGATGAACTACCGCGGCAGCGGCATGTGCGTCATGGAAATGAGCCATCGTTCCAAGGTCTTTATGGACATCGCCGCAGAGGC